>JALYTX010000117.1 GCA_030854055.1 Gemmatimonadota bacterium | reverse complement strand
ACGATGGCCTTTCTCGCTTGTCCAATTCCCGCCCCGCCCCGGAGCATTGACTCCGCTCCGGAACGACAGTGAAAAGCAAGTCAGGCGAAACTACAGAACTTTATGCACACTCCCCGTGAGGATGGACGTACTGTTACCATAAGCGGCTTTTCCGGTGCGTTCATTCCGCGGAGGCCTTCACGCAGGTACACGCGAGCCCACGCCAGTACGGTAGTGAGGCCACCGTGAAAGCCGCGCTCGTCGCGGAGTTCGCGCCAAAGCGCGGTGACGTTATGACAGCCAGCGCGCCAGCGCTCGATGAGATACTCGGCGTGCGGAGTAAGCGGTGAGAACGCTTGGCATTCCGACCGTGCTGGATCGGTTCATTCAGCAGGCCGTGTTACAGGTCCTGCAACCCCTGATCGATCCCACCTTCTCGGAGTCCAGCTATGGCTTTCGGCCGGGCCGTCGGGCGCACGATGCTGTTTGTCAGGCGCAACGGTACGTGCAGAGTGGTCGTCGCTGGGTGTTGGACGTGGACCTGGAGAAATTCTTCGACCGCGTCAATCACGATGTGCTCATGGGCTTGGTGGCGAAGCGAATTGCGGACCCGCGGATGCGTGCACTCATCCGTCGCTACCTGGAAGCCGGAGTATTGGTGTCCGGAGTGGTGATGGAACGGCACGAAGGCACGCCGCAAGGCGGGCCGCTCTCGCCGCTTTTGGCGAACGTGCTACTCGACGTGGTGGACCAGCAGTTAGAGCGACGCGGACATCGCTTCGTGCGTTATGTGGATGATTGCAACGTGTACGTGCAATCGAAGCGAGCGGCGGAGCGCATGATGGTCGGACTGACTCGACTGTACGGGAAACTCAAGCTCACGGTCAACGCATCGAAGAGTGCGGTGGCTCCGGCGTGGAACCGATCGTTTCTGGGCTACAGCTTCTGGGTGGCGCCGGGGAAGATCGTGAAGCGACGGGTGGCACCAAGTGCTCTTGTAAAGATGAAGGAGCGCATCCGGGATATTACGTCTCGGAACGGCGGCCGCAGTATCGTCAAAGTAGCGGCGGCACTGCGGAGCTACCTGGTGGGCTGGAAAGCATACTTCCGACTCGCCGACACGCCGGGGGTATTTGCCGTCGTAGATAAGTGGCTGCACCGCCGATTGCGAATGCTCATGCTCAAGCAATGGAAACGTGGCCGAACGATGTATCGAGAATTGCAGCGTCGAGAAGTAGGCGGCGCGGCGCTCTGGATCGCGGCTCGGTACGGTCGAAGCTGGTGGCATGTGGCAGCACACAAGGCGCTTCACATCGCATTGCCGGGCAAGTACTTCGAGTCGCTTGGAGTGCCGCGCCTGGCTCCCTCTTGAGAACTCTTGAACCTCAACTTTCCGAACCGCCGTATACGGACCCGTACGTACGGTGGTGTGGGACGGAAGTAGGAGACTTATCCTCTCCTACTCCCTATCCCGATCTCTATTGTAGTACTACGTCGTAAGGCCATTTCTAGAGACGGCTACTCCGGGCGCCGTCAGTCGGCTTGTGCCTCGACGTCGTACTCAGTGTCCTCATCGTCGAGCGGTGAACCATCGAGGGAATCGTCGTCGGTACTCGCCGACTCATCATCGGCAAGCATGCGATTCTCGTCACCGTCCCGCGCGTCGGAGCTCTCCGGTAGATCGCGAGGCGGCGAGCTTTTGGTGGGTGGATTGATCACTCCGCCCGCGCGGATTGCGGCCAGATCGTCGGGGCCGTGCATTTGCTCGTCCATTTTGTTACCCTCCGGCCAGTACTGGCTGGCCTTGGTGTGCGCTCCATGCGTCGCGTCGTTCCATCCGCAACGTAGGTGCTGCTCGTAACGGTTCCATTACCGATATGTACACGAGGCGTAACGTTCGTGTCACCGATGAAGCCTATGTCTTGGCTTTACGCGGTGCCTTTGTTTTCGCGGACCCTGCACCCGCCTCTTGTTTCGCGCCAGTTTTTTTCGCCTTCGTTCTTGTGGGGCGGTCTGGATGGTCACCTGCGGCGTTGTCGGGGTCACCGCCGGTCGCGGGTCTAAGCAAATCGCGCAACGGGCGCTCCGGGAGCAGTGCCCGGATTTCGAGCACTCCGGACTGCATGGCGGCGAGCTGCTCGGCTGTTGGATCGTCGCCATCAGCTGGCATTCTGGTGAGCGTTGCGGCTGCCCGGTCTATGCTGTCACAAGCCTGCCAGATTGCGATGACGTCCTGCTTACGAATATGAGCCATACTGAAGACTTGCTGCGTTGCCGTAAATTCGGAAGACCGGCTCTAAATTGTTACAATCGACGGACACCCTGAGGGGTCACCAGGCGCGTTCCGTGGTAGCCGGCGTCTTCACGCCGCTTTAATGCTAGCCGTATGCTACCGCGCCCGGCGCAACTCCAGTACGGAGATACGCACCGCGCCTGGATATGGTGTCGCTTTCCCTTGATCGCCTTCCAGAGCACGCGGTTGAAGAGATCCTCATCCGCACGATCCTACTCGCTAAGATCGAGCCGAGCCGACGCCGCCGCACCTGCACTCCTCTTTGTGGTCTTCTCGTTCAGATCGACGTTCGGCACGATGGCGGCATACGGCGCTAGGTTGGGCACCCCCGTCCATATATCGCGTAGCGGCCGTCCGTAGTAGTCGAACTGAGACAGCGAGCCCATGTGTAGACTCTCACCAATCGTCGCGACCACGTCAGTCGTGTTGGTCCACCGATGGACCACACCGCCACGATTGTATGCGGAGATGACGAATGCCGGTGCACGGTGCGAGTCCACGTGATCGGGACCATTCTGTGCGTCGTCCTCCACCACGAAAACCACGGTATTCTTCCAGAACGGTGATCGCGAAAGCGCGTCTATCATGCGCCCAAGAGCGAGATCGTTATCGGCCATGAAGGCGCGCGGAGTTCGCGATCCAGCCTGCCCGCCCTGCGTACGGCGTCACCACACCGTAGGCATAACCGTTCACCACCGACTACTGGATGACTGCGACCGTCGCCGAGAATCCTGAATTGTCGCTATCTGAAACGTTGAAGGTTCCTCCCACTGGAAACACGATCTGGAACGAACCCGTCCGTTGGTTTGCCGACGTAACCGTCCCACTAGGCAAGCCGGTCACGATGACCTGATGCAAATTTGTATTCTGCCCAAACCACTGGAATGTCAATGTGTCACCGGCCGGGATCGTCAGCGTGTTCGGATTAAACCCTTGATCGCTGACCGTGATGGACTTCTGCGCTGCGATCAGGCCTTCACCGGTAAGTACACCTGCATCCGCACACGCGCTCACCGACAGGACAACGAGACCTATCACGATGGCTCCGATCCATCCTCGACGACTCCGACTCATATTTTCTCCACCAACATGTTGTGTGTTTGATCAAGCCCGAGCAGTCGATTCACTGGATCGCCTGTCGCAAGCCGAAGTAGAACGTCTTCCCGTAATACTCGCGCTGCACGTCGAACTGGTGGTTCGGGGTGCCATTGAAGAAGCCGAATACTGCATTGTTGAGATTCAGCACCTGAAACTGTACTTGTGTCTTCTTGGACATGTTTACGTAGAGAGACATGTCAACCTGCGAATGCGCGTAGAAGTAGGTGTCGGCCGTAGTCGGATCGTACGAACCGTCACCGTACGAATTGATGTTCGGTCCCTGGTACGCCCACGCAACGCGCGCATACACAGGACCCAACTCGTAGATACCAGATACGTTGCCGACGTTTGGTGACGTCCTGAACAATGGCGCGCGACGGGCTGGCAGTTGCGACGGAACGTATCCAGCGGACGTGGAATCGAATGTACTGCTCGGCACAAGTGCGTATGAGTCCACGTGCGTCCAGTTGGCATTGAAGGACAGACCGCTAAGCAGACCCGGTAGAAACGTCAGGTGCTGTTCCCAGTCTGCTTCCCACCCAATAATGTGACCTCCTGGACCATTCAATGGCACCGTGTACGCCGCACCTTGATATGCTGGAATGGGGCCCCGATAGTTCTGGACGCGCTGGTTGTAGATCACAGCATGTAGATCCTTGTAGAACACCCCGGCAGCAATAAGACCAGCGTGGGGTAGGTAGTGCTCGAAGAGAAGGTCGTAATTCCAAGCGTACTCCGCGTGCAGATTTGGATTACCGACTATTACCGATTGATTGAACCGCGCGCCGCCCGCGATCTGGGAGTTCGGTGTACCGAGGGTCGTCGGCGCAAGCGCCGTGTAGTCCGGGCGTGCAATTCCGCGCGTTACCGACAGACGCAAATTCGTTTCGTTATCCAAAGCGTAGCGGAACTGCGCACTTGGGAAGACATCGTTGTACGTGTGGCGGCCGGATACTCCTTGCACACCACCGGCGGCCGTCGGCGAGGCGAAGTCCGATCCCACAGTGTCTGCAAAGCCGCGGTAATCCTGGAAGGTCGATTCGAGCCGCATTCCCAGATTGACGTGCAGATGGTTTATATCGACATCGTGCATGACGTACGCCGAAGTGATTCGCTCATGCCCATCGTAGCTCGCCAGCGCGTTCGCGACTGCGTTGCCAGTCTGAAGCGCAAATGCTTGCGGGTTCGCGTTCTCGTACGCCTGCGAGCGTTCGTTGGATGGCATTGGCCCCAGATCGATTCCCCCCGGAAATACATTCGCGTAGTAGTTGTGATTGGTCGCGCCGCCGGAAAGGGCTGCCAGCGTCACAGGAGAGGACGCGGTATCACTGTATGCTGCATTGTTCTGCACGTACCGTTTTACCAGATCGCTCACCTCTGCACCAAACTTGAGCGACGCTGGCATTGAGCCGAGCTGATACGGAAGCAGGAGATTCAACCGACCGCCCAGCTCCCTCGCCGTGGTGTTGTTGGTGAAGAAATCGTAGCTCGTCATCGCGTAGTTCGACGGGTCCAACAGCGCGGCTTTGAGTGCCGGATCAGTGACGCTGTACCGTGGCCGCAGAACGTTCGAGTTATCATACACGTACGAAAAGGCTGGACCAGTATAGCCGAAGTTACTATCCCGATAGTTCGTCTCGTTGGACGACGAGCCGGTGACGTTCGCGGAAGCGTCCAGACGGAACGGCCCGAAAGTCTGCTTCGTGATACCAGTGGTGAAGCCGTACGTATTCTCGGTCGGCGTACGCTGCTCGACCTGTCGCGAGCTTGTGCCTTGCGCGCCAATGAACGGACGCACGTTGCTCGCCCCGACCGAATCGGCGTTGGAAGCGACGTCCCAGAAATGGCGAATGCCGTGGTCGAGAAACCGACTGTAGAGGCCTCGAAGGAACACGTGCGTTGTCGGATCGATCTGGTAATCGAGGTCGCCATTCACTCCGTAACGATCTCGTGAGTAGAGGTAAAAGCGCTGATTGAAGTCGCTCGGATAGAATCCGGTGCCGACTGCGTTCGCTCCCCAGAACGGCTCGACATCATTGATTGGGCGGTTGTTGCGGTCGTACGACGCGCCAATCAGAAAGCCAAGCTTGCGGTTCTGTCCGACACGGCCGCCATAAGTGAAGGAGCCCTGGCCTGCCGTCCGACTTTGAATCGTCGTGACACCGAAGAGGCCGGATACATAACCGCGCGGCGAAGATTGGGGAATCTTCGTGAGGAGGTTCACCGAGCCACCTATGGCGTCCGCGTCCTGATCGGCGCTGAGCGTCTTGCTGACCTCAATCGCGCCGATGATGTCGCTGGGGATGTCGTCTAACTTGACCGAGCGATTGCCATTGAGAGTTCCTGGAACGTGCGCGCCGTCGATCGTCACATTCTGTAGTCGTGGCTCAGTGCCACGAATTTGCACGAACTTGCCCTCGCCTTCATCGCGCTCAGTCGACACACCTGGGATGCGCTCGGCGGCTTCTGCGACATTGAGGCTGGGAAGTGAACGAATATCGTCGCCCGATTCGACGTATTTGATGTTGTCGGCATGTTTCATCGAGTCGAGCGCCGCAGCCTTCGTCTCCGCAAGACGAGCCGACGCGGTCACGACTACCCTCGCAAGCAGGGCGACGCTAGCGCGAAGCCGGAAATCACGGTTTACAGTACCACCCGCAGTTAAATCGACAGTCTCAGTGTCAGCGACATAACCTGGAATGCGCGCCAGGACGTGGTACACGCCACGAGAAATGTGGTCAACCCGGTAGGCTCCACCAGGGTCGGCGGTGGCGCCAAGTCGAGTGCCGAGCAGATGCACGCTCGCCTGAAGCGGCTTGCCTGTCGTTCCGGTAACGTGGCCGGAGAGAGTTGCGTCGGCTTGTGCCACGAGCGAGGTGGGACGGGTGATCGCGATCAGCGCCGAGGCACCAAAGATAACGCCGTAGAAACTACCAATCGAAAGTGCCATAATATCCCGTGCGATGGTTAGATACAGTGGGTAAGCTGTCGTCTGTTCGTCGCCTTCTCATCTCGGACTAGTCACAACTCGGTAACGTCGGCTTGTTAGCGCTGCGGGTAAGATCCCCAGTATTCAGCGATGCGGGGCCGAGCGTCCATACCGTCTGCGAGTGGATGCAACTACTGCACAACTACCGTGGGCGTAACCCGCTTCCGCAACTCCCTCGGGAGCTTGCCTCCCTCCCCTGGCTGCCAATATGAGTAAGACACCGATCTTCCAGTTGTTTAGTGTGCACTTGAGGGTGACCGAATGACCGCCGTTGCACCTGCCCCTGCTGTTGATATATCACGATACAGGGATGTCACCGACCCCGAGTAGACGCCGCTTCACAGCGGCCTACAAGGTGAAGGTCCTGGAGGACGATCTCGCGAAGCGCCGCGGTCACCGGACGTGCGGGTGGCCATCCGTGACCGGACTGCTACGTCGCGGACCATGTATGTCCCAGTCTGCACCTGTGCGCGTAAATGCGACATGAGTAGTACCTCGCTCGTCGGATACTTCTCCGAGTGTGAGGCGCGTGAGGTTCTTCGCTCCAAGAATGACACTGCATCTCCTCGCATGCACGAGGCGTTACGGGCGACTTACGGCGTCCGTGACAAGTCAAACGAGTTCGACAGCGGATCAGCGTTCTGGTCACGCGTTCCGAGTGGGTGCGAGGGCGTAGCGGTTCTCGATCAGCGCGAGAATCGATGCCGTGTCGTAGCTGTTGTGATCGATGAAGCCGTGCTTCGCATAGCGCGAGATGATGATCGACGGCACGTGCGTTCCCGGACCCCAGCGATCCACCTTCGGCGGAGCGACGTGGTCCCAGAAACCGCCGTTCTCATCATACGTAATGATGATCGCGGCATCCTTCCAGTTCGGACCAGCAGTGCGGACCGCGTTGATCAGCGCCTCCACGTGGTTGTGCGCAACGGGTTCGGGGAAGACACCCCGGTGCAGCGCTGCCAGTGGTACACGAGTGGCAGAAGCGAGAAAACGTGCTCAGCTATCTCGCGAAAGCTCAGCACGTGACGTGGCGCAGAAAGCTCCAAGCCGCTTATGCGCAACCTGTCTACGCTGACGCGAAGCGTGCGCTCGGGCGGCTCGTACGCGAGCCGACTCCGGTGAACGAGTCTGCTGCTCGAAGCCTTGAGGAGGGACTGGAAGAAACGCTCACGCTGCAGCGGCGGCGTGTTCCCGGAGCTAGGGATCAGTTTCAAGACCACGAACCTGATCGAGAGTGTGATGGCGCGAGTTGAGGCAAAGACCGGCCATGTGGATCGGTGGAGGGCGAGTGACCAGAAGCTGCGCTTGTGTGCATCGACGCTCCTGGTGGTCGAGAAGCACCGACGTGTACGGGGATGTGAGAAGCTGCACTTGCTTCAGCAGGCATTAACGACGAAGATCAAGACACGAGCCGCTGCGTAAATGCGTCACGGCTACACCGAGGTGGCCACCTGAATTTCAACTAACCCTGGGAGAGACCCATGATCGTCACCAGTCGCCGCATAGCCGACACATGGCTTCTCTGGGCTCCATTATCCGCGGCCATCCTTCACATAGTTGAAGAGTTCGTTTGGCCAGGCGGTTTTATGAGGTGGTACAAGCATTATCGGGGTGCCTCCGTCTCCAGCATCACCCCGCGCTTTCTGATGATCATCAATCTGATTCTGCTCGCCGCGTGTTGGAATGCAGCTGTAGCTGCCGGTACGCAGCCGACTACGCAGTTCGCTATCGCATACTGGATCGCAATTTCGGCGATCCTATGCTCCAACGGCGTGTGGCACCTTTGGGCTGCGGCAAAGAGCCGCACCTACTCTCCTGGCACGATCACAGGGTTGATCTTGTACATACCACTCAGTATTTACGGCTTCGTTTATTTTCTTCGCTCAGGATTTATTTCCATCGGCGGTGCTCTTGTCGCTGTGCTGATCGGAAGTTCGTATCCATGGTGGTCGGCTGCTTTCCACGGCCGAAGTAGGACGGCTGCCGCTTGAGATCCAATCTCAGACTCAGCCCGCGCCGCGTCGCCGCATCTCGCACCCTCCGTCACCACGCCACGTGCCCATGATCACGCATGCCAGGATCGGCACAGCTGGGTGAGATTATTGATGCTTGCTCGCAAGTTGCTGGCTCCGTGTTTGAAACATGTTCCGCACATCACGCGCCCAATGCACGACCGGGCGTTTCTACAGTAGTACTGTATTACGTAACCGCGCACGCCTAGCGGTCACACGGCCAGATGCCTTAACTCCGACGATCGGACCCGACTTGCCAGGATCCGCGTCCCCCCACGCATAACGACCAGCAACCGACCAGCTTCGAATGGCTCGAAGTGATCCACAAAATCAACATTGACGATGTGGCTCCGATGCACTCGAATGAAGTGTGCGGAGTCGAGACGCCGCTCGAACTCGCCAAGCGGGAGGTACACGAGATATCGATGACCACCGGTGAAAAGCGCCACGTAGTCGTCTTGTGCCTCCAGCCGTTCAATTTCGCGCACCGCGACGGGGACGATCTTGCTATGGTCACGAACGAACAACCGTGTTAGTAGGGTACTTCGTGCGTCGGCTGATTCGGTGACAGCAGTCCGCGCTCGGGCCGTCACGGGAACAGCCGGCGGTGTGAGTGGCATCGTCAATGTACGACGAGCCCGCTCGACTGCCGTGAGGAAACGCTCGCGTGTAAAAGGTTTCATCAGGTAGTCGATCGCCTGCAGCTCGAATGCAGCGATCGCGTACTGATCGTTCGCGGTTGTGAAGATCACAGCCGGTGAATGGGTGACCTGTTCAAGCACTTCAAGACCGCTGGCTCCGGGCATCGAGATATCAAGAAAGACGAGGTCGGGCCGCTCGGCATCAATCATGCGAATGGCCGCGGCGCCATCCGGGGCATGACCGATGCACTCAAGCCACGCCACCTCGGCGATCAGATCGCTGAGTCGCTGAGTAGCCGGCACTTCATCCTCGACAATCAATGCGCGGGTTGTCATTCTCCTGACCCAACCAATGCAGTTCCGCTCGGGGAGACGGCCGCCAGTCGATCGTCGTGATTTGTGTCCTTGCGTGAGAGCATCGTCCCGACTCCTGCGCGCGCCGGAAGTCGAAGCGTGACAGTGAAGCCTTGATCTGGCGCAGTGCGAATTTGCGTAACAACGTGACCGGGATGCCGGACGGCGAGCCGGCGTTTGACCGCTGAAAGACCGAAGCCGGACGATGCTTCGACCGCTGCCTTGTTCGCGCCCCGACCGTCATCAGCGATGGTGAGCATTAGCGTTTCGTTATCGAGCTGTGCGCTCAGATGGAGCGTCCCACCCTTTAGTAATGGAGCAAGGCCGTGGCGGATAGCATTTTCCACCAACGGCTGCAACGTGAGCGCAGGTACAAGGCACTCCAATGTATCAGGATCGACATCCTCGGTGACGAGGAGGCGGTCCCCAAACCGCATCTGTTCAAGTGCGAGATATGATCGAACAAACTCCAACTCGCTCTCGAGCGGAACGTCGTCGTGCGGCGGCCGATGATCGCGCAGAACATACCTCAGTAACGACGCAAGTCGCTCCAGCACTCCTTCAACAGCGCCTGGATCGCTGTGGACCAGCGCGGTGATGGAGTGGAGTGTGTTGAACAGAAAGTGGGGGTCGAGCTGAGCCCGTAAAGCGTTGAGCTCGGCACGTACTGCCAGTGCCTCCTGCTCTCGAAGGCGCTGGCTGAGCTGCACCGCGTACGCTACACCGGCGATCCCGGCATAGAGCACGGCACCGAGTAACAGTTGCCATCCGACACTCGTGGCAACATAGCTGCGGAACTCCGCGCGGGACGCGTACATAAATACCTGAATGACACTTGGCGTCGTCCAAACAGCCGCGTAGATGACTGCGCCAACAGCGTGTGAGGCGAAGAAGGCCGCGACTGACCGCGCACGCCGGCTCGATGGCCAGGTAATCGCATGGCACACACGCCAGATCAACAGGCCACAGACCGCTGCGGGGGCCATGCCGAGCGTCGCGGCATATACCGCGATAATCAATGGCAGTTGTACGCTGCTGTACAGGAGTGCGGCATACACGATCAGCAGGAGTCCCCAAGCGGAGGCGTAGTAGGGGAGAAATGTGCGGAGCAAAGTTCGGGTGGACGGCAGCTTGGGCGGTACGGTCTTCACGGATCGGTCGCGCTTGCGTTAGTGCTCACGTTGGTCGCGAGCATCGCCTTCGCCCAGGCACTTCCCGGATCGATGGCCAACGCTCGCTGGAAGGCTGCGCGAGCCGCGATTAGCCGCTTCTTCTGTGTGTACACCATTCCTAGCCAGATCTCCGTCTCCGCTGCACCCCAAGCGGGGAGCGGAGCACTTGGATGGTCATTTGCAAACAACGTCTTCGCCTTTGTCAGGTACTCCTCGGCCCTGTCCATCCCACCACCCCACATGCTCGGCGTGTAGAATGCGCCGATGCCACGGACTAGCCACACGCGCGGGTTGCTCGGTCCCACCTCAAGTGCGCGATCCATCTTCGTGCCGGATTGCAGCCCCATCTCCATTGCATTGATCGGACTCGGATTGATAGCGATCAACCCACCGGCGATCGCCGACTCCAACGCGTAAGTCTCCGGGAGCGGCACCTTGGCCGCCGATCTCTTCAGCACGGCCATTCCGGAGTCGAACAATGCCTTGGCTTCCTGTCTCTGTTGCTCCTGCCGCCGTTGCGACTGGTGCTGATCCGGCGTGCCGAGCATGAGCGATGCCTCACGATACATGGCATATCCGCTGTAATGCAATAGCAGTGCGTCATCCGGGAACGCGGTGAGGGCGCGCTCCGCTATCGCCTGGGCATTCTTGATGCGTTGAACGCTCTCCGATTCTACACCCGCTGCAATCTCTACGCGGACGCTGTCTGCCCAGTGGTCCCGTTCAGACATTTGCTGAGCGTGGCCGCTTGCCGGTAGCATGAGCATTGCGATTGGTGTTGCGACTGGTGCAAAGGTACCAGAAAGGGTGAGCATCTTCAAAATTCGCAATCTTGCAATCATGGTTTCTCCTATTGATGGTTACGGTATATCAGGGGTAGAGGAGAGTCGCTCCAACGTACAGCGATCGTTTGACAAGGCTGGGAACTGCACGACGCGAACGGTAATCCAGTGAGTACGCGTAGTCGTAGACGTTAACGCGATCCAGCGCGTTGTCGACGGATCCATAAAGCACGGTCAGGATCGGGCCGACGCGGTGCAGGTAGCTCAGCGAGAGATCGATGCGGTTGAACCCCGGTAGGCGTTCGGCCATTGGTGCACCATAAACCGGAGTCCACCTCTGTTGCGTGCTGTCGAATGCGGCGGCTATTACCGGAGTGATTGGTCTACCCGTTGCATAACGATATGCCGCGCCGCCATGCCACGCTGTGCCCCACTGCCGCTCGACGATCGACGTTATGCTGTTCGAGATGTCGAACGGTGCGCGAGCGATCACTCCTGTATTCGGATCCGTACGTGTCGATGCTACGTGGCTGTACGTAATGCGTGCATTGGTACCGAATGGGCCAGGCGCCTTTAGAAATACATCCGCACCGCGTGCGGCACCGCGGCCTCCTGCAACGACGCTATAGTTACGCGTCTGTTGGGCGAGGTCGCTGTAACGCTTGTCGTAGAGCTCGACGCGTCCCATGAGCCCGTCTTCGCCAAGCTGCAGGCCGAGAACGGTTTGATCTGCCCGCATCGATCGCAGCATCGCGTGCCCGATTGTCGGATCGAAGAACAGTGGATCAGGCACCTGATGATACATACCCCATGCGGCTGTGACGGCTGCACCGTCGAATAGTTGCACGGCAGCCGACAGTCTCGGATCGACTGTCCGCGTACGAGTCAGCGTCGACCGATCGCTGCGAACGCCGGCGATGATCCGCCCGCCCGAGCCAACCTGCATGTCCGCTTCCGCGAATTCACCGTCGCGCACACCGTTGCTAGAAGACCCCACGGCGCGGACCTGAGCGCCTGGCGCGATCGCGGAGCCGACTGCTGGCAACCTTCCGGCGAACGCGGAATTGCGCCACTCCGTTTCACCGCCAACACGCGCTGTAAGCGTGGATGTTGCGGGCCACTGCAACTGACCGAAGACGTTGGTCATTCTTAGTCTGGAGTCGAGCTGAAAGCTTCCAAGACCTTCTGCGTTGGCCAGACGCGTCGTAGCGACGCTGACGGAGGGAAGAACCCGATGAACAAAATCTTTCCAGCTCAGCACCGTCAGGTTATGGCGGAAGTCGCTGCGGTAAGTGCCCGCGTAATCGGCCTGATCCACCCCCGCGCCGAGGGTATTTGTCTGGTCGATGCTGAAGAGGGTGAGCCGACCAGTGGCACTGTATTGCCAGATCGCACTCTCGCTCAGGTCATGACCGCGCGGTGCTGGATCGAATCGTTGGCGACTTCCGTTGACGGCGACGAACGGCGCGAGATCGAATCTATTAGCTGCGACACGCAGGCCAAGGCCGTACGGAAGCGCGACCGCACCACTTGCGGAAAGCGCCGCGAGGCCGGCGGACGCTGTGGCGGATGACCGCGCAGGCCGGCCCTCCGTCTTGAGGCCGACGACTCCGGACAACGCGTCGCCGTAACGTGCACCGAAGCCGCCAGAAGAAAAGAAGATTCCGTCAAGAAGAAAAGGATCGACAGTGCCCTGAAACGTTCCGGTGGATCGCTGCAGCTCCGCCGGGGTGAGCGTTGCAGCGTCGTTGAGAAATACCTTGGTCTCGGTGTAGTCGCCGCCCCGGACATAGAGACCGTTCCCCTCATCGACCTGTTGAACGCCCGGCAAAGTCTGGATGGCCATGTTGACATCCGCCTCCGTGCCCGGAGTCGATACTACTTCCAATGCCGTGAGCGTTGCGCCTGGCGTATCGCCCGCAGTGTAGCGGCCGGCCTGCACCGCCACCGTCGTCAGCGCGGGAGCAGCGCGTGTGAGCACGACTCGCAATTCACCGGAGTCGCGTAGCGAAACCGTGAGCTTGCTTGCGTCAAACCCCAACCGTCGAGCAATCAGCGTCGCCGTGGCGGCGGCGTAGTGCGTGCGGAAGGTGAACTTACCGGAGGAATCCGTCAAAGCGCCGTCGAGCGCTTCGCGGAGAAACACGTTGACTCCAGCGATCGGCGCGGCGCCTGAATCGAGAACAGTGCCATGCACGATTACAGACACAGTTACCGATTGCACCGCGCGGCTCTGGGCTTGCGCAAGCCCAGCCGCAAAGGCGGACAATAGAAGGTACGTGCTACCGACTGCGAATCGAAGGACCGTAGGCATGAGCGAACAGTGCTTCGGCGTCTGTGATGCGGCCACCGTCTTTCGGTGAAACAGCATGCGGACCGGATCAACTAACTTGCGACGCCGCAGGCTGCCAACGGTAATCAGGCGCGCGAGGCTGGCGGACGCTGCATGCGTCTACGTGTCAAGGCCTGGCAAACAGCTCCCTAACATCACGTTTATCGGGACCGCGAGTTGTGCTGGTGATGATCGCCATCTTGGGCATCGGCTTAAGGCTCGCTCGGTTGGGTTGTGGGCCATTGGTCGTGTGGCGGTGGCGGCATTCAAGGTAGCTACGTTGTGATTGGTTCTGTGTGTTGACAATACGTTTCCCCGGGATAACGCGTCGCCCGCACTATCCATTGCGCAGAGGGAAATAGCCAATGAAGAGCGCCTCAACTTCGGAGATCACTGCGCGGTTGGTCGTCTTCGGTGCTCGTGCGATGCGCCACATTCCGGCCTTTACGATGTCAACCATAATGCACTACAAGCCGTCTACACCGGTGAGGGCGGAGCCACCATAGAGGTTCCGGAGAAGGCCAACGGCGTGAGCGATGAGCCGTTCGAGGTCGAGCTCAGGACGGTCGGCGAGTTCTATCATTAGATCGAGACGGGATTTCACTCCATCCCCGCAAACGAACTCTTTATTGGGACACGCGAAACCCAGACGAACGTACGCTTTCTGGACGTGTGGGGTGAGCTCATCGCGGTCGTGGGCCCGTGCCTCTGCGCGCGCTACAACCGGGATGATAGTGGAACAAGGAGAGGCGCCGACGACGGCGCCTCCCGATTACCACTTCGCGGTGTTCGGCAGACTTGGCATCGAGTTCGCAGAAGCGAATCGCACAACAGAAGAAGCGAGTGTGTATCACTCATCCTGGCAGCGAGGGGCCAGCGCGCGGGACACCTGTGCAACGCACAGGGTTAGATGCACGAATCACCGACGTTGCGCGTTATTTTCTCCAGAGTGGTACGTTGATGATGCTGCTGCCGAGCCAACGTATTGTGAGCGGATCGCCGGCGTCGGCGATCGTTTCATCACTGACGTCCTTGCCAGTGCCATAGTTGATCTGCGCACCCGGTTGTTTGATGATGGCGATCTCCACTATCAGCCGACCTCCAACCGGAAACTTGCGGCTGGTCATTCGCCCGCTCGTGAAATCGAGCTTCTCTCGCTTGCCGGGAACCAGCAGCTGGCGATTGCTGCGATCTCGTACGTAGCTGGCGCGGGCCATGTAATAGGAGAGCGCGACGTAGTCACGCGCCGACGTTATCTCGTATAGCGATACGTTGAAATCGGAATCGTGCTTGTTTGTAACGAACTCCAGCCGACCTGAGAACAAGCCCGATAGCTCGGTCGGCGAGGTCAGCGGATCACTCACGAACACCACGCTATTCCATGTGTCGAGACTCTGGTGGATGATGGCGTTGGAGGACACGCGATCGACATCGCTGAGATCTGCGAGATCCATCGTCTGGACCACCGGGGCAGTACCAGATATCTCGCTTCTACTCAATTGGTACACACCACCTGCCCCCACCGGGCTGGACAGACGAAATGCGAGGTGCGTATTGCTCATCGCGTCGAGCGATCCGGCATGCTTCCACTCGTTCGCGCCCATCACCTCGTAGTTGATCCTGTCCGCGAGCAAGGCCGGCTTCGGCGCTCCCTTGAGGACGTAGTCGAACCACTGATACCTCAGCTCTGCGATGTCGAGGTGCGCGCTGGCAGTGTATGGAACAGCGGCCTTCCGCGTCTAGCGGCGATTGGCTACCTACCGCCGGCCGTAGTCGCGCGCCTGGGTAAGCGTGCGTGCCACGCTGTAGTCCCGCGTGGATCGAAGTGGAGAGAGAGCCGCCCTTCGCCGGTTCCTGTTTGTACGGTGAGCTCCCCTCGGCTGACAGTCACAGAACCGGCGTCGACTGGTTTTCCGCCGACAGCGACGCGTGCTACTCTACCGTTCATAAGTGACAACTCGAATCTCCCCGCTGGATCAGCGCCACGGATGATGATTTGCTGCGACGGAAAGGCATGGGCAAGCGTCCCGCCGATAACAAGTGGATCGATGGCTGGCGCAATCCTCAACGCTAACGAAATGGACGTCGCGGCAACGAGTGACGCCCCTACGAGCGGAGTCCATACACGGCCCGCGGCCGATTCGTGCGACTGGAACGGCAGAAGCCGCGTCACCCTATGCACAAGTGCGCCGCTCGCAGCGCCCATCATGAGCGCTCTATCGGCGCGGTTGCTTGCGATGCGAACAATTCCGCGCGCCAGCGCGAGTGGCGGAACAAGGCGTGTCGCTTCCTCGTCGCAGCACTCCTCGCGCGCATCCATCGCCCAGCGGCGTAGTATTCGAACCGCTGGATGAAACCAAAAGACGGCAGATACCGACTGGATCAGGCAGTCGGTCAGGCAATCCCGTCGACGGATATGTGCGAGCTCACGAAGGACCACGGCGTCCCAATGGTCGGGCGAAAGATCGAGCGCGGGAATGAACAGCAGCGAGCGCCGTACGCCGGTAACGAACGGTCCATCAACAGATCCTTTCGTTCTGCCATTGTTCAAGTGCAGGACCAAAGGCCGCGCGGTGGTTCCCGTGCGAACGCATAGTTGCTCAACTCGCGTAGCTAGACCGGAGTGTCTAATCTTCGATCCGGATTGCAATACACGAACACGGCGGTAGGCGAGCGCGAGCCGCGCGACTCGGGCGACGAACCCTAAGGCCCACGCGGCAACTAGCAGTCGCGTGACCGCTACCACGTGAGTGAATGCGGTATCAACCGCATTCAAAGGCGAACTGGAGTGGGCCTCTAAAGCCGCTGCGGCTTCTTCGCGCGCGGCAACGAGAAGGCTTGCGTGCGTTCCGACCGCGGTAAGGAGGACAACGAGCGGGACGCTAGCCAGAACGACCACGGTAACAAAATGGCGGCACGCCGGAGACGGGCGGCTTGTGGCGCGCCATGCGGTTAGCACTCCACAACACACGAAAAGCTCCCACACGGTGTGCAGGGTCGCCCAGATGAAAAGGTCAGCTACGTATCCGATCAGATTTACGTCCTACTCCAGTTCCTTTTCCTTTAAGCGAAGAAGACGTCGTAATTCGCTGATCTCGTTCCGCGTAACGGTGCCGTCGCCGAGTGCCCGAAGCATGAGGTCCGTGCGCGAGCCGTTGAAGAGGCGGCGTACGACGCGTGCGGCCACCGCTACGAGTGTGGCGTCCTGCTCCACACCTGCGGTGTAAGTGTGTTGCCGCTCTCGGGTGTCACGCTCGACCAAGCTCTTCGCGGTCATGTTTTGCAGGAGCTTGAGCGTCGTCGTGTAACTCGTGCTCGCCCCAAGCACCTGATGAATATCACGGACGGTCTGCGGTCCTCCCGCCCAGAGGACACGAAGGATAGCAAGCTCGGCTTCTGTGGGAACGGAGCTCGTGCGCGTCATGAAGGGGGTCGCTTGTACATGACTTGACATTGTACGATGGCCGTCGTAACGTCAATGTACGGCGGCCATCGTACATCCCACTGCGACTGAGAGTGAAAAGAGATGCGCACGCCCAACTCCCTGCACTGTTTCGGCGCGTTTGCTAGCCTTGCCGCATGCGTGCCCCATACCGCGCTTGGAGCGCAGCAAGTTGACACCTTCACCGCCTTAGCCGCGTTGCGCGAGGCTGCTTCGGCGTGCACGGCCGATGCAGGCGGGTTATGGGGACGTCCACTCTGCGGCCCCATAGCGCTGGTGGATCGGGAAGGCCGACTCGTGATCGCGAACGACACTGTGGCTGGCCACCACTTCCTTCGCCTGGCCGATGCGTACATCACGACGCTTCCGGCTAGCATCTACCTTGCAAACACCTCGGTCGAGTGGGGATCGCACCGATGGACGCTACTGATGCTCCCGCTTCCCACCGACCAATACTCGCGCATCGCGCTCGTGATGCACGAAGTGTTTCACCGTGAGCAGGCCGCGTTGGGGCTCGCGCAACCCGACGCGCTCAACAACCAACTAGATCAGCGGCAGGGACGCACTTGGCTCCGTCTCGAGTACCGGGCACTCGCTCACGCGTTGGACGCACTCCCAAACGATACAAAGTCGCGTTACCACATAGCGTCTGCGCTCTTGTTCCGTGCGGAACGGCGCTCAATCTACCCGGGTAGCGATAGTCTTGAGAACACGCTCGAGATTCAAGAAGGGCTCGCGGAGTACACGGGTGAGCGGCTAGCTATGTCCGCCACCGGCCAAGGCTTGAGTCGCGTGGCGCAGCACGTTCGCGCTTTCGAAGAGCACACTCCGACCTTCGTGCGGGCATTCGCCTACGGAACGGGGCCGGCCATAGGCGTTCTTCTTGATCACTTCCAGCCGACGTGGCGTCGCAATGTCCTTACCCACCGAGACATTGGCGCCCTCTTAGCTCAGGCCGTTCGCTTCAAGGTTCCGCGGAATGTTTCTACGGTCGCTCGGACACGTGCGAGCGAGTACGGCTTCGCCGACATTGATCGTGAAGAAGCCGCGCGAGACTCGGCTCGCGCCCCAGCAATGCGAGGCTACCGTGCGCGCCTCGTCAATGGCCCTACGATCACTCTGCACCAGTCCCGGGACTCGCTGTCGTGGACGTACGACCCGACTGCACTCGTCGGCTACGATCTCCACTCGACCATTTACCCTAGTGGCCAGTTCGAAGCGCCTTGGGGCAAATTGGTGGTGGATAGCGGCGGAGTACTGGTCCAGAATGACTTTCGATGGATCCGCATCGGTCCAGTACCAGATTCCCTGACTCCCGCAGCTCACAACGCTGGCAACATTAGACGTAGCGGATGGATGCTCACCCTCAACGCTGGATGGACACTCGCAGCGGACCCGGAGAAGCCAGGAAGCTATATGGTCGTGTTGGACCGCCCAAAATTGAGACACTGAAATCTGGCGCGCGTCGCGTCATCTAGTTCCGTCGCGTTGAGCAAGGCTCGCTGCAATTGCTTGCTTGGGTAGCAGACTTAGTAGGTCTTACGCATGTCAGGCGTGAGCGCATGGCGCACTTTGGCGAGCTGGCCTGGTGGACGACGCGAGGGGTACGACACTCCTGCGCTTTGGAGATGAGGAGACGACCTGGGCTGCGGCGACGGTACTTCAGTCGTGGACCAAGGCGTACGGCGTACCACGAGCACTCTATTCCGACTGAAAGAACGTGTACAAGCGGGAGCCGACGATCAACGAGCGCTCCCGGGGCGAGGCGGCATACACGCAATTCGGGCGCATGTGTCAGTAGCTCGGCATCGAGATCATCGGAGCCAAGAGTCCCGAGGCCAAGGGTCGAGTGGAGCGCAACCACGGGACGCAGCAGGACGGGCTGATCAAGAAGATGCGGCTCTTGAATATCCGCGACGACGCGAGTGCGAACGCTTACCTGGCGGAGAAATATTTACCCGAGCATAATGCTCGTTTCACTGTAACGGCAGCAAGTGCGGTCGATCATCACCGCACGCGTGACCGCCGCGTGCCTGGCTACGTACGGGATGATGACATCTTCTGTTTGGAACACGCTCGGGTGATCGGTAAAGACTACGTGGTGCAGTGCAACAACCAGGGTCTGCAACTGGATCGCGCGGCCAGCGGGCGCGTACCGGCGAACAGCGCGGTGATAATACGCGGGACCGAGGCCGGAAGACTACGCGTGATCCACATCGGGCGCGACGGCGTGGAACACGTCTGCCCGTGGACAGCGGCGCCGCTACGATCAGCTCGATCAGCAGTGAGTGCTGAAGTGACTGCTGATTCGATCCCGGGGCAGTCGCTCCCACCGGCCCCGAAGGCAAAGGAGGAAGCTCGCTTTCGCCTAAGCCGCCATACAAACCTGGTCCCGATCACCCCTGGCGGCGGCAGCACGGAGAATGGGTGGAGCGCGCCCTGCTCCGCCGGGCCCGCTCTGATGTAGACCGATAAACGTGTCAACTAAGCCCCAACAACAGACTTCACAAATCACTCACAACCAACCGGCTAAAAGGGGACACTTCTATCCGTGGAAAACAGGGGACACTTCCATCCGGGCTTGACACGCGCCACTCTGAGCCATTGACATTTGGTGCTTACGCATGCAATATTTGTCTGACAGGTATAAGCAATCGTTTGACAGGGGCTCCCCAGGTGGGGCGAATCCTCGGCATGGGAGGACTCTTTCTAGGCCTCAATCGTGCCTGAAAACAGCATCGCATAGGGCAATACGGAGGATTGCATGAAACGTGAGCGCGCCTTGCAGATTGTACTGGTCTTGCTGGGGTTATTCTACTCGTTCTGGGGCTATCTGCTGTTTGACGATCTTTGGCATGCTAGGTGGCTGACGGATCATGCCGACGTTATGCCGATGTTCCTCAGTCTGAACACAGCGCTTGGGCCGTGTCTGTTGATCGCCGTCAGGCAGCCGACCAAGCATCGCCTGATGATCTTCTATGGGGCGTTGTCGAGCCTCGCCCATGCCGCTACGATGACAATTCAATCGGCGCAGGCCGTGGCTCACGGGACGCACAGACAGGACAGTCCCTGGGACATTGTTGCATTTGCAACAATCGGAGTCGTGTTGCTTGCGCTCCTTCCCCGCAAGACAGACATAACCGATCCGGTTCGCAAATCAATGGACCGCGGATTGTCGAACGCCGGACAAAGTAGCCTGCCCGCCAGCAATTGAGCGACACAGAGACCTTGAAGGGATCGGAAGAATTTACGTGCATCGCGGAGCTTGCTCCCGCCACTGACGTGAGCGTTGCGGGCCTCAATATACCGGCGAAGTTTGTCGATAACGATGCGCTGCATTAGCTGCGGACCGGGCGGCATTGCTCCGCTAGCGATTTTTGGAAGGACCTTTTGAAACGACGAGCCACATCAATCGCCCCGGGTGTTCAGAAGTCGACGATGACGGGTGATTTACTTCTCGTCCAGTTGGCCGCTCTTGCGAGCCCTCACCGGCTTCGGATCCTGGCAACACTGGTCGCGAGTGGACGGCAATATGTGAGTCAGTTGGCCCGCGATGTGGGGATGAGCAGGCCGCTCCTGCATTTGCACTTGCAAAAGCTCGAAGATGCGGAACTCGTCACCAGCAAGCTCGAATTGTCAGATGACGGCAAGGCGCTCAACTTTTTCGAGGCGACTGATTTTCAGATCGATCTGACACCAGCATCCGTCACAGAAGCGGTGAAATCACTCTCCGCGAATATGTTCAAACGCGATTGAAGACAGGGAGCCGACATGATCGTAAATGTTTTTTATCTGCTCACACTATTATTACCCCTTGTCACGATCCTAATCGTCTTCGGAATGAAGTACTGGTCAGCGGCGGTACAATTCCGCTCAGCCAAATTCGCTGAGGAAGCCTATCGTGCACTTGCAGAAAAAGCCGTCGCGGCCCAGCACGACAATGCAACTGCCCTTTCGGCCCTTCAGACGGATGTCGCCAAACTTTCGGGATCTCTCGCGGCGGTTGAGAATATTCTGAAACAAGTTGGATGAAGCCCATTTCGGCTCAGGGATCAACCCTTTACCTGCAAGTTGTCGGCTGGGCCGGTGGGCGGGATGGGGCGAAAGGCCGTAGCGTCCGCGAGGAATGCACCACGCACGATATGAGCGCGAGCTCGACCGGATCCAGTGTCAGTGATCGTTTGAAATTTCACGCGATCGATGACAGCGCTCCAACGAATGCTGCAGCTGCTGCCCTGCCTCTTAGGGCGAGTCCGCGCGCGCCCGAGGGTCGCGTTGTCAACAGCGATTAGAAATGCTCACCCGCTGCTCACGCGCGCCGCACAAACTTCAATTGTCTGCGGTCACCGCTTGAGCAACTACTATCCGAGGTCGCATCTATGCGTTCGTTCGTTCCATCCGTCGCCGCTCTCGCGCTACTAGCTGTCAACTGCGCCGGCCCCCTACACCGGGGCCCAACGCCTGACGCGCGCTATGCGCGGTCGGTCCTCCGCAACACACTCGGGGACAGGTCGGCAGTATTCCGGCTGTGCGTTGCACCAGACAGCGTGCTCGCTGGGCGGAGGGCATGCGAACTCCGGAATCAAGCGCCCCGGATTCGCGTCTTCTGAGCGGCCTCTGCTGACGAACAGTCGAAGCCCTCAAGCGCGTGTGTCAACGCCGGGTGCGTCAGTGTCCCGCTGCGTCTGTAACAATCGTTTTCAGGTGTGATAGCTGACCTACAATCCGCTGTGGCTCCCGACTGTTCATCTGCTTACGTATTCTCCGCCGGTGAGTCGGCATCGACTCAGTCCTCCTCTTACGGTCGCGTAGGCCGACACTGCCGGATGCCCTCCGGGAGACATCTGGCGGATCTCCGCGAATCCGAGGTGACAGTAATATCAAATCCGC
>JALYTX010000097.1 GCA_030854055.1 Gemmatimonadota bacterium | reverse complement strand
CCCCCGTGGTGAGGCATAAATTGCTCACGACGAGGCGCGCACCCGTGCGGGTCCCTTTTTTTTCTTAAACACAAGACTTAGCGCATGTGTGGAATTGTCGGCTATATCGGTGACAGGGGCGCGACCCCGTTGCTCCTCGAGGGCCTCAAGCGTCTCGAGTACCGGGGGTACGATTCTGCGGGCGTCGCCGTGATGAACGGCAACGGGGTGGAGACGCGAAAGGCCGCCGGAAAGATCTCCAAGCTCGAGACAGTGCTGAATGCGCTTCCCGTGGCTGGAAGCGTCGGCATTGCGCACACGCGCTGGGCGACGCACGGTGCACCGACCGAATGCAATGCACATCCCCATGTGTCCATGGACGGGACGATAGCGGTCGTCCACAACGGTATCATCGAGAACTTCTCCCCGCTTCGGAGCAAGCTCCAGGCGCTCGGCTACAAGTTCGTCTCGGAGACGGACACCGAGGTCCTCGCGCACCTGATTCAGGAGGCGTATGAGGTCTCGCTTGAGCAGGCCGTGATGGACGCGCTCTCACAGGTCGAGGGCACGTACGGGATCGCTGTCGTCTCCAGCAGGGACCCTGACAAGCTGGTCGCGGCGCGGCAGGGCAGCCCGCTGCTCATCGGTCTTGGCGAAGGTGAGTACTACGTGGCAAGTGACGTGTCCGCCATCCTCGCGCACACGCGCCAGGTGGTGTATCTGGACGACGGGGACATCGCGGTACTCGACCGCAATGGATACCGGGTGCTCGACATCGACGCCCGTGAGATGCTCCGTAGTGTAAGCAAGGTCGATTGGGACCTGGGCCTGATCGAGCGAGGCGGGTATGCGCACTTCATGCTCAAGGAGATTTTCGAGCAGCCGCAGACCATCGAGAATACGATGCGCGGCCGTCTGCTGGACGATACGGGCACGGCCAAGCTTGGCGGCCTGAATCTGAGCGACGAGGAACTGCTCCGATTCGACAACGTGGTGCTTACGGCGTGCGGGACGAGCTGGCACTCCGCGCTCATAGGTGGCATGCTGCTGGAGGATCTTGCTCGCATTCCGACGAAGGTCGAGTACGCATCCGAGTTCCGGTACAGAAATCCCGTCGTAACGGACCGGACGCTATGCATCGTGATATCGCAATCCGGCGAGACTGCTGACACACTCGCTGCAATGCGCGAGGCGAAGCACCGCGGTGCACGTACGCTGGGCATCGTGAATGTGGTGGGGAGCACGATAGCACGCGAGTCCGACGGCGGATCATACATTCACGCGGGCCCTGAGATCGGCGTTGCCTCGACCAAGGCGTTCTCGAGCCAGGTGACAGCGCTGCTGCTCTTCACTCTCAAGCTCGCGCGACTGCGCGCGCTGTCCACCGTTCGCGGGCGTGAGATCGTGGAAGCGCTGCACGCGTTGCCGGCGCAGGTGCAGAGCATCCTGGACCGCGCGGACGAAATCGAGGCGCTCGCAGAGGAATTCAAGCGTGCGTCGAATTTCCTCTATCTGGGACGCGGCTACAACTTCCCGACCGCTCTTGAAGGCGCGCTCAAGCTCAAGGAGATCAGCTACATCCACGCGGAAGGGTACCCGGCCGCCGAGATGAAGCATGGGCCGATCGCACTTATCGACGAGATGATGCCCGTGGTTTTCATCGCGCCGCACGACTCGGTGTTCGAGAAGGTCGTGTCAAACGTGCAGGAAGTGAAGGCGAGGAAGGGAAAGGTCATCGCAATCACGAGTCGCCCGGAGCCCGCGCTTGCCGGACTGATTGACTACGACTTCCGAATTCCTGAAACTCTGGACCTCGTCACGCCCATTCTCGCGTCGGTGCCGCTTCAGCTGCTCGCATACTACATCGCGGTGAAGCGTGGCTCGAATGTGGACCAGCCGCGAAATCTGGCGAAATCGGTTACGGTCGAGTAGCGCTCAGCGCGTGATGGCGTAGTACGCGACGTAGATCCACGACAGGAACCCGTGGATGATGGCCCAGAGTATCGAGTGATGCACGCTCCACGATATCGCAATCGCGAGCGCTGATCCGAAGCTCACGCCGGCCTTCGCGACCTGGACCGATCTGTAAACCGGTCCTCGCCGCGGAGGCTGGTTCTCGTACACGGGGCCGCTGTAGCTCACCGCGACTCCGCGAGCGCCCTGTCACGACTGCTCTCGGCGAGCAGCTTCGTGCTGAACCGCTGGCTCTCTGCAATACGTTCGATCTCCAACGCCATGGCGTCGAGGGACTGCTGAAGCTGCGCGAACTGTTCGTCGAACCGAGGCGGCTGTAGCTGTGGCGCCCGTCGCGCCTGTACAAAAACTCGCACAGACACCAGCCCGATTATCGCGAGTGCTGTAATCGACCCAATGAGAATGACCATGACACCCGCGAAATCCCTTACGCTATCACTCATCGTGCGTTCCGGTTGACTTCAATCCGTTCGTAAAACGACGCGGCCGGCTGCTCGCGTCAATGAGAGCCTGGATCGTCGTCTCCGTCGTCGTTCTCCTCGGTAGTCCTTGTGTGAGACACCGTGAGCCCGGAGTGGGTTGCAACGGCCTTCCGGTCGCGCGCCGACAGGCCAGCGTCGCAGGCAGGGAGCGGAAGGGCGGGGGATGCCATCCGTATCTGCGGAACATTGTTGCGCGCGAGTATCGAGTTGAGCGCCGGAACGTCCGCGGTGTTGACGGCCTGAAATGTGGTAATCAGCGTCTTCAGCTTCATGCAGTCCGCAGCGTAGCCGCGTATCGCCGAAGGCGTAGGCGCCATGTCCGCATAGTCGAGCGACGTCAACCCCGCGGTCATGGTGGAGTTGAGCCGCATGAAATCCGGTGCAGGCGGTGGACCGCCGCGGCCGCGATTGCCTGGCGCTGTCGAACCGCCAATTGCCTGGAGCTTTGCGTCGAGCGCCTTGGCGGCGGCAACGACTTCTGCCGGTTGGCCGGCCGCAGCAAGGCTCGCGACCGACGAACGCATCGCCGTCACCTCGTTCGCGCCGTCCCAGGATTCCTTGCTTGCAGCGTAGAACTTGAGCGCGAGATCAGTTTGCGCCTTGATGTCGGCAGTGCTCGCGGTTGAACGCGGATCGTTGCGGATGGTGACGCTCTGGGTGTAACTCCGTCCCGCGACGTTGAGCCTGAACGTGTAGTTTCCGGGCGGCGCAAGCGGGCCTTCTGGAGTTGGCGGGGTGAGTCCCGGATTCGCGTTTATCTCGAAGGAGTGCGCAAATGCCGGCGGAGCATCGTAGCGGAAATCCCAAGTCGTCCTGTTGAGTCCCGCGTTCACCGGCATCGCCATCGGCTTTGCAATCCAGAAATTGGGCTCTGGTGGTTGCGCGGCTTCCTTCACTGGCGCTTCGGCGACGCTCGACATGTGTCTGACTACGTTGCCGCCAGCGTCGAGCACGTCCATCGTAACCGGTGAGCTTGGCGCCGCGACGAGCGAGTAGTACAGCACGACGCCATCCGGCGGGTTGAGCGCGTACGGAACCTCGGGCGGAAAGGGCGTGTCGGCGTTGACGTTTCTCCGAACACGAATGGTCTCGTCCGGCTTGAAGAAATGCACGGGCTCATTCGCGACCGCGGGTGTTAGCTGGCGCAAAACGGTATAGTCGTCCAGCACCCAGATGCCGCGGCCGTATGTTCCGATGACCAGGTCGTTACCGTGGAACGTGATATCGCGATACGAAGTATTCGGAAGGTTCAGCATCAGCGACTGCCAGTTGTCACCATCATCGAACGACACGTACACCGAGCTCTCCGTGCCTGCGAAGAGCAGGCGTGGCTGTCTCGGGTCTGCGCGCAGCACGCGCGCAAAGCTTCCGCTGGGCTGATCCGTGCGCATGCCGTTCGTTATCTGCGTCCAGGTCTTCCCGTAATCACGCGTGCGAAAGAAATAGGGCTTGAAATCGCCGGTGTTGTGAAAATCGACGGCGACATACGCTGTCGCCGCGTCCTGATGCGACGCGTCTACAGAAGAGATGCTGGCGCGGGTGGAGTTCGGAAGATTCGGTATCGACACATCCTGCCACGTTGCCCCGTGGTCGCGCGTGACCTGGATGACTCCGTTGCTGGTACCTACCCAGATCGTCCCCGCGGCGACGCTCGAAGCAGACATCGATTCAATAGCGCTACGGTTGGGCGGTGATGGCGGTGCCCCTGCGGCGGGCGCGGCCGGCGGTGGCACCTGTCCCCTCGTCACGGTCAGGTCCGGACTGATCTTTTTCCACGTCACGCCGCCGTCGGTGGATGATGCGACATACTGGAACGCAGCGAGCAACTCGTGCTGATTGATCGGAGAGAAAACAATTGGCTGCGACGACGTCACGCGAGTTTCGACGCCGGGATCGACCGCGGGGCTCACATTGATCCATTGCTCGCTCGGATACATGATCTTGAGAATTCCGGAACCGCTCGAAAAGACCACATTCGGATTGAGCGGGTCGGGTACTATCGTTCCCCATTCCCACCCCGGAACGGGACTCCAGTCGAGCGGTGTGATCTCGCCGAGGTTGCCACGGCTGAGAGTGCGGATCGCGCCCGCGTCTTGCTGCGTCGCGTAGATCCAGTAGGGAAACGAGTTGTCGGCTGCCAGATGATATACCTGCTCCGTGGACTGGTTGTACCACGAGCTCCAGGTGTTACCGCCGTCGAGCGAGATGGTAGCGCCCTGATCGACACCCAGGAACATACGCTTGCCGTTGGTGGGATCGATCCACAATTGCTGCGGATCGTCGCCGCCCGGCGCACCCTTGAAACCGGTAAACGTGTTGCCGCCATCGGTCGATTTGTAGCTCGACGTGTTGATCGTGTAAACGATATCAGGATTTTGCGGGTCCACGTAAACGCCGCAGTTGTACCCGCCCTGGCCGTTACCGACACGCCTGTCCGTTGGATCCATCTGGCGCCAGTTTTCGCCGCCGTCGTCCGAGCGGTACAGTCCGGAATTCTGAATCAGATACATTCGCTGCGCATTCGTGTTCATCGCAATCGCAACGGATGTGCGACCCGCGAGTTGCGGCAGTCCCTTAGCGGTGCTGATGTCCTTCCAAGTAAGACCTTCGTCGGTCGACTTGAATAACGCTGTCCCGCTATACGTTGTGGACGCCGCCGGCGTGCTTGCCAGCGGAAGGCCGGGCGCGATGTAGTGGCGGACTGTCGTTGCAAGAATGACCTTCGGCCTGTCGAACGCGCGCGCGAGCTTCTGAATGCCGGTCTCGTCGTCCACGTAAAGAGTCTTGGTCCATGTTCTACCGCCGTCGGTGCTCCGGTACACGCCACGCATGTCGCTCTTTGCGTGTACGTTACCCTGAGCCGCGATCATCACGAGGTTCGGATCGCGCGGATCGACGATGATGGACGGGATCTGGCGGGTGTCGTCGAGGCCCAGATGCTGCCAGGTGGCGCCCGCATCGGACGACTTGTATACGCCGTTGCCTTCGTTGATACCGCCGCCCGTAATCATGTCGCCCATGCCGACGTAGATCACGCTCGGGTCGGAGGGCGCTACTTCGATTGCGCCCACGGACGACGCCTCCTTCACGGAGTCGAAGATCGGGTGCCATGTTTGACCCGCGCTCGTCGTCTTCCAGACGCCTCCGAGCGGAAGTCCCGCATAGAACACTCCCGGTTGCCCGATCACCCCGGTGACCGCCGCGACTCTGCCGCCACGGAATGGTCCGACGTTGCGCCAGACAAGCCCCGAGAGAAGGTCTGGTGCGACGGGCTGACGCCAGGGCTCGGGTGGTGGCGCGTGACGCGGCGGCACCGCCGCGACGGTCGCCAGCCCCGCGACGGCCAGTGAGGCAGCGGAGATCCAACTCGTGAGCGAACGAACCTTGGTCATACAATTACACCCTCATGGTGGGGAAATACTTGAACATCCTATGCGGCCGCGCGCAACTCTGACGTGCAGTGAGGGCAGCGGGAGGCGGCCAGCGGAATGTCCGTAGCGCAGTATGGACACGGCTTCGTGGTGACTGCGGCGACCGGCTTCTTGTGAACTTTGTTCGCGCTCCGAACGACGAGGAATATTGCGAGTGCAACTATAAGAAATGTTACGACGTTGTTGATGAACATTCCGTAGTTCATCGTAACTGCGCCTGCTGCCCTCGCATCGGCGAGCGAGGCGTACGGGGGGGCCGCCTTGACACCGTCCTTGAGCAACACATAGAGGTTCGCGAAATCGACGTGTCCCAGTGCAAGCCCGATGGGCGGCATGATAATGTCGTCGACGAGCGACTTCACGACTACCCCGAACGCAGCGCCAATTACTACCGCGACGGCCAGATCGAGCACATTGCCGCGCATGATGAAATTCTTGAAATCATTCCACATTTGATTGCCGGTAGGAGACTCGGGCTGACGCAGTAAGAGAAGGTACGATACTTCGGGCGGGAGCGGCGCTCAGCTAACGGTAAGAGTCGACGTCATCCCATGCATGAAGTGCGGCTTGCCGTCCTTTGCGTCCCGAACGAAGCAGATGAGCGCATAGTTACCGGGCGTCAGGTCCGCGGCGAAGTAGTTGGTAGTGCGCGAGAACGGAGCCACACCCCCAATCGCCGAGGCTGGCGGCGGACCCCCGGGCTTCTCAAGCCAGCGGAGTACATCTGCGGCCGTCTTGCCCGGCGCGAGCTGGACAAGCTGAACTTCATGCGGCTGAGACGCTGAGTTGTCTACCGAGAATACGTGGTGACCGGCGGTGACTGGCTTCGACAGCGTGAATGCATAGTCGCTCAGTGTGATCGCGATGTCGGACGCAGGCGGGTTCGCAACTTGCGCCGCCGATTGCGTGGGTGCAGCGCTCACGGTGAATCC
>JALYTX010000080.1 GCA_030854055.1 Gemmatimonadota bacterium | reverse complement strand
AATCCTCGAAGGCATCAACAACAAGATCAAGGTCCTGAAGCGGATGGCCTACGGCTACAGGGATGATGCCTATTTCTTCCTCAAAATCCGCGCTGCATTCCCCGGTTTTCCGTGAAGAACCTTTTTTTGAGCACCAAGAGAGCCGCTGTCTCGGCCAGCGCCTTGTCCTTCCGACGAACCTCGCGCGCCAGCTCCTTGATGCGCAATGCAGTCTGTCGTGCGTCGCGCACGGTCTCGTCTGAAGGTTTAACACGACCTCGGGGTACCTCTGCAAGGGCAGCTTCTGCTGCCTGCCGCCACTCCATCAGTTGTGTCTCATGCAGCCCTTCACGCCTCAGCAGCGCGCCAAGATCGCTCTCGCTGAGCCCCGACGTTTCTGTAAGGACGCGAAGCTTCTCCGCGCCGGTCCAGAGTTTCTTGCCCTTCTTCTTTCCCGACGATTGCGTCATACCTCCAACGCTACCCATTGTACCCACCTCCCGCAGCCACCGCGAGAGGGAGCCCTGCGACACCCCGACTTCCTGTGATAATGCATTGGCAATCACCGCCCGCGGGCCCACCAGCCGGGCTACCATCCTGGAACGGAACGCTCCACTGTACTGCGGCATAATCGTCATCCACCTCGCCCCCTTTGTTGTCACACACAAAACCGGTTCACACCGGCCGTGCGACAACTATCCTGACACAGGGGTAGTGTCGGGCTCTACCTGATCGCCGAGCCCCAGCAGGCCACCGCTCGCACCGCGCTTCAAACCGTTTACCGCGAGCATTCGCCAGTTCGGGAAACCCGACCGCCTTGAATCCAGACCTATATGCTATAACACATGGTTTGGTGATCTCTCCCGAGGATATATAGACATGAACCGAGCGCTCACGATCGTCGCAACACGCAGTGCAATGGTCGCTGTGCGCGTACCGCTGCTACTATTGCTGTCCCCTGCTCTGTCCAGCGCCGCAGTATTGCCAACGTGTACAGCCTTTGTCGATGTGACGGTCATACCGATGGATCGAGAGCGACTCCTGCCTCACACCACGGTTCTGGTACGGAACAACCGCATCCGCGAAGTTATCTCCACCGCTGGTGCGACTGTTCCCAAAGATTGTACTCGGATCGATGGCCGCGATCACTTCCTGATCCCGGGTCTCATTGATACCCACACGCATTTCTTTGGCTACATGCGGGGCGGGGCTGACGATATCGAGGTGGAAAAACAGATACTGCGTCTGTTCCTTGCCAACGGCGTGACAACGATCGCCGTGATGGAGGGAACTCCGGCGATAGTGAGCTTGCGCAATGACGTAGCACGCGATCGCGTGTCGGGCCCGAGAATATACAGCGCGGGGCGATTGATCCAGATGGCCAACTCTGGCGCTCCGCCTGGAAGACTGACCTTCACGACGCCTGCGGAAGTGCGCGCGGAGGTTATTGCGGAGAAGCGCGCTGGTTACGACTTCATAAAGGTGCACGGCGATTTGCCCGCTGAGACTTATGCGGCGCTGCTCGAGACGGCGCGGCAGCAGCATATTCGAGTAGTGGGTCACGTCCCGAACAACCTGGGGATCGACGCCGCGCTCACCGGCGGCCAGGCGATGATCACGCACGCGGAATCGTATCTCGATTCGTATTTTCGCTTCAACCGTGCGCTCCCGACCGATTCGATCGAAATCGATAGCATGGTTCGAGCGATCTCTGCGCGGACGGCGCGCGCAGGTACGTGGGTGCAACCTACCCTATCCGTCTTCCGTCAGATAGCTACTCAGGTCGCTGACTTTCATTCGCTGATCGACCGACCAGAGATGCGCTACATGCCGCCTGCTTCGGTCGCGGATTGGTATCCGCCGATCAATCCGTACCTCCGGAACTGGACTGTGCGTGACTTGCCGATGCTGGAGGCTCAATACTCCATAATGCGGCGACTGGTCCGTGGATTGCGCGATGCCAACGTGCCGCTGTTAGCGGGCACCGATGACATGGTGCCGGCCCAGCTTCCAGGTTACTCCATGAAGGACGAGCTTGAGCAGCTGAACGAAGCAGGGCTTACGCCATTCGAGGCGCTGCGAACTGCAACCTCCAACCCCGCGCGTTTTCTCGGCGCCTCCAGTAATCTCGGAATGGTTGCAGCAGGCAGGACAGCAGACCTCGTGCTTCTCGAGGCGAATCCGCTCGACGACATCAACAACACGTTTCGCCAGGCCGGTGTGATGCTCCGCGGACGCTGGTTCCCCGAAGCCACGCTACAACGCGCGCTTACCGAAAGGAAACATGCCACCGTCGGCACTCACTGATCAGCGGTGGTCATAGGGTGTCGTCGATCGCGATGGCGGCTTCGCACAACCAGGCTCGCATCACGATCTCGATGTGGCCGTGTCTGGTGGCACGCGATCTTTTCACGGTGCCGAGAAAGCATAGCGCGAAACCTTAGATCCCGCGCGCGAGCGTTCTTCTAGAGGAAGAACGATATGCTCGCTAATGACGGCGCGTGTGTTACATTCGCCCGCACGTTCCTCGCGGCGTGACGTGCCCTTACCGATCACCATACTCAGGAGGCGGAGTGTCGAAGCTCGACGAAAAACGAGTCGATTGGCTGAAGCAATACTTCGAGGCCGTAACTGCTTCCAGCGATCGTCTGCTCGCATTGTTCGGCCTGCTCGTTGTATCCGCTGTCGCGGTCTCGCACTCAACGAGCGACCCCATAGAGCTTCCATTTCTCAAAGTCGATGCGCGACCCGAGCGAGGAGCCACCGGCGTTCGACGCGGACGACGAAGTACGGCTCATGTTCCTCTGTTGCGATCCGTCGCTCACCCGCGCCGCGCAGATCGTTCTCGTTCTTAACGTCGCGTGCGGTTTCACAGCGAAGCAGATCGCGACCGCGTTCGTGAGCGACGAACGCGCGATCGCGCAACGTCTCGTTCGTGCGAAGCAACACCTGCGCGAACGCGGTGTTCGCTTCGACATCCCCGCGACCGACGCGCTTCCCGCGCGACTCGGCGCCATTCTCGACGTGTTGTATCTAGTGTTCTCGGAAGGCTTCAGCCCAAGCGTCGGCGAGGAAGCGTTCGATCACGAACGGTGCGCAGAGTGGCTGCGGTTCGTGCGATTGTTGACGTCGCGACCCGACACCGCTCTTCCGCCGACGTACGCGCTGCGGGCGCTCCTATGCTTCCATGCTTCGCGTGCGTCAGCGCGAATCGCCGACGACGGCGCCCTGCTGCTCTTGCCGGAGCAGGATCGCGGCAAGCGGGACACCGATTCGATGGTAGAGGCGTGGGAATGCCTGGGGCGCGCGAGCGCCGGCACAGAATTGACACGCTTTCACGTCGAGGCCGGGATTGCAGCATCTCACGCCGCGGCGGCGACGTACGCTGGAACCGATTGGGCGACGGTGCTCGAGTTGTATGATGCGCTAGATACGATGGCGTCGTCGCTCGTGGTGGATGTCAATCGCGCGTGGGCGGTCGCGATGTTGGAGGGCGCGCGTGCCGGTCTCGACGAACTGGATGCAATTCCGGAACGCGATGCGATCTCACGATATCCCTACGCACTCGCCGCGTGCGCAGATCTACACGCGTCTCTTGGCGAGATCGAGCAGGCGCTCGGGTATCTCGACCGGGCGATCAAGCAACAGCCCGCGGAGGGACAGTGGAAGCTCCTGAACCGGAAGCGGGCGGCTTTGGCGCGCTAGCTCCCCTCATATTTGGAGAGGTCCTCGCCGATTCCGACCAGCCGAAATACCTGGCCTCCCGGAGCCTGAAAGTAGAGGCGGGGATCCGGTACGTCGAGAACGTTGATGCCGAAGGCCACAATTCTCTACCTCATTTCTTCGACGTTGTCGGACTTCAGCTCCACAAAGATCGCCTTCAAGAAGTCATCAGCGCTCAGCGCGTGCGCCGCGGCGTAAGGCACTCCCTTATCGACCTCCACGCCACGTCCGATTCCGTAAAGAAACGCGATGTAGAAGTCGTCTCCGATTCGGATGTCATCCTTGTCGTCGAACTCCCGCCTGATTGTGCAGCCCAGAACATCCCGGTAGAACTTGCGAATGTTTTCCCGTTCCGTCCGTCCCGCTCGGAGCGCTGTATGATTTCCAAAAACGACGGTTGCCATAATCACTCCTATCTGTGGGGATTCACGGTTATTAGTTGTTCTTCATGCCAAGCAATAGACGAAGGCGATATGTTTTCCATTCAATAGATCAGGCATGACGATTTCCTGTAAGATTGTTGTGGAGTTGTCGGATTATTCTGGCAGTTTCTCACTGCGGCGTTCCAACTCCATCTGTAATCAGCTTGTTCAGGCTCGTCATATGGCTCTCCCAACCGGCGTTGCAGATGTCGTAGCATTCGACATCCGGGGTCAAGCCCCGGTGAACCATCTTGATCATGCTGGCCTCTGTCGCCGGAACGATATCAAAGGTGACGTCGATTCCGTTCCATTCTGTCTTGTCTTTGAACCAATGCAGGAAACAGTCTTGTGCGTGCCACGTGTCCTTGTGACCAGGCCGCGCTGCCGTAATTGTGAACCGAACAAAGTCCTGGTCCCTGGTGAAGTGCACGGTAAACGAATCTCCAAGCGCCGAGGTTTTTCCTTCGGTGTCGATAATCCACCAGTCCTTCACTTTGCTGATCGCTGTATAAGCCAGGTCTCCGCTGACCGGGACGTTGAATTCGAAATGAATGTCGCTTTGCGTTTCCACGGTTGTAACTCTCCGTGTTGTGAGTGCCATCGTGTCGTCATAAGTACAGACACCGGAGGGTCCCGAAAGTGGGCGGTGGACGATCGCACCTTTTCTGGCTTCGTCGGTGTTCAATACTTTCGAACGCGATTCAGCACCAAGGCAAGTGAGGTGACGCGAGGCGTGGGACTGTGACCACTGAGCTGATTGACCGAGCCCGTTCAGGAGATGAGGCCGCCTTCGAACAGTTGCTCGCTCCGCATCGGCAGGAGATGCAGCTGCACTGCTACCGCATTCTCGGTTCGCTCGCTGACGCGGAGGATGCCATGCAGGAGACGTGGCTGGCCGCTTGGTGCGGGCTCGGCGGATTCGAGGGTCGAGCCAGCATCCGAACCTGGCTGTACCGCATGGCAACCAGCCGCTGCCTCAATATGCGCCGTTCGAGCAGCCGTCGCTCGCCGACGAAAGTGCCGTCGCTCGGCGTCGAGATGCCGGAGCCAACCAGCCTGGGCCCACGGACTAATGGTGATAACGATTGCCGGCAACCATATCAGCGCGATCACCAGGTTCGATGTCGCGTCGATGCACCGGTTTGGTCTCCCGCGAGTGCTCGCCGATTAGCCGAGCCAACAGTGACTCAAATCGTCGCAGCTATTAGGAAAACAGCATGCACCTTCAATTCAAGAAGAACGTCGCAATATCTGCTGCCAACAGCTCGGGCACCTCGAGCGCCGCGAAATGGCCGCCGCGCGACATGTCCGTCCAGCGCACGACGTTACACCCACGTTCGACCCACGATCGCGGCGGTATGGATATCTCTAATGGGAATCTCACAAACGCGGTTGGTACGGATATCATCTCTCCCGCTTCAAGTGTGAGCGGCGTCGCGCCCGATTCCAGATAGACGCGCATCGACGATGCAATGGAGTTCGTCAACCAGCAGATCATCACGTTCGTAAGCACCACGTCGTGTGATACAGACGTCGCAGGATCGGACCAGTCATGGAACTTTTCCGCTATCCATGTCGCGAGCCCTGTTGGTGAATCGCTCAATCCGTATGCCAGTGTGAGTGGTCTGGTGCTCTGTAGATGGCCATAAGCGCCGTTCTTTCCATTCCAGTCGGATACTCGATCCACGAATCTGCTCTCCTCCTGATTCGGCTCGGACGTCGGAGCCGGCATATAGGAACCCGGCAGATAGTTGAGATGCAGACCAACCATGCGGGCGGGATAGCGCCGGGCCATCCACGTTGCAACACCAGCACCAATATCACCGCCATGAATCCCGAATCGTTGATATCCAAGCGTGGTCATCAGCGAGGTCATCACATAGAATCTCATTCGCACGCCGGAGCTCTCGATTCTCCCGCTCCAGCGTCTTGAGTCGCTCCTGATCATCGCTGGTCAGCCCAGATCGCTTCCCTGTGTCACGCTCCGTCCGACGTATCCACAACCGCAGGGTTTCTGGCGCACAACCGATCTTGCTTGCAATCGACGTGATCGCCGCCCACTGGGTCGTGTACTCCCTCTGATGCTCCCCGACGAGCCGGACTGCCCGCTCCCGAACCTCAGGAGAAAACCGCCTCTGCTTTGTCATACTCCCAACCTCTCACGTCTGGGAGTCTCCGGCAATCCCGGGGCGATTCACTTCACTGTGCCATTGATTGTCCGGAATTGGAGCATGTCCGTCAGCTTATTCATTCCGCGAGTAGCCTGACGAGCCCCGGGTCTGAGTCCCGTGGTACCGCGTGCCGATACTACATATGTATGCGTAGCATCGCGAGCCCTCTCCGTCTCCCAGGCAGATGACGCTTTCTTTCTTCCCACGTGCGTGCTACCCCGAGAGCTCCGGTGTATCAGAGTGCCTGACAGCCACTCCGCAGCGAATTGGCGTTACCGATTCCAGCTGCTCACCCATTTGCTCGTCATCGGCCGAGGAATCGCTCCTTATTCATGGGCTAAGCCTCGCCGCCGGTGGCGCGACAGATGGTATAGCACTCCTCGGTCCGGACGAATGTTACCGGTTTGTGAATTCGGCGTACGCGAGGATCCATGGCGCACCGAGCGTGGATAGCCTACTCGGGCGATCGTGGGGAGATCTTCACAAAGCCGAAGCATACTCTTCCATCGGACTCGCAGCGGTGGCGAGACTCGGGGGTGGAAGTGAGTGGCATGGCGGCTGCACGGGGCGGCGGCTTGATGGAGTGCTTTTTCCGCAGGAGTTGTCGCTCGTCGCTATTTCCGGTGGCGGATACATCTGTATCGTTCGCGATCTCACCGACCAGGGCAGCGCACAAGTCGCCCTGACCGCGGCATTGCAGCACCAGACCGCTCTTCTCAACAACATTCCGGATCTGGCCTGGATCAAGGATACGCAGTCGCGGTTTGTCGCTGTGAACGAGGCCCTGGCTGCTGCGTACGGCTTGCCAGGCGGCACTCTCGTCGGCCAGACGGATCGCGCCTTCTTTCCTGCGGAAATTGCGGAGCGCTACCTAGCGGACGATGATCGCGTCATGCGCTCCGGCGAGCGAATCACCACCGAGTATTCCGTGCCGTGGCCGGCCGGCGCCGCGTGGATCGAAACCACAAAGACTGCCGTGCTCGACGTGGACGGGCAAGTCATCGGTACGGTCGGCATTGCGCGCGATATCACGGCACGGCGGCGTGCCGATGACGCTCTACGCGCGAGTGAGGCACAGCTGCGAGCCATCGTCGATCGGTCAGCAATCGGCATCGTCGTTACGGATCCAGCCGGCCTGATCGTCAGCGCTAATCCTGCCTACCAGCGTATGGTTGGCTACTCAGCGGTAGAGCTGCAAGGCCGCCGCGCTATGGATTTCGCCGCGCCCGAAGACAGGGAGCTCACCATGAAGGCGGCGAACGAGCTTCGCTCTGGAGTAAGGGATACGATCACCATAGAGAAGCGGTACGTCCAGAAGGGAGGAGGAACTGTGTGGACCAGCGTGACTCTCTCGAGCATCGAAGCTGGAACGGATGGTCCCCGGATAACAGGGATCGTCGCCATGGTGCAGGACATCTCCGGGCGGAAGGCACTCGAAGCGACGCTTCTGTATCGAGCCTCACACGACGAGCTCACCGGCTTGCCAAACCGAACCTATTTCCGAGAACGAGTTGAGCGTGCTTTGGCTCGCCCTGACCGTTCCCGAGATCGCATCGCCGTGTTGTTCGTTGATCTTGACGACTTCAAGGCGGTCAACGATAGCTTGGGACATAGTGCGGGCGATCAATTCCTTGCGATCGCCGCCGAGCGACTCCTCAACGCTACGCGCGGAAGCGACACCGTCGCGCGGTTGGGCGGCGACGAGTTCGGCATCTTGATCGAGAATGCCGAGCGCGATGCTGATGTCGCACCGGTCGCAATGCGAATCACAACGGCTCTATCATCCGCGGTACAGCTGGAGGGCGTGTCGCTAGCCGCCAGTGCAAGCATCGGTATTGCTTATGCCTCCGACGTCGATTCGGCCGAGCAACTGCTTCGAAACGCCGACCTAGCGATGTACCGTGCAAAGGCTGCCGGAAAGGGCCACCAGGAAGCGTTCAGACCGGAGATGCACGAGACTCTGATGCATCGCATGGAGCTCGACTCCGAGCTCCGGCGGGCTCTTGCCTGTGACGGCCTGTCGCTGGCGTACCAACCCATTGTCGATCTAGTGACTGGCAGAACTGACTGCGTCGAGGCGCTCACTCGGTGGGTCTCGCCGAGTCACGGACCCGTGGGCCCCGGCGAGTTCATTCGCATCGCCGAGCAGAGTGGACTCATACTGCCGCTGGGCCGATGGGTCTTGGAACACGCGTGCAGAGAGGCAGCACAATGGAGCGGACTGTCGAGCGGGGGGGTGCCGCCCGCAGTCTCAGTCAACGTTTCGGGGCGCCAACTCGAGGACGGCGGATTCCTGACCGATGTAGTGCGAATTCTTTCACAAACCGGCTTGAATCCTGACCGGCTGGTGCTCGAGTTGACCGAGAGTGTGCTCATGCGCGATCCAGCCCGGGCACTTGAGCGGCTCCTAGCGTTACGGGCCGTCGGTGTCCGCATCGCAGTTGATGATTTTGGCACCGGCTATTCCTCCCTGGCTCAGCTCAGGCGATTCCCGGTCACGATGCTGAAGATCGACAGGGAATTTATCCGAGGCATCGGCAGGAACACTCCGGACGTCGAAGTCGTGCGCGCCATCATCGCGCTCGGGAAGGCATTCTCGCTGGACACTGTGGCCGAAGGTGTGGAGACGCGGGAGCAGCTCGCCGCGCTGCGTGAGCTGGGATGCGAGCACGCGCAGGGGTTCTTGCTTGCACGGCCCGGGCCCTATGAACGTGACGCGTTGATGCGGCCTGAGTTGAATCTCCCTTTCGCTCTCGACAATCCTACGAGGTGACGCTTCATCACAGAGCGGCGGAAGCTATGCACTTAACGCGACAAAGTGGTACTGTCTAAAGGCTAGCTTGGTGAATTTCGAAGGCCCAGCCAAGAGTTGCGTTGGTCTTCACAAGTCCGCGAGTTGACGTAAGAGCCCACAATCATGAAGGCAGGCTGTCGGCGAAGCCCGCAAACCAACCTTCGGGCCAGCATTCTGCCCTAGAACGGCAATACGGCGCTACTTGGATTGACGCGGCGGTCGGCCTCATGGTTCGTCACCAAGCGCTATTTCATTGCCAAGCACGAGTCGGTAACCCTGTTTCGGGATTGTAAGAATGTGGCGCGGGGAATGCGGCTCACGCTCCAGTTTGCGGCGCAGCTCCGAGAGATGCGTGTCCAGCGTCCTGCTCACCACATCCGGGTCGTAGCCCCACACCTCTCTCAGCAACTCCTCGCGCCCGACGACGGCGCTGTTGCGGTCGATCAGCGCGGCTAGCAGCGCGTACTCTTTGGGTGTCAGCGGGACCTTAACGCCGTCACGGGTGACGTCGCGATGGTCTCGATCAACCTGGACATCGCCAAATCGAACAGGGGGCAGCCGCACCACGGCGAAACTTCCACTCGCTGACCGACGCAGCAGCGTTTCGACTCGTGCTAGCAGCTCGAGTAGCCCGAATGGTTTCGCCACATAATCGTCGGCGCCTAGACGGAACCCGCGCACCTTGTGCGCTTCGTCCGATAGCGCACTGAGCAACAAGATGGGTGTGACTGAATCGTGTTTCCGAATGCCGCGCAGTATGTCGTACCCGTTCTCGTCGGAAAGCATTATGTCCAGTATGACCAAGTTCGGCGGATCAGAGGATAGCACGCGCGTGGCGACGGTCGAATCCGGCGCGACTGTCACCCGATAACCGTCGAATTCGAGATTCTGCCGGAGTCCCTCTGCGAATCCACCGTTGTCCTCAATCAGTAATATGTGAGTCATGACTCGTCAGCGGCTGGTAGCTCGAGCACTATACGAGTACCTCCACTCTTCGCCTCATCAACCCATACCCGTCCCCCGGCTGCGGCTACAATATCGCGCACAATCCACAGGCCTATACCAGCACCCGGAGGGGTTGGCGTATCGCTCGCCCGAAAGTACTTGGTCCAGATTCGCTCGCGCTGTGCTTGTGGGATACCAGGCCCTTCATCCTCTACACTGATACGTATCATCGACCTGTCGCGCTCCGTGGATACAACGACCGTCTGTGCAGCGGGCCCGAACTTGAGCGCGTTGTCAAGCACGTTGGTCAGCGCCTGAAGCAACGCCGAGTCAGAAAGGGCCACTTTCGGTGTTCCCGAAAGAGTTACGACAACCTTTGCCCGTGCGTCGCTCAACGCGCGGACTCCAGTGATGGCGGCCTCAATCACGGGCGCGACAGGAGTAACAGCATTCACCGCCTTTTCCGCGCGGCTCAGTCCCACGACGTTGCTTACGATTTCTGCAAGACGTCGCGCCTCGTCAACAATACGCTGCGCCGCAGCCTGCTTGGCCGCGTCTCCTCTGACCCGGTCGAGAGCCAGCGTCTCGGAATAAAGGAGTATCTGTGCAAGCGGTGTACGCAACTCATGCGAAATAGTCGTGATGAGCTCCGCCTGCATGCGCACCGCACGTCTGTCCCGAATTAGTTGCGCCACTGCAATCGAGGCAAGCGCGATAGTGCCGGCCAGCATTAACGTCAAGGCCACAGGTGGGACCACATCGCGTTCGATAACTATCCCCGAAAGCGGCTGTGCGAAAGTGGCATACGTGCTCAGCTGAATTCCGCCTACGTCGGTGGTCGCGAGGGCCGGGGAAACGCCTCTACTGTGACCGAAGAGAGTGTCGGTTCCCGCTACTGCCAGAATGGATATGACCGACTCTGTCGCACCGCGAGGGGCCGCTGCGCTCAACACGGCCGCGAGAGCGTGAGGGCAAGTCACGAGTCCGTAAACGGCGACTGGCGCATCGTAGGGGGCATACTTCACTCCATATGTGACCGCTCTGCCATGCGTCAGGAGCGTTCGAAATCGCCCCGAGGTTAGAGGGCCCGCGGCTTGCATATGTGCCGTAACTGCATCGCGCACCCAGTCGATAGTGCCGTCGCGGGACCGCGGTGATGCGAGGAAGCTGCTATCACGCAGATCTATCCGAAAATACGAAGCGATTTGCCCCTTCGCGTCGCCACAACGCAACGAATTACTCAACGATTTGCTCATTGGACCAGCGGGCGTTGGCGGCGGAAGCTCGTCGTAGACGGAGCCCATCGTGCCGCCTATCTGCGACCCGAGCGCACCAGAGAACACGGCGTTAAGAGCCGATGAAGCGGAGTCGACTCTCTCTCGAGCGAGAAGTGCGACGTAGTCTTCGCTGACCTTTTCTGTCGTGCGTCGCTGAAAGCGCATTTCGGCGACCACCGCCCACAAGAGCGCCGCACCGAGCAGAAGAGCGAGCGCGACGGTAAGCCGCGTAAGTGCAGAGCGTGAATGTGAAGCGAGAAGTGGCACTTTATGCATCGCGCCGTTGCCTTTCCGTGTACGGGGTCACGCACTGAGCAGCGCGCCACTGCAACTATGCTTCTTCAGCAGTTAAACATACCGCAGAAGACGTAAAATTGTGCAACGAGAAATGTCAGCAAGTCCTGATTGATTCCTGACGAATCCCGAATTGCACACCGATTCACCGCGGCCGTATTCTCGGTGTATGGACCTCTTCACTAGAAAATCGCTCGCACAGCTGCAAGAGGAGGTTGAACATAATCCTCTCCGGCGTTCATTGGGGCGTGTTCAACTGATCGCGCTGGGCGTTGGATCGATCATCGGAACGGGAATCTTCGTGCTCACAGGAACGGCCGCGTCGCAGAACGCGGGGCCCGCACTGGTGATCTCGATGATCATCTCCGCCGTCGGATGCGTCTTCGCGGGGCTGTGCTATGCGGAGTTTGCGGCGATGGTTCCGATTGCGGGGAGCGCTTATACGTACGCATATGCGACGATTGGCGAATTTGTCGCATGGATAATCGGATGGGACCTGATACTGGAGTACGCACTCAGCGTATCCACGGTCGCCGTTGGTTGGAGCGGGTACTTCGTGAGTCTCGCTAACGACCTTGGCGTTCGCATCCCGGTCGCTCTCACGGCGCCGCTTGGATCGGTGGTCACGGATCAACAGGGAGCTACGGCTACAGGGATCTTCAACCTCCCCGCCGTGTGCGTGGTCGTCGTGGTGTCGGCCCTCCTAATAAGTGGAATCAAGGAGTCCGCCAGGATAAACACCGTGTTGGTGGCGATCAAGTCGATGGTGCTGGTGGTGTTCGTGGTGGCTGGAGCGGCATACATCCGTCGCTCCAATCTCACGCCGTTCATCCCACCAAACACCGGTGCATTTGGACACTTTGGCTGGAGCGGCATACTGCGCGGCGCCGGCGTGATGTTTTTCGCATACATCGGCTTCGATGCGGTGTCGACGGCAGCGCAGGAATCAACAGATCCGCAACACGACATGCCAGTAGGCATACTCGGCTCGCTCGCGATATGCACGGTCATTTTTATCGCGGTTGCGGTCGTTCTTACTGGTATCGTCCACTATTCCAAGTTAAATGTCGCTGACCCGCTTGCAGTCGGAATCGACGCAACGGGCCTGCACTGGCTCAGCCCCGTAATCAAGGTGAGCGCCCTTTTTGGGTTGTTCAGCACGATGTTGGTTCAACTCTTGGGCCAGACGCGCATCTTTTTCTCGATGGCACGAGACGGCCTGCTCCCCAGTATCTTCGGCCGGGTTCACTCGCGCTTCAAGACGCCGCACGTGAGCACCCTCGTCACGGGGATCGTTTGCGCACTGGTTTCGGGCTTCACCCCCATTAATGTCCTGGGACAGCTCGTGAGCATCGGAACCCTGCTTGCTTTCGTCCTTGTGTGCGTTGGCGTTGTGCTGTTGCGCAAATCCGCTCCCAACAATGTGCGCCCATTCCGTACGCCATGGGTGCCGTGGGTGCCAGCGCTTGGAGCGCTGATCTGCTTGGCGCAGATGATCGCGTTACCGGGTGAGACGTGGATCCGGCTGGTAATCTGGCTAGTTGCGGGCCTCTCGATCTATTTCCTCTTTGGACATCGACATGCGCAAGCGGCACGGGCACGGAGGGCGGCGTGACGTGTCGTTGTAGCCTTAGCGCACCCGGCACATCGATAACGAGAATCGGTGTTTACGTGTATGGCATTGCTTCACTTGCTGCCGGCATCATGGATCTCGTCTGGGGCGAGTTTGAATCCGCGCATCAACCTATCCAGGCGCTCGGTGACCAGATTCCTGGTGTTGAGCTGCTTGCGTATATCGCCGCCGTCTGGTTACTCGTGGGAGGCGCCGGGATCTTATCGCGTCGCACTGCTCGGGCGGGAGCGGCGGCGCTGGCCGTTATCTATTGTATCTTCGCTGCTTTCTCGTTTCCTCGTTTTTATACGGCGCCTCGTATCCTTGGATATCGCGCCACCGTCTACATTGGCGTCTTGGGTGGACTCGGCCAGCAGCTGATCCTGGTCGTCGCGGCAGTCGTCGTCTACGCGTCGCTGGACGCGCGCGATTCGTTATCGCGGCGAACGGCTCGTGTCGCTCGCTGGACCTTTGGACTCTGCGCTATCGATTTCGGCTTGGCGCACCTGACCGGTGTCCGCGCCGTCGCACCCCTGGTCCCGCATTGGATGCCCATGGGCGGAGACTTCTGGACAGTCCTGACGGGCATCGCCTTTGCCGTAGCGGGGATCGCAGTGGTCTCGGGGCTTCTAGACGTATTGGCTTCCAGGCTCCTCGCGCTCATGCTCTTGATCTTTAGCGGACTTGCATTGGTGCCTCTCATCTTTGCGTACCCCCGGGATCATGTGGCATGGGGTAGCAACGCGTACAACCTGGCCGCCGTGGGAGCCGCCTGGATCGTTGCGGACTGGCTGGCAAGTCGGCAGCAGCTCGTTGAGGATCCAGAAGGCGCGAAGCAAACGAACCGGTCGTTGGCATAAGAGCAAAGTCGAGCAGACCACCTACTGATGCCGGTAGCGGGCCGGTGTCTGACTTGGCAGTGGACAGGGGCTTGTCCGCCTCGAGCGAACCATCAGACTGTCTCTAGTTAACGTCTCATTGGAATACGCGCGTGGAGACGCGCTTGTCTTGGCAATCCGTCGCGCGACCCACCGCGAGCGGTGAATCTCGCGCCGATGTAAAGGCTGCCGTCTGCGGTTACGTGGACGCTTGCAGAGCGCGATGTTGGGCTCCGGCGGTAGTTCTGCGAGCGGTCAAACAAATTGCGACGGACGCACTGAGCTACGACGACTGGGGCAGCAACCGCACTCGCGCTGAGGCGTATCACTTAGAACAAGAGCGAGTAAACGCAATCGGTGATCGTTGGAACTAACAGCGAAATACGAAAACATGCACTAGCTCGGCAATCGACGAGATCTATGTGGCTCGATCTGCGTGCGGCGCTGCCACGTGGGTCGTCGACCGGATGCGAGATGTATTAGAAAACAGTTGAGGAACGACTGGATGGACGGCATTTATGGACAGGCTTTGGCAAAGAGGTACGACTGGAGACCGGTCGCGGCCGCAGTGCGACGTTGGCAGGCAGATCAGGGTCGCGGGACCATTGAGCTACGCATTGGGACTGTTGACACGGAGTTCGGAACCGTTCACCACGCGCCGAGGGCGAGCACACTGGTTGTTCGCGCAAGCTTCGGACTGAAGTCAAACTTCTTTGTGCTGCTCAAACCGGCTGTTGCGCGGGCGAACCTTCCGACGATGCGCCGAACGCTCGGCGCTGACAGTGCGCGCGTGGCGTCCCTGGCGGAGGTACATCTCATGACGCGATGTCGCCCGGGATGCGTTCCACCTATCGCAACACTTTTCGATCTCTCGTTACTCGTCGATTCGCGGCTCGCCGATGCGGAAGCGGTGTTCGTTCCGTCAGGACAGCCTGGCTACGCCACTCTTATCAGGATGCGAGACCTCCTCCGCGCAGAGAATGCGCGGGTCGTCCCTGCGGCGTGAGATGGGCTGGCTGGCAAGCGCGCGTACGGATCGTGTAAACGGACTCGGTTGTCGTGGAATATGAGGATGTGCGCATTCTTCTCACGACCGTCACAGCCGCTTTCCTAATCGCAGCAATGGGTGTCGCCGGTCGGCGGCTCCTTTCGTCCCCGCGCAGTACGGTTGTCGACCGTCCAGAGGCCGTAGCGGCTGTCCGTACTGTCACTCGACGCGTCATAGCCACGGGGACAGTTCGGCTGGCGCCGGGCGCCAAGGTCGATGTGGGAGCACGCGTGTCCGGAGTCGTACGCCGTTTGGCCGTCCAGCAGGGCATGCGGATCGCACGCGGCGACGTAGTCGCCCAACTCGACGATCGCGAGGCACAGCTTAGACTCGCCGGCGCGTCCGCACGCGTGGCCGAACTCAAGGCTACTGTAGCACAGGCTCGAGCCGACGTCGCGCGCTTGCTGCCTCTCGAAGAAAAAGGGTTTGCTGCGCCCCGCGACCTGGATTACGCGGAGACAGCCCTCACTCAGGCGCAAGCCCGACTGGCCAGCGCAATTGCCGACGAGAGCATGGCGCGAGTCCAGCTCGGGTACATGACCGTCAAGGCGCCGGAAAGCGGCACTGTTGCGGCAGTCACGATACACGAGGGTGAGACAGTAGCCGCCTCATTCGCCACGCCCACTTTTGTGACACTCGTCGATCTGTCGCAGCTGGAATGCGTTGCGCTGGTGGACGAAACCGACATAGGCCGCGTGCACATCGGTGATTCCGCTGAGTTCACCGTGGACGCCTACCCGGGACGGGTTTTTCGTGGCCAGGTAGTTCGAATAGCGCCGGACGCGACGGTAATAAGCGGGGTCGTCGACTACGAAACGACGATACGCGTCACCGGCGATACGGCGGAGACGAGCCGACTGCTTCGCCCTCAGATGACAGCAAGTGTGACCATTGAAGGACCCTCAAGCTCGGTGCTCGTCGTTCCCAGCAACGCCGTACGTCAGAGCGGGAGCGGACCGTACGTCTGGAAAGTGTCGGCGGGAGAACCTGCCCGCGTTCCAGTAAGCACCGTTGTGCGTCAGAGCGATTACACGAGCATCGCACGCGGACTCGTCGCGGGCGACACCGTGCTTACGGGCAAGTTCCCCGATACGCAACCATGAACCCATAACCCAACGAGATATGATCCAGCTCGTGAGCATAACAAAGAGATATGAAGCGGGGGAGCGTTCCGTTGTCGCTCTCGATACGTTGTCACTCGAGATAGCAGCCGGCGAGTTCGTGTCAATCATGGGCACGTCCGGGTCTGGTAAGACCACTCTCTTGCAAGTGCTCGGCACGCTCGACGTACCCACTTCTGGAAGCTATGTCTTCAATGGTGAACGCGTCGATGGACTGGCAGACGCTGAGCTCTCATCGTTCCGCAACCGGACTCTGGGGTTCGTATTCCAGAGTTTCAACCTGCTCGCACGCTGCACGGCCGCTGAAAACGTGATGCTGCCGGGACTTTACTCCGCGGACCGGCCGACTCCGATACGCGTCGCGGAAGTGATGCAGCAGGTCGGCATCGAGCATCGACGTTCGCACTTCCCCTTCGAGATGTCCGGGGGTGAGCAGCAGCGCGTTGCGATCGCACGCGCTCTCGTAATGCAGCCGGTACTCCTGTTGGCGGATGAGCCCACCGGGAATCTTGACGAGACAACCGGCGATCAAATCATGAACCTGTTCTGCGACCTGCACCGCGCCGGGCTCACCATCGTGCTCGTTACGCATGACCCGCTGATTGCAGCGCGCGCAGGACGGATTATCACACTCAGGGATGGGGCAATCGTGAGTGACACTCTTGCTCGCGGACGCCCGCTACCCGAAGAGGCAACGATCCGCACATCGTACCCACCGTCCTCGATGCTCGCATGAGGCCCGCCGTTAGAGGCCGCATAACAAGTCGGGAGGTGTGGGCCACAGCGTGTGGTGAGGCGACCCGTACCCTCCGCCGCTCGAAATGGCGGGCCATTGCCATGGGCGCTACGCTCACAATTGGCGTACTTGCGATAACGCTCACGGAAGCGACCGGCCAAGGCGCCCGCCGCGGCGTTGAGAAGACTTTTCGCTCAATGCTCGGCGCGTTCGACGTACTGCTGATTCAGCCGGGTGGCCCCGCTATGCGCGGCATGGCCCAGCCCGGTAGCAGCGTTGCCACGCTCACCCGGGATGACATTCGTGCAATTGTGAGTCAGGTGCCGAACATACAGGACGCCAGCATGGCGCAGACGGGCTTTCGGACGGGGATCGACGTTGCAGGAAAGAACGGTACCACAACGGTGTTTGGAGTCACGCCGAACTGGTTTTCACTCCGTGGTGACGCGTTCTCCGGCGGTGCTCCTTTCACGTCCTCAGACGACAGTGCCTCTGCGCGTGTCGCAGTGATCGGATCCGACATCGCGAGGGACTACTATGCTGGGGTGGACGCAGTGGGCCAGCGATTGCGTGTCGGAGGAATCGACTTCCAGGTTGTGGGCGTTCTCTCGCCACACGGCGCCGGTCCCGGCGGCGCCAGCCTGGACAACGTGGTGGATCTGCCACTGCAGACGACTATTCGCCGCGTATTCAACCGGCAGTCCATCGAGCTGGGAATGGTCAAGTTGGAACGCGCCGACGAGTGGGCCCGCACGCAGACTGCGGTCACCACGCTTCTTCGGGATCGGCATGGGATACGCCCACCGATGATTGACGATTTCCAGGTGATATCTCCCGAGGCACTGATCACTCGATACGCGACAGTGGACAGCGCACTTCGGCGCGCGTTCTTCTGGGTAGGTTTCCTCGCCCTCATGATCGGCGGAGTCGTCGTGGCCAATCTCATGTTCACGGCCGCGAGCACCCGCCGCCAGGAGATTGGAGCCCGCAGAGCGGTGGGTGCGACGCGTGTCGACATACTGGCACAGTTCTGGGTCGAAGCCGTCGTCGTCGTGAGCGTTGCTGGAATCCTCGGTGCGATAGTGGGAGTTCTCCTCACGCAAGCGGGCGCGAGAATGATGAGAATCCCGCTTGCCATATCCTGGACGGTAACTCTTGGAGCCATGGCCGTAACCTTCGGCATCGGAGTGCTCGCGGGTTACTTTCCAGCGCGACGTGCAGCTTCGGAGAACCCTGGAGCAGCGCTTCGCACACCCACGTAGACTCGGCCGTTGACTCTGAACCGCATCGAGGTCGTTGCGTGCCGAGCCGGTCCCACTCTTCGGTTTTCCGCGGGAATGACGCGGCGCGCGCCGTCCGCGTGGTTCGCGCGCGCCCGGCGCCAGGGGGCAGAGGCTTGCCTGATGCTGATTCGACGGCCCTTGCGCTCGTTGCTCATCGTAGTGGGCGTTGCGGTTGGAGTGGGCGCGCTCCTTGTGGCAGAAGCAGTCGCAGAGCGGGGGAGGCGGGAAGCGCTCAATGAAATTGCGACGATGGGTGCTGACGTGGTGATTATCAGTGCGGAGGCGTCGCAGAATCGTGGCGGTCGGGCGCGAAGCGCGGGTATCGTCCCGACATTGACCAGCCGCGACGCTGGTGCGATCCTGGACGCGGTCGCGGGAGTCAAGCAGGCAACCTCCGAATTTCGCGGCACTGCCCCCGTGAAAATGGGCTCGCTGGCCAGACAGGCGACCGTTGCTGGGGTGGATGCGAGCTACGCGAGGCTCAGAGAGTCGCCGATGGCTCGCGGCCGGTTCTTTGGTAACGTGGAAGCGTTGGCGTCGCAACGGGTCGTGGTGGTCGGAGCGCAGCTCGCGGAGGACCTGGGGGCGGGAAGGAATCTGCTCGGTGATAATTTGTGGATACGAGGAATGCCGTTTCGTATTGTGGGCATCCTTCGCAAACGAGGAACCGGCCTGGACGCATTCGACGAGGATGCTGTGGCTTTCGTACCGCTACGAACTGCTCAGCGTCGACTATTTCAGGTCGCTCACATCGAACGGATCTTCCTGCGAATCGATGAATCGGCAACAAGTTTGGCCGATGCAGTCACCGCGATTGTCGCACTGCTCAGCGAACGGCACCACCTGCTGGGAGAGCCGGGCGGCAACGTGCCATCGGCGGATTTTCGTGTCGACACACAGCTGCGCCTGGTCGACATGAGACAGGCCACGGCGTCGCGGTTGCGGCAGTTTCAGGCCGGTGCTGCCCTGCTTCTGCTCGCGGTAGGCGCGGGTGGCACGTTCGCCCTGCAGCAGCTCGCAGTTCGCGAGCGCATGAGCGAAATTGGAGTGCGGCGTGCGGTTGGGGCCACCCGGTTCGACGTATTCCTACAGTTCGTCGTAGAGGCCGGCGCGGTCAGCGCCGCGGGCGGTCTTCTAGGGGTGATGGTCGCGCGAGCTGCCGGCGCCTTGATGTCGACGGCATTTTCACTGCAACTTGCGGGCGCCGCGTTTGGCGCCTGCGTACTATGCTGCGTGTGCGCGGCTTGCGTGCCAGTCTGGCGAGTTGTGCGTAAGCAGCCAACCGATGCGCTTCATGCCTGAGCCTCGGACGCGCTAGGTCAATGGGCCGAACTCCGATGCCGAGCAATGGTCATGATTCGGTCGAAACGAGGGTTAGCGAGTCAGCCATGCTTGCTGGCGTGGCTGAAGGGAAGGCCCAAGCGATCGAAGCGCTCATCGAGCAATTTGTCCGCCCTGTCACGCTGTTTGCAGAACAGATCGTAGGAGACCGCGATGACGCCGAGGATATCGCCGAGGAAACGTTCCTTATTGTCATCAGGCAGGCAGGGCAGTTCACCGCGGCCCGCGGAGATTTTCGCAACTGGCTGTATGCGATTGCACGCGGTGTCGCGCGCCGGCATAATGAACGGAAACGCCGCCGAAAGCGTTTGTGGGAACGGTGGGGTGGGGCCGTGCGCTCCGACCCGGGGCCGGCCGCGGCGACGGAGGCTCGCGAGACACTCGCCCGTGTCGCGCGCATACTCGACGAATTGCCTGAAATGCAGCGGCAGTGCTTCGAGCTTCACGTCGTGCGGGGTCTGGATGTAGAGGAAGTGGCTGCGATGTTCGACGTAAGCGCGTCGACCGTGCGTCAACATGTATTTCGCGCGCGGAAGGTAATTCGTGCTCGTCTACGAGAGGTAGAGGATTCATGAACGACGGCAACAGCGATGTCAACACCAATAGCAACGGCGATATCAACAGCAATAGCAACAGCAATAGCAACAGCAATAGCAACAGCCCGCGCGGTGTGCCACATGGGCGTGCCGACGAGCCGACGAAGGACAAGCCGACTCGCGACAGGGCAGAGGGCTCAACAACAAGCGAGGATTCCATGCAAGCGTTGCTGGCGTCTCACTTGGGTCGCGACGACCCGGCATACTGGGAACAACTGGCGCAGCGAATCAAGCGAGCGGCAGTGATCGATGCGACCACGATGGTTCAGCGTCGCGTAGGGAGTTCACCGGGCACCGCACGGGGAATGCACGGCGGGCGACCGGCGGCGTTGGTCGCGGTAAGTGGAGCACTGCCCGTCGTATCGTCGGCCGTGCTCGCCGCGGCCGCAGTCGCGTTCTTCGTTACCGGGTGGGTGCGCCCGGTTGCAAAGCGCGATTTCGACAGCAGTTGGGCTACCGTCTTTTCTCCGCGTGGTGTTGTCCGCGGCGCTGGGCCCGACGGAGCGCCGTCCATAGCGGCGCTGGTTGTCGCAGAAGCCGCTGTCAGAATTCCGCAGACGCAAGACCAGGTTCCGGGATCTACACCATGAACGAAGGAAAGTCGGCATCGTGGCGTCAGGTCGCGTTGACGCTTGTAGCGGTTTTGGCCCTGGGGTTCGCCATCGGGGTGACAGCGGACAGGCTGTGGGTGATGCGGTCACCACCCGGGCCCATGACCGCCGCAATGTTGATAGACCAGATGGACCGGCGCGTTCATCTCGACAGCTTGCAGCGAGCCGCCATCACGGATGTTCTGCGACGTCACCAGACGGCAATCGATTCAGCGTGGGCGAAGGTACGACCCAGTGTTCACGCTGTAATCGATTCATCTCAGCGGGAAATTATTGCATTGCTAAAACCCGATCAGCGTTCGGCGTACATCGACTGGATCGCCAACGCACACCGCGGTATGCGACCCGCAGGGGACAAAACTAATTCGCGACCGCTGTCGCCGGCGCCTTAACTCGGTGGCCGTAGAGAGTGAACACTAGTGGTGGTGGTTGCCAATAGTTCGTTTGGCATCGACCGCGACGCTCGTTATCAGTAGGCCGAGTGGAAACACAGCGAGAATCTCGTGAACGGAATGCGACAGAATACGTGCGGCGCTCTGCATACGGGCACATCACCGCAGCCCGAGGACCGGCGACAACGTCAGCTCGTGAATCACGATGGTCACGACCGTCGGGCAGAAGGCGCCGAATGCGATGAGGTTGCGTGGATGGATCGGAGTGTGCGCCCGCGAGCAGGCCGGTGATCCGCTCCGCAGCGCCAGGTGGTACTATTACCTTCAGGCGGAACCACGAGAGCGAATGACGGCAACTACAGAACCATACGATCCCGGCACCGTGATGGGCCGGCGGGACTTTCTTGCCAAGGCCGGCGCTGGAGTGGCGGCCCTCGCATTGGGCAGCAATGCGGCGCGCGGAGGCACCGCTGCGAGTCGTATCAGTCACGTTGGCGTGCAGCTCTACACCATCCGCGAAGCCATGGACCGGGATTTCGACGGGTCACTCGCCCGCGTGGCGGCGATCGGCTATCGGGAGGTGGAGCTCGCGGGTTATCACGGCCGCACGCCGGCGGAGTTCCGCGCGGTGCTCGACCGGTACCAACTCGTCGCTCCCTCGACGCACATCCCGATGGAGCGCGTGCGGGACGACCTCAATCGTGTATTGGACGAGGCCCACGTGCTCGGCCACCGTTTCGTAATATGCCCGAACATCGCCGACGAGAAATCGGGACTCGACGGATATCGCCGAGCGGCTGAGGTGCTGAATCATGCCGGCGAGATCGCGAAGCGCAACGGGGTGACGATCGGTTACCACAATCACGGCACGGAGCTGCACGCAATCGATGGCGTCCGGCCGTACGACGTGATCCTGGACAGGACCGACCCGAAGTTCGTAGTGATGGAGATGGATATCTACTGGCTGGTGACCGGCGGCGGCGATCCGCTGTCGTACTTCGCGAAGTATCCGGGCCGGTTCCGGATGGTGCACGTCAAGGACATGGCAGGCGACGCATCGCACACGATGGTGGACGTGGGGCGCGGAGTGATCGACTGGAAGTCGATCTTTGCCCGATCGCGCGAGGCTGGCATCGAGCACTACTTCGTGGAGCACGACGAGGCGAAGGATCCGTTCGCGAGCATCGCCGCAGGTTACGGCTACCTGAACAAGCTTCGCTTCTGAAAATGCGGCGGACAGCGCCCACGGCACTCTCCCGCATTGGCGAATGTCGCGACAATTCCGCAATTTAGTGTGCGAGCAAGTCCAGTCTGCGGCATCCACCACTAACGGAGATCACGGTCCTACATGACGCCCACGAGAGCCAAGCTGTCCGTGATGATGTTCCTCCAGTATTTCGTGTACGGCGCGTGGTATGTCACGGCGGCCACCTACCTCACGCAGACGCTCAAGTTCAGCGGCTCGCGCGTCGGGCTCGCGTACGGCAGCATGGGCATAGCCGCCATGATCTCGCCGTTCTTCGTGGGAATGATCGCTGATCGCTTCTTCTCATCCGAACGCGTGATGGCGGTGCTCCTGATCGTCGGCGCCGCGGCGTTGTACTACGTCTCGACCATAACGACATTCTCGTCGTTCTATCCGCTGTTGATCATCTACGCGTTGACGTACATGCCCACGCTGGCGCTCGCCAATTCCATAAGCTTCGATCACATCGAGGACCCCGCACGCGATTTTCCCAAGATTCGCGTGCTCGGAACCATCGGCTGGATCGTCGCCGGCGTGCTCGTGGGCTGGCTCGGGATCGAATCGACGGCAATTCCAATGCGCATTGCGGCCGGTGCATCGCTCGTTTATGGCCTGTTCGCGTTGACTCTCCCGCACACCCCGCCGCACGCCGCCGGCCAGCCGCTCCGTGCACGCGACGTGCTCGGGCTCGATGCATTGTCGCTGTTCAAGGACAAGTCGTTCACCGTGTTCGTCGTCGGCTCGTTCCTGCTCGTGATACCGCTGCAGTTCTACTACACATTCACCAACGCCTTTCTAAACGAAACCGGCATGACTGCCGCCGCGACCAAGATGACTCTCGGCCAGGCGTCGGAGCTCGGATTCATGCTTCTCATGCCGTGGTTTCTGATACGGCTTGGCATCAAGCGCATCATGCTGTTGGGAATGCTAGCGTGGGCCGTTCGCTACGCGTTCTTCGCGTTCGGTAACACCGGTCCGAATCTGTGGATGTTGTACGCGGGAATCCTGATCCACGGCGTCTGCTACGATTTCTTCTTCGTGAGCGGCCAGATCTACGTCGATCAGCAGGCAACGCTCAAGATCCGCGCCGCCGCCCAGGGACTCATCGCGTTCGTCACACTCGGCGTTGGCAACGTTATCGGATCATGGGCGTCGGGCGTTGTCGTCCAGGCGTATCAGATCACGGGCGCAAACGGCGCGATCACGCACGACTGGCGCTCGATATGGCTCGTCCCCGCGATCGGATCCGCCGTGATCTTTCTGATCTTTGCGTTCTGGTTCAGGCCGCGCGCTGCGGCAAATCCTCCGGCTGACGAGTTTGCGACGCCGATGGCTGCGTGACCAGCGAACTGCAACTGCAGGTCTCACGCGGAGGCACGGAGAGGCGGAGAACTGCAAGGGTCGTGCGGCGGAGCATTAAGCCTGATAGATCACGGAACGTATGAATGTCGTCATCCCGCCGAAGGCCGGGATCCATGGACGAGGATCACGGTACGTCGTCCATGTTTGCAGGAGTCAGTCGGCTCAAGGAGCGCCGAAGTCAGCCGCACCGAAAAGCGAAATAATACATCGCTAATTGTCCATGCCTCGACGCGCCTTGTAATGACGGGTCAAAGGTCCCTCGCTTGTCGCTTGAGCAATCGCGCTCGAATGCACGTGTCTCAGGAACCCACAGATTGAATCCCACGCAGTTGTGACAGTATCCCCTGCATAGCAGGGACGACATGCCGTGATCGTCGTCCATGGATCCCGGCCTGCGGCGGGATGACGACATCCAGATGTGACGTCATCCATCACACTTCGTGCTTCGCCGGGCGGCGCTTGCAGTCCTCCGCCTCTCCGCGCCTCCACGTGAAACCTGTTGTTTCACTACAGTGAAAACGAAACCTCAGCCCTTCCACGTGCCGCGCGCGACCGCCGGCACAAAATCCTCAATGCCGTTGGCGGGGAGCTCAAGCGTCCTGCCTTCTTCTGCGCTCTTATACGCCGCCATCAATAGCTTCACAACGTCCAGTCCGTCGTCAAACGTGAGTAACGGACGCTCGCGCTGCAGAAACGCCCGAACAAAGTGTCGGTTCTCAGCCTCGTAACCGTACGCCGCGGCCTCGCTCGCCACCACGGGCATAAGTCCCATTTCCGCGTTCTGCTTCTCCAGCATATCCTCACCCGGCCTCCCACTCACCTCGCGACTGAAGAAGAGATTCAGTCCGCTGTCCAGCGTATTCCACGACATCGAATACTCGGGGCCCAGCAGTTCGGCGGATAACCGCAATCCCGCACCGACGTAACTCCACGACGTGCTTGCCTCGCCGATCACTCGCGTGCCGTCCTCGGCTTCGAACTCGATGGTGACGCCGGCGAAGTCTTCCGACGGGTGCTTGCTGTAATCGACGTCCTTGCCCATGGTGTTCCGCAGGCGCTCGGCGTACTCCGGCCGGCTCCACTTGAGACTCGCGATGCGGCCGTTGATCGAGACTGGTCGCAGTGATTCGCGCGCGTCACCCGGCTTTGTGAGCAGATGCCTTACGAGCTCCACCGAGTGACACATCATGTCGTTCAACACGCCGCCGCCCTGCATGTCACCGCGCCAGAACCATGGCATGTGCGGTCCGTTGTGCTCCTCCGCGGCCCGCGCGAGATACGGCCGACCGGTTGCGGCGGCGCCGCGCGCCCAGATGAGTGAGCGGCCAGTTTCGATCTGCGGTGCGAAGACCTGGTTCTCAAGATATCCGTGCATCAGCCCGACACGGTTCACCAGCTCCAGCACCGTTGCCGCTTCGGCTGCGTTGCGAGCCAGCGGTTTCTCGCAGGCGATTGCGCGTAGCGTCCCCTTTCCGCTCTCGATGGCGTCAACTATCTCCTTCACATTCTCGATGCGCGCGAAGTTCGGCCCGAGCAGCCAGATAGCGTCTATGCCCGGATCCGCCACCATGTCGGCGATCGAATCGTACGCACGCGCATTTCCCACATTCAACGTGCGCGCGAGCGCAGCAGTTTCGGCAGAATGCTCGCGATTCGGACTCCAGACGCCGAGTACGTCGGCGTCACGGACCGCGACGAACGACTGGAGGTGAAACTTCGCGATGAAGCCGCTGCCGATGAATCCGATCCCGAGCCGATTGTCGGTCATTGTTGCTCGCTAGCTATTGTAGCTTACGCCGAGTTGACGTAGCGCTTCCGGCGGGCACCCGTTCCAGTTTGGATTGAACACATTGCCGATGTAGCGCACGTCCTTCCAGCCCATCTGTGACGAGAAGAAGCCCGAAGCCGTGAGATCGCGGAAGCTGTTGAAGAATGCAACACCGTGGCTGAGCTCCGGCTTGGCGCGCGCCGGCCACGCGATGTCGTCGAGCACCTGCCTGCGGTTGGCGTCGCTCGACTTCAGGAAATCCGCGTCAAAGCGCTTTCGGCATTCCGTGTCGAGCCACGCGAGACCACCGTGCATCTCGATCTGGTTGCGCTCCGAAGCATCGGCGAGCATGTAGTCCATGAATTCCGGAACGCGTGCGTCGGTTGCACTACCGGATCGCTCGTCGCGCGGAATGATCATGTCAACGAGGACCCGCACGGTCGCATCCTCATGCGGTGAGAAGAATTTCTTCTTAACCTCGGGCGGCTCGGCGGTATCCTGCTGCAATACGTGTTTCGCGCGCGCTACCGCATCCGGCGTCCAGTGCAGCGCTCCGGAAAGTGGTACCGCACCAAGCAGCTTGAGTGCGTCGCGACGGCTGATGCCGTTGTTGTTGCCGTTGCTGTCATCGGTCATAGTGCACCCTGCTTGCGTTGTTGGGCGATGTAGTCGCTCGTGCGCCACGCGAGCGCCAGGATCGTCCAGGTGGGATTCTTGTCCGCCTGCGACACAAATGGGCCGCCGTCAGTCACGAACAGATTCTTTACGTCGTGCGCCTGACAGTTCGCGTTGAGAACGGACTTGCTCGGATCGCTGCCCATGCGGGTCGCACCAAGCTCGTGGATTATGCTTCCGCCGGATGCGAGGCCGTATCCTTCTTCCCTGGTTGGCATGGGCGAGAATAGCTGACCGCCCATCTCGTGCACGATCGACTGGAAGGTCTCCTGCATGTGCTTCGCCTGGTTGTATTCGTAGTCGCTCCACTTCCAGTGAAAGCGAAGAACGGGGATTCCGTACCGGTCCACCACCTTCGGGTCCAACTCGCAGTAGCAGTTGTCATTCGGAATCATCTCGCCGCGGCCGGAGAAACCCACGGTGGCGCCGAAGTAGCGACGGTAGTCTTCCTTGAGTGACTTGCCGTATCCGCCCGCGCCGGGATAGCGTTGGATGCCACCCATGAATCCGTACGACGGTGGTTCAAAGCCCCCCCCCACTTCTATATGGTAGCCGCGGGGGAAATCGAGCTTCTTGTTGTCCAGCCACCATGGCATGTAGATGTGATTGCCGCCTGTGCCGTCCTCGTTGTGCGGTACTCGCGCAACCATTCTGGGGATGAAGCCGCTGAGTCCCGCGCCGGTTGTGTCGGTGATGTATTTGCCAATCGTGCCGCTCGAGTTCGCGAGCCCGTGCGGGAACAGAGATGACTTGGAGTTGAGCATTATGCGCGCCGACTCGAACGCGCTTGCGGCAAGCACCACGACGCGCGCGCGAACATGTTGCTCGCTGCCATCGCTCTTGCGAACATAAGTAACGCCGGTTGCGAGCCCATTCTTGTCGATTGTCACCTCGCGCGCCATCGCTCCGGTGAGCAGCGTCAGTTTACCCGTGTCGAGTGCAGGCTTGATCAGAACGCCGGGGCTCGAGAAGTTGGAATTCGTCTGGCAGCCCCGTCCGCACTGTCCGCAATAGTGACACGCCATCCGGCCGTTCAGGGGG
>JALYTX010000051.1 GCA_030854055.1 Gemmatimonadota bacterium | reverse complement strand
GAACCCTTCCCAGCCGCCGAGCAACGCCGTGATCTCTTCGTATGCCATCGGTCGCCTCCCTTCCGAATAGCATGCATCCGAGATCGGCCGCTGTCACCCCAAATCCCTAAATTCCGTGAAGAACCTTTTTTTGTGGTGAGCCCGCCCTTCGTCTGGATGACGGCGCGAAAAATTGTCGTTGCGAGCTACTCGAGCTCGATAAGCACGGTTCCCTTCTCGACTGCGGTGCCGGCAGCTACACGAACCGCCTTCACCTTCGCAGCGCCTGAAGCACGAAGTTCGTTTTCCATCTTCATTGCTTCCATCACGAGTACGCCCTGCCCTGCGGTCACGGTGTCACCGACAGCAACGTTAACGCGGACAACGAGCCCCGGCATGGGCGCAACAACGGGTGCGGGGCCGGCTGGCGGGGCTGCGCGCGCCGTCAGCGCCTGTATCGCACGTGCGCGCTCACTGAGGACTTCGACGTGGTATCGGTGACCGTCAATATCGAACGCGTATCGTCCCTTCCCCTCGTCGGCGTGCACGACAAAGGGAACAACGCGGTCGCCTACCCGCAGGATTCGCAACGGCGTCCCCGACGCTGCGTCGAGCGTCGCGGCAATCCCCGTCGCCTCATCCGTCGCTTCTCGCGCATCGGCGACGACCGTCCGCGCTGCGCCGTTAACGTCAACGATGTATTTCATACAGACTGATGGCTGGTGGCGTCAGTCGGCACGAGAACGCATACCGTCTCTACATGAGACGTCTGCGGAAACATGTCGAAGGCTCGTAACGAGCTGATGGAGTACCGCGGAAGTCGCGCGACATCGCGGGCAAGTGTGGCTGGATCACAGCTGACGTAGACGATGGCGCGCACCCCGCGCTCGTCGCCAAGCACGCGTGTTACGTCGACATGCAGGCCTGTCCGAGGCGGGTTGACAATGACGACGTCAGCCGGCAGCGTGCGGGGGAGCACTTCTTCCACGCGGCCAGCGATGACCCGCGACGGAGGCGCAAGATGCTGTTCCGCCCATCGTGACGCGTCGGCATCGAGCTCGATAGCCACGACGCCGATCCCAGCTCGCACGAGTGCAACGGACAGCTCGCCGGAACCGGAGTACGCGTCGATGACCCTATCGGGGCCGAACGCGGTCACCGTGTTGAACACATACTCTCGAAGCACCGCCGCGACGACCGGATTCACCTGGGCAAATGACGCTGCCGGCGCAGCACGCGGCCGTCTGTCCCCAAGAAGCCGGCGCGCGGAGCCATCGGGCTCCCAGTAAAGCGCCGCCAATGCCGGAACGGAATTGAAAAACTGTGCGTGCGCGCCCCAGCGCTGGGCGCCAGCCAGGACGAAAGTCGGTCCATCGTCGGTCCAGCGGACGCTTCCACGCAGCGACAAAACCTCGGGAAGAAACTCGGCGGCCGTAAGTATCTCGCGCCACACTGACACAATTCGACGGTCAGTGATCGGGCAGTCCGCAAGTGCGAAGACTCTGCCGGCGTCGTCGAACGGATGCAATCCTGCGATCCACCCGCCAGGCCTGCGGCGCATGGCGAGCGTCAGCTTCGTGCGATAGCGCCACTCATTCGGACTGGCGACTACCTCGGGCAGAAGAATATCCCGCTTGCCGATACGCGTCATCGCGTCGGCGATGATTCGCTGTTTTGCGCTGAGCTGCGACGCGTACGACATGTGCTGTATCTGACATCCACCGCAGCGCTCGCGTGTATAATGCGGACATGGTGGATCGATCCTGTCTGGCGACGGCCGCAGAATCTTGCGCAATGACCCGCGCGCAAAATGCCCCTTTCCTGCGATGCTCGCCGTCACGACGTCGCCCGGCGCAGTACGCGGGACAAACACGACGAGTCCCTCAGCGCGCGCGACGCCGTCGCCGCCAGCCGCAATCGCGTCTACGGTGAGGCTTACCGTGTGGGGCATCAGCGCAGCGATTCCAGTCGCGCGACGCGCTGCCATGCCGATAAAGGTTCGACTTCTCTTATGGGCAAGGTACTCGACGCCCCGCTCCGCTCGGCGCCAGTTTGCGCTAGCAGCGCTCCGGCAAGCGCGGCAAGCTGGGCCCCGTCATCCGTGCCCGTATCGGAGGTCAGTGACGCCAGGCGTCGCTCGAGCCACTGTATCTCGATGGCTCCCGCACGAAACTCGGCGTCTTCCATCACCCGAAGGTGAAACTCGCGCGACGTCTCGATACCGGTAATTACAAGCTCCGACAGCGCGCGATGCATTCGCGCGATTGCAAGTTCACGAGTAGGAGCATGAACGATGAGCTTGGCGAGCATCGGATCGTAGTGAAGCGAAACCTCGCTTCCAGTTTCGATCCCACCGTCCCACCTGACACCTGGTCCCGACGGGAGCTGCAGATATGAGATGCGGCCTGTCGAGGGAAGAAAGTCGTTTGCGGGGTCCTCGCTGGTGATCCGGCACTCCACCGCCCAACCGTGCTGCGTGATATCGTCCTGAGTGAACCCGAGCGGCTCACCGGCGGCGACGCGAAGCTGCCACTGAACGAGATCGATGCCGGTCACGAGTTCCGTGACGGGGTGCTCCACCTGGAGCCGAGTGTTCATTTCGAGGAAGTAGTACTTACCGTCGCGGTCGAGCAGGAATTCGCACGTGCCGGCATTCACATAGCCAGCGGCTTGTGCCGCACGAACGGCGGTTGCACCCATCTCCGCGCGCAGCGCTGAATTCACCGCCACACTTGGCGCTTCCTCGATCATCTTCTGATGCCGGCGCTGAACGGAGCACTCTCGTTCGCCAAGGTGCACGACGCTCCCGTGCATATCGCCGATGATCTGAATCTCGACGTGGCGTGGGCCCTGGATGTACTTCTCAAGGTATATGGCGTCGTCTCCAAAGGCGTTCTGCGCCTCGCGGCGCGCAGCGTCGAACGACGCAGAGATTTCCTTCGCGTCGCGCACGACGCGCATCCCCTTGCCTCCGCCGCCGGCCGCGGCCTTCAGGAGGACAGGGTAGCCGTACTGTGCCGCGATCTCGGTTGCGCGTGCAGCGGTCGGAATCGATTCGGTAGTTCCGGGCACGACGGGTACGTCGTGCGCCACCGCGAGCGTTCGCGCGGCTGTCTTGCTCCCCATGGCGGCGATAGCTTCCGCCGGCGGCCCGATGAAGACGAGGCCTGCGTCGCGCACGGCCCGCGCAAACCATTCCCGCTCGGAAAGAAAACCGTAGCCAGGATGGATGGCTTCCGCACCTTCACGGATCGCGGCCTCAATGATGCGGTCGCCCAGGAGATAACTCTGAGACGAAGGGGGCGGACCAATGTTGACGGCCACATCAGCGGCGCGGACGTGCGGTGCGCTTGCGTCGGCGTCGCTGTACACCGCCACCGAGCGTACGCCCAGCTCACGGCAAGCACGGATCACTCGGAGCGCAATCTCACCTCTGTTCGCTACAAGTACGGAGCGGAACATCAGAGCGGGATGTTGCCGTGCTTCTTCGGCGGGTTGCGATCGCGCTTCCCGCGCAAGCTTTCAAGCGCGCTGATGAGCGCAGGACGCGTATCCCGCGGGTCGATTATGTCGTCGATGTAGCCTCGACCGGCAGCTATGTACGGGTGTGCAAACTTGTCCACGTATTCGGTGATCTTTTCCGATGTTGCCGCAGCCGGATCGTCGCTGTCGGCTATGTCCTTGCGGAACAGAATCTCGACGGCGCCCTTGGGACCCATCACCGCTATCTCTGCCGTGGGCCAGGCGACGTTGAAATCACCTCGGATGTGCTTGGAGCTCATCACGTCGTACGCACCCCCATACGCCTTGCGCGTGATGACGGTGAGTTTTGGGACAGTTGCCTCGCAATACGCATAGAGCAACTTCGCACCGTGCTTGATTATTCCGCCGTGTTCCTGACTCACGCCCGGAAGGAATCCCGGGACGTCTTCGAAGGTGACAATCGGGATGTTGAACGCGTCGCAGAACCGGATGAAGCGGGCGGCTTTTACCGACGCGTTGATGTCCAGTACGCCTGCGAGCATCATTGGCTGGTTGGCCACGATCCCCACGCTGAAACCGCCAAGATGGGCAAAGCCGCAGATGATGTTTTCCGCGAAATCCCTCTGCACTTCGTAGAACTCGCCGTCGTCGATGACGCGCGCGAGCACGGCGTGCATATCGTACGGCTTGTTGGCGTTGTCGGGAACGATGTCGAGGAGTGCCTCGTCGCGCCGGTCGTGTGGGTCGGTGCCTGTGCCACGGGGCGGTTCATCCACATTGTTGGACGGGATGTAGCGCATGAGATCGCGAATCTTCGCGATGCACTCGGGCTCGCTGTCGGATGTGAAATGCGACACGCCGGATTTCATGGCGTGCGTGTCCGCGCCGCCCAGCTCGTCCATCGTAACGTCTTCGTGCGTGACCGTCTTCACGACGTTCGGCCCCGTCACGAACATGTAAGACGTGTGCCGGACCATGTACGTAAAGTCCGTGATTGCCGGCGAGTAAACCGCACCGCCGGCGCACGGGCCGAGTACCGCCGAGATTTGCGGAATCACACCGGAAGCCAGAGTGTTGCGCAGAAAAATCTCGGCGTAGCCGCCGAGAGATACAACGCCCTCCTGAATGCGCGCACCGCCGGAATCGTTGAGCCCGATCACAGGCGCTCCGTTGCGCATCGCGAGGTCCATCACCTTGACGATTTTTTCGGCGAACGATTCAGACAGCGAGCCACCGAAAACGGTGAAGTCCTGGGAAAACACGTACACGATGCGGCCGTTGATACGACCCCATCCGGTAATGACGCCGTCACCAAGGAACTTCTGCTCCTCCAGGCCAAAATCGGTACTGCGGTGCACGACGAACCGATCCAGCTCGGTGAACGAACCCTCATCGACGAGCAGATCAATTCTTTCGCGGGCGGAGAGCTTGCCCTTCCTGTGCTGGGCCTCTATGCGAGCAACGCCGCCACCGAGTTCAGACTCGGCGCGGCGTTTCTCAAGAAGCGCGAGCTTATCGCGCATCGTCATTAATTACTCTTCGTCGTACGTTGCCGGGAGGACCGCCGGAATCTCTGCCGTGTAGTCCGATACGCTGTACTCCTCGGTCTCCATTGGAATCACCTTGCTCGGCTCTGCCGGGCGTGGTGGCTGCTCCTCTGGGATTGCCGTTACCGCGAGAACGATGCGGCGATGGATCGGATCAACCTCGAGCACTCGCAGGTCCAGATTCATCGCTTCGTACACGATGTCGGCGGGACTATTGACCGGGTTGCCGAAGTTGAGCTGGCTGTTCGGAACGAATCCTTCGATGTCGTTGCCGATGTCCACGACGACGCCCTTGTCCATCAGGCGCACGACATGACCACGCAGCTCCGTACCGACCGGATACGTCTCGCCAATGCGGAGCCACGGATCCTCAATCGCCTGCTTGAGGCCGAGCGAGATGCGCTTGTTCTCAGGATCGATATTGAGCACCACCACGTCCACCGTATCGCCCTTCTTGATGACTTCCGACGGATGCTGTACACGACGCGTCCAGCTCATGTCGGAGACGTGGATGAGCCCGTCGATGCCAGGCTCGATCTCGACGAATGCGCCGAAGCTGGTGAGGTTGCGAACCTTGCCCGTGAGGCGCATTCCGATTGGATAGCGCTGCGGGAGTGTCATCCATGGATCTTCTTCCGTCTGCTTCATGCCGAGCGAGATCTTTTCTTCCGACGGATCGACCTTGAGCACTACGGCCTCGATGGTCTCGCCGATCGAAACGATCTTGCTGGGGTGACGGACGTTGCGTGTCCAGCTCATCTCGCTGATGTGAACGAGGCCTTCGATGCCGGGCTCCAGCTCGATGAACGCGCCGTAGTTGGTGATCGATACGACCTTGCCTGACACGCGTGTGCCGACCGGATACTTCTCCGCGACGTCCTGCCATGGATAGCTCTGGAGTTGCTTGAGGCCGAGCGAGATGCGCTCGCGCTCCCAATCGATGTCGAGAACCTTGACCTCGAGCTCCTGGCCGATATGCACCATCTCGGATGGATGCGTCACGCGGCCGTACGACATGTCGGTAATGTGAAGCAAACCGTCCACGCCGCCGAGATCGATGAACGCACCGAAGTCCGTGATGTTCTTGACGATTCCCTTTCGGATCTGATCCTTCTGAAGCTCCTTCATCAAGCGCTCGCGCTTGCCTGCGCGCTCCTGCTCGAGAATCACGCGGCGCGAGACGACGATGTTGCGGCGGCGCTTGTTGAGCTTGATGATCTTGAAGTCGAAAGTCTGACCGAGCAGCTCGTCGACGTTGGGGACGCGGCGAAGGGCGATCTGCGAACCTGGCAGGAAGGCATCGACTCCCATGAGATCGACGACGACACCGCCCTTGATCTTCTTGGTGAGTATGCCGGCCACCGGCTGATCGCTCTCGTACGCGACGCGGATGCGCTCCCACACGCGCATGAAGTCGGCCTTCTTCTTGGAAAGAACGACCGAGCCTTCCATGTCTTCGAGGTGCTCAAGGAGGACTTCAACTTCGTCGCCGGCCTTGAGGTCCGGCATGTCCTTGAACTCTTCGAGCGGGATGGTCCCCTCGGATTTGAAGCCGATGTCGAGGACGACCATGTTATCGCGAATGTCGAGAACGCGAGACTTGACTATCTCGCCCTCCTCGATCGACGCCATGGTGCCATTGTACATCGCCATCATTGCTTCGAGCTCGTCCGTCGAGTAATCGTCCTCGTCGTAGAGTTCCGGGCGAAGGTTGGCAAGCGGCCGTAGCTGCGCGCGCTGCATGTCGCGCTTCTCGCGCGCCGTTAGCGCGTGGTCGGTCGTGCCGGTTAGGGTTTCGGTGTCGGGCATGTGCTGGGTAAGAGGGTAATCCATCTATTCTACGGGAACCTGGAAATATATCTCCGGGCCTACTGCTTAGCAACGATTACAGCGATCTGCCGGCCGGTGTCGCCGGCGCGGTGCGAAAAGAAGCTGCCGTTGTCGCATTTGGTGCAACTTTCCGAGACGGAGACGCGCGCGACACCGGCCTCAGCCGCGTGATCTGCGATGAGCGATCGGATGTCGACGTTGCCGGCCCGGTTGGACGTTTCCCCTGTCAGGCGAGCTCGCACATCCGCGGAAACTTCGTAGCAGCGGCCGCAGATTGCCGGCCCGACGTGGACGGTGAGCTCGTCCGGGGCTATTCCCGCGCGACCGAGCGCGCGAATTGCCTGGTGTACTACTCGGGCTTCGGTGCCGCGCCAGCCTGAGTGCACGATTGCGATCGCGCCGGAATCGTGCGCAAGGAACACCGGTGCGCAATCTGCCACGGTAACCGCCAGCGCGAGGCCGCGTTCCTGCGTGGCGTGACCATCGGCCGGACGAGTGCGCAGGAATCCGTCCCATGGTGTTCCGTGCGCGATCACGGTGTCCCCATGGACCTGCGGAGCCACACAGATTCCGCGCGCGCCAATCTCGTTTAGAAGTTTGGTCCAGCGCCCAAGCACCTCGCCAACCGGGTCAGTACCTGCAAGCCCGAACGTGCCGGCAGCGCGTGTGGTCGTGAATGCGAGGACTCCAAGGTGCTCGAGCTGAGAAACTATTTGGACGGGGGTCTGCACGATCGGCTTAATGCCTGCGGTCCTCGACGCGCGTTATGTGCGCGCCGAGTGCGTTGAGGCGCTCGTCGATTCGTTCGTATCCGCGCTCGATCTGCGTGACATTGTTGATTGTGCTCCTTCCGCTCGCGCACATCGCTGCAAGCAGCATCGCCATTCCAGCGCGAATGTCCGGAGACTCGACCGTCGATCCGCGAAGCTGGCTCGGGCCGCTGACGATGCACCGGTGCGGGTCGCAGAGCACGATGTTCGCCCCCATCCCGATGAGGCGGTCAACGAAAAACAGCCTGGACTCGAACATCTTTTCGTGAATCAGGATCACACCTTCGCATTGTGTCGCCGCGACAATCGCAATCGACATCGTGTCTGCGGGGAAAGCGGGCCAAGGCTGATCTTCGAGCTTTGGAATGTGGCCACCGAAGTCCTTGTGTACTCGCATTTCCTGATTCGACGGGATCAGTAAATCCGCGCCGTCGATTTTACATTGTATACCGAGTCGCTCGAATCCCATGAGCGTTGAGCGGAGCTGCTCAACGCCGGCGTCCTCGATACGCAGCTCCGAGCGGGTCACGGCTGCGAGCCCGATGAACGAGGCGACCTCTATGTGGTCAGGCCCGATCGTGTGATCGACGGCGGTGTCGCCTATCGTGGCGCTACCGGTGATGGTGATAGTGTTGGTGCCGATCCCGTCGATTCGCGCGCCCAGCGCTACCAGGAAACGCGCGAGATCCTGAACGTGCGGCTCGCTCGCGGCGTTGCGAAGGACGGTTGTGCCATCTGCTGCTGCGGCGAGTATGAGCGCGTTCTCGGTGCCGGTCACGCTTGGCTCGTCAAGGAACACGTCGGCTCCGACGAGATGCCTGGCCGTCATTACATAGCCGTCCTTTTCCGCAACGTCGACACCCAGCTGGGTCATGGCAAGGAAGTGCGTATCGAGTCGCCGGCGGCCTATTACGTCTCCACCCGGCGCCGGGAGGGTCACCTTCCCGCACCGAGCAATAAGGGGGGCCGCAAGGAGGATCGACGCACGGATTCTCGCGCACAGTGCCGAGTCGAGACCGTCGGACCGGAGCTCGGGCGCGGAGATCTCGAGCGTGTTGCGCTCGGTCCAGTCGGCGCTGGCACCGACCGACCGGAGCAGCTCTACGAGCGTCTCGAGATCCCGTATCCGGGGGACATTCTTGAGACGGACCGGATTGCGCGAGAGGAGGGCTGCGGCGACGATCGGAAGAGCGGCGTTCTTGTTTCCGGAGGGCCGGATGCTGCCGCGCAGCCTGTGTCCTCCCTCTACAACGTATTGGACAGCGGTCATATTATTGGCGACAATATAGGGCCGGGCCGCCGTCGTTGACCTGGCGGACGCCGAGCCGGAGGGATCCGGGGCTGGCCCTTCCCTTGCACCATTCGCGCCTATGTACGACACGATGCACGCCATGCCCCTGCTGCTTCAGGCAGCACACATGCTGCCGGACACACTCGTCACCAAGCAGGTGCCGGCCGCGGTTGGCACGTTCGAGAAGATCACGTCTGTTGCGAGCGGGCTCATGACGATCGCGCTGCTGGTTCTCGCTGTCGGTCTCGTGCCCGCAGCGTGGAACTTCCGCAAGACGTACAAGAAGGTGAACGAGATCATCGACCGCGTTTACGGGGATGTGGCTCCACTTGTCCGCAGTGCGAGCATCGTTACCGAAGACGCGCGGGAGATCGTGGCCATCGTGAAGGGAGATGTACGGCAGGTTCAGCAGACCGTAGCCGCCGCGAATGCGCGGCTTCTCAAGGCGGTCAAGGAAGCCGAGGCTAGGTTGGACGAGTTCAACGCGCTGATCGAGGTTGTGCAGGGGGAGGCTGAGACGGCTTTCGTCAACACGGCGTCGACAGTGCACGGCGTCCGGGCGGGACTCGCACACGTATTGGATCCAAGGGAGGATTTCGAGGATGGAGACATCAGAGACGGAAGCATCGCCGGCGAAGCCGGCGCGAACGCCTCGGGCCGGCCGGCCTACTTCCCGCGGCGGCGCGGCAACGGGGGCGGCGCGGGAGGGATCGCGTGAAGAGGATTTTGACCTCCTCACCGCAGCGCTGATCGGACTCACCGTGGGCGTTGGCGTGACCATGTTGTTCCGGCGCCGTGAGCCTGAGCGTGGCACGCTCGCACGGGGCATGGAGCTGGTCGGCAAGGGCGCTGGGTTGGCGTCCCTCGCGGGCGCCGGAGCGCGCCTCGCGGGCAAGGCTGCCGACGGCGCGCGGCGCGGTTACGAGCGCAGCGCCGAATGGGCGGAAGACGTCTCGCTCGAGGGCGTTGGGGAGCAGCTTCACGAGTACTTCGAAGCCGCCAAGGCGGCCGTCGAGGACACCGTCTCGGGGGAACTGCAGGATCTCCGTAAATCGATTCGCCGCCGGCGCCGGCGGCTGGGGGTTTGATCTGAAGGGAGCAGCGGCAATCGGCATTCTGCTGCTGCTCCTCTTCCCGAGAACGGCGCATGCCTGGACTCCTGGCACGCACGTGTTCCTGGGTGACGCTGTTCTGCGCTCGCTGACAATGGTGCCGGCGAGCATCGCGGAGCTTCTCGAAGCCTTCCCGTATGACTTCCTGTACGGGTCAATCGCAGCCGATACGAGCATCGCGAAAAAATACGCGGAGGCCGGCCGGCACTGTCACTCATGGCGCGTGGGATTCGAGATTCATGATCTCGCGAGCGACGGCCGCATGCGCGCATTCGCGCTCGGTTATCTCGCGCACCTGGCCGCGGACTCCGTTGCACACAACTACTACGTGCCGCGGCAGCTCGCGGTGACGTCGACCACTTCGGCCATCGGCCACAGCTACTGGGAAAGTCGCTTCGAGACTCACCTCGGCGGAGACTCACCGCACAAGGCGCGCGAGCTGATCCTTCTGGATCACTCGAAAGCCGACGAGCACCTCGACCGGATTTTGAGCCCCACCATCTTCAGCACCCACACCAACCGAAGGATCTTCCGCGGGATGGTGTACGTGACGGATACGGATTCATGGCAGCGCGCGTTCCAACTGATCTCGGAAAAGAGCCGCTGGGATCTTTCCAACGCGGAAGTGGCCGGCTACATGACCCGATCGTACGACTTCATCATCGATCTGTTCAACAAGATGAGCGGGTCGGAGCCGTACGCGCTCGATCCATCAGGTGATGTCGCGCTTCGGACCGCCAAGAAGGTGCGACGGGCGGCCCGCAGACGCGGGGGCGAGCTGACGATTCACGACGATGCTGCTCGTGAGTTTGGCATGCCAAGTTCGGCCTTGGCGTACCACGAACTTCTAGGCGCGCCCATATATCCGCTCGAATAGACGGTTGCTGCGCGGGCCGACCTTCTAACCCGAATACTTCGCGAGCAACGCGTTGACCTTCCTGGGGTCGGCACGACCGTTCGATTTTTTCATTACGGCGCCCACCAGCACGCCGGTGAGCTTCTTCTCGCCAGCCCGGAATCGCGCGGCCTCGCCAGGCATTTCCGCAAGCGCCTCCGCGATCCACGCCTCGATCTGTGCGTCGTCACCTACCTGCGTAACGCTGAGCTCGGCGGCGACCACGGGCGCGGACTTGCCTGTCGCGCGCATCGTCGCGAAAACCGACTTCGCCGCAGTGTGACTCAACTTGCCGTCGCGAATCATGTCCAGCAGCTCAGCCACTTGGGGAGGATGCACGGCGAAGCTTCGGATGTTCGTACCGGTCTCGTTGAGAGCTGCGGAGACCTCGCCCATCATCCAGTTGGCTGCCGCTTTGGCGTCGCCGTGAGCCCGCGCGACGCCTTCGAAGTAATCTGCGAAACGCGGTTCGGCTGTCACTGCGTCCAGCTCCGCGTCGTTGAGCCCGAACGCCGAGCGGAAACGCTCGCGCAACTGCCGCGGAAGCTCGGGCAGCGTCCGGCGAAGTCGTCCGATGTAGTCGGGGTCCAGGACGAGAGGCGGTAAATCAGGGTCGGGAAAATACCTGTAGTCATGACTTTCTTCCTTTGACCGCGCTGGCCGCACCGTGCCATGCGCGGCGTCCCACAACATCGTCTCCTGCCGCACAGCTTCGCCCTTCTCCAGAAGCGCGCATTGGCGGAGGAACTCGCTGTCCAACGATCGCTCGACCGCGGAAAACGAGTTGACGTTCTTCACTTCGGTCTTCGTCCCGAGCTCGGTCGCGCCGCGGAGCCGCGCACTGACATTGGCGTCCACGCGAAGACTCCCCTCCTCCATGCTCACATCGCTGACATCTGCGTATTCAAGTATCTGTTTCAGAGTGCGCAGGTACGCCCCGGCCTCGGCAGAGGAACGCATGTCAGGCTCGGAGACGATCTCAATCAGGGGAACGCCCGCGCGATTGAGATCGATCGCAGTCATGTGCGCGTACCTGTCGTGCACCGACTTCCCGGCGTCCTCCTCCATGTGCAACCGAGTGATCGCCACAACCAGCTCATCTTTTCTGCCGGGAACCGTCGCCCTGAGCGTTCCCTGAACTGCAAGCGGGCGATCAAACTGCGAAATCTGATAGCCTTTCGGCAGGTCCGGATAGAAGTAATTCTTGCGCGCAAACACCGACGTTGGATTGATGGTGCATTCGAGCGCGATGGCGGCGCGGATGGCAAGGCGCACGGCTTCGGCGTTGAGGACAGGCAACGCACCCGGAAGCGCGAGGCAGACCGGACACGTGTTGACGTTGGGCGGCGCGCCGAAGTCGGCGGAGCAGCCGCAGAAAGCCTTTGAGCGCGTCCTGAGTTGGACGTGTACTTCCAACCCGACCACCATCTCATACTTATCCGTGATCTCACTCATGCGTGCGCGTCTCCGCCAAGAGCCGCCTCGAGCGCGGCCGCAACGTGGAACATTCCCGCCTCGTCGAAGTGTTGCGCCAGAATCTGACCACCTACCGGTAATCCACCCACGCGGCCGATCGGGATGGAAATCGCCGGGATTCCCGCCAGGTTCGCGGTCACGGTGAAGATGTCGCTCATGTACATCTCGTAAGGATCCGTGACGGCACCAATCCGGAACGCAGGCGTCGGAGTGGTAGGCGTGAACAGCGCGTCAATGCCGGAAGCGAAGACGGTTTCGAAGTCGCGTGCAATGAGTGCGCGCACCGACTGAGCCTTGCGATAATATGCGTCGTAATATCCATGCGACAGCACGTATGTACCTATCAGGATACGTCGCTGAACTTCTGCGCCAAATCCGCGGCTCCGCGTTTCGTCGTACATGTCGCGAAGGTCATTAACCTCGGCCGCACGCGGTCCATAACGCACCCCGTCGAATCTGGCGAGATTTGACGACGCCTCGGCTGGAGCGATTACGTAGTACACCGGGATCGCCAGCGATGTATGCGGGAGGGATACGTCCACGATGGTGGCCCCAAGGCCGCGGAGCACCTCTATCGCGACATCGCATCGCGCTCGAACGTCTCGGTCAAGCGAAGCGGGAAAGTATTCAGCCGGGATTCCGATTGTGACGCCATCAAGCGTACGACCACGGTACGCCTCGACGCCTGGCGGCGGCGCGGGCACGGGCACGTCTGCGGAAGTCGAGTCGTGCGGATCGCGTCCTGACATGGCGTACAATGCGACCGCGCCCTCGCGCACGCTGCGGGCGCAGACGCCGATCTGATCGAGCGACGAGCCGAAGGCTACGAGACCGTAACGACTGACACGGCCGTATGTCGGTTTGATGCCGACGACGCCGCAGAACGCGGCAGGTTGCCTGACGCTGCCGCCCGTTTCCGAGCCGAGCGCGACAGAGGTGATTCCGGCCGCGACGGCCGCCGCGGATCCGCCGGATGAGCCACCGGGGCTTCGCGCTGGGTCCACCGGGTTTCGAGTTGGCCCGTACGCGCTCGTTTCGGTGGAGGACCCCATCGCGAACTCATCCATATTCGTCTTTGCAATGACGACCGCACCGTGGGCACGAAGCCGCGTGATCGCGGTAGCCTCGTACGGACTCGTGTATCCAGCCAGTATCCGCGAGCCGCACGTTGTCGGCATGTCAAGCGTCGCGATGTTGTCCTTGACCACGATGGGTACGCCAGGCATCAGCATGTCTTCACCCCGACCGTACGCCGCAGAAGCGCGTTCCGCGGAATTCGCGGATTCGTTCGGATTCGTCGCGATAACGATGTTGAGACCGGCGGGACCAAAGCGTGGGTCGGTGGCTCGCGCAACGCTTTCAGCAACCTCGTCGAGGATATTCCGCACTACAGCTCCTCGTGAGTTGCAAGGCGAGGTACAAGGAGAAAGCCGTCGCGCGAGCTGGGCGCGAGCATGGGCGCAGTACCAGCCATTGGCGCTGGCGCCACGGCGTCGCCGCGAAGCGGTGTCCCGTCAGCGCCGATGCCTGCAATTGGCTCGACGGCTGACGTATCCACCTGCGCGAGCGCATCCATGTGAGAGAGAATGCTGTTGAGCTGCGCAGCGATCACCGGGACCTCGGCATCCGGGAGCGAAAGGCGGGCGAGCTCGGCGATCTTCCTTACATCCAGTTCAGTGACGGCCATCTTGTCATTCTCGCTCGAGCTTGGTGTAGGCCAGCTTGATCGTCTTTCTGCCGACGTTCTCGTCGTCGAAAGTTATAGTTGCCTTTACGTCGCGTCCGAGGCCGCCAATCTCGGCGATCGTCCCGGTGCCGAAAATTGCGTGACGCACCCGCTCACCCGTCACGTAAATGGGCTCGTCCTGCGATTCCGCAGCCCAGTCGCGCTTCCCCTGGCGCCAATCCGGCACCTCGTGCGTCTTGCGGCGCACCGAATCGGCCCATGTGTTGCGGCCGCTCGTTCGAGCTCGCAGCGTGCCCCGCTGCTCGAGCATTCCGGCGGGAATCTCCTTCAGAAAACGCGATTGAATGCCGGCGACAATCTCGCCGTTGCGACGACGACTTTCCGCGTGTGTAAGGTACAGTTTCTCCTTTGCGCGCGTGATGCCCACATAGAAGAGCCGGCGTTCCTCCTCCAACTTCGCCGGATTGTCAAAGGATTGCGAGGTCGGAAAGAGCCCGTCCTCCATCCCGGTAATGAATACGACGGGATACTCCAGCCCTTTTGCATTGTGCATCGTCATCAGCGTCACCGCCTCTGCTGCGGGGTCGAGCTGGTCCGTTCCGGCGACGAGCATTGCCCGTTGCAGAAAATGGTCCAACGGTGTCAGTCCGACCTCGCCGCCGTCGTCGACCACCGTCTCTGCGGCGCCATCGATGAGCGCGGTCACATTTTCAATCCGGTCGCGCGCCTGTTCGGGGCTGTCGGCACGGAGATAGTCGCCGAACTTGAGGGTGTCGACGAGATCGCGAAGCAACTCGTCCACGCTCGAAGTCCGGGCCATATCACGAAAGCGCGCTACCAGCGCCGCAAATGTAACGAGCCCCCCGCGGGCAGCCGCGCGTACCGCGGCGAGAAGCTCCGGACGCGATGCCGCCTCGAGCATCGAGACGCCCGCACCCTGAGCAGCACCGGCAAGCGTCTCGATGGTCGTATCACCGAGCCCGCGCTTGGGCACCGCGACGGCGCGGCGGAACGCCTCGTTGTCGGATGGGTTGGCGATGAGCTTGAGGTAAGCCATGAGGTCCCGAATCTCGCGCCGGTCGTAGAAGCGCACGGCGCCCACGAGTCGGTACGGAAGTGCGTGCTTGCGCAGCGAATCCTCGAGTGTGCGACTCTGTGCGTTTGTACGATATAGGACAGCGAAATCGCGCGCGCTCCGATTCTCCGAAGACATGCGTGCCGTGACCTCGTCGACGACCCATTCGGCCTCGTCCCGGTCATCCAGTGTTGCGACGACCGCGGCCGGCTCGCCAGCTGGACGCGTGGCCCTGAGCGTCTTGCCCTTGCGGCCCACGTTCCCGCTGATCGCCGCGTTCGCGACCTCCAGAATGTTTGGCGTGGAACGATAGTTCTCCTCGAGCCGTACAACGCGCGCGTCCGGGAACTCGCGCTCGAAATCGAGAATGTTGCGAATGTCCGCGCCTCGCCATCCATAGATCGATTGATCGTCGTCGCCCACGACCACCACATTGGAATGCTCGCTGGCAAGCAGCTTGATGAACTGGTACTGAGCCCGGTTGGTGTCCTGGTACTCGTCGACCAGAATGAACTGGAAGCGTGTGCCAAGCCGCAACCGCAAAGCCGGATCCTTCGCGAGGAGCTCGACCGGAAGCGTCAGCAGATCGTCGAACGTCACGGCGTTGGCGGCCCGGAGCGCGCCTTCAAGCTTTGCATACACAGCTGATGCATTGCGCGACACCGGGTCAAGGGCGAGCGACGCGTACTCTGACGGTGTCACGAGCGCGTTCTTGGCGTCGGAAATGAGCGCGGAAATCGTCTTGGGCGACCACGCCTTCGTCGAGATACCTGCGGCCTCCATCACGCGCTTGATGACGCCAATGCTGTCGTCCTCGTCATAAATGGTGAAGTTCGGCGCGCGGCCCACCGCTGCCGCGTTGGCACGAAGCAAGCGCGCACCGATCGCGTGGAACGTGCCGCACCACATTCCTTTCGGCTCAACGCCGAGCAGTCGCGAGATGCGGTCTCGCATTTCGCCGGCCGCCTTGTTGGTGAACGTCACGGCGAGGATGCGCGCCGCATCGACGCCGTGATGCTCGACGAGTCTCGCGATTCTCGTGGTCAGCACTCGCGTCTTCCCCGACCCGGCCCCGGCCAGGACAAGCATCGGGCCTTCAAAGTGTAGCACAGCCTCGCGCTGAGCTTCGTTCAGACCGGCGAGGGGCTCGGTATCAAGTAGCTGATTCATGTCCAAGGATTATGTCAAACGTCGCGCCACGGGTACCCGATTGCAGCACGAGGCGGCCGTCATGTCCTTCCGTGATTATGCGCTGCGCCAGCGACAGCCCGATTCCCCAGCCCTTCTCCTTGGTGGAGAAGCCGGCATCGAAGATTCGCTTGCGTAGCTCGCGGGGAACGCCGGGCCCGTTGTCCTTTACGCGAATCCTGACTCTTCCTTCAGGCAGTTCCTGCGCCGACAGCGTGACGCGTCCACCGCGACCGGCAAGCGCATCTATTGCGTTCTTCGCGAGCGATTCGACAGCCCATTCGAGCAGCACCGGGTCGCCGGCAACCATCAGAGAACCTCCGCGCCGGACTGAGCGAATCGTCACTGCCTTCGCGAGGGTTGGCACGCGCGCACGGAAATACGCCGCGACTTCTTCAACTATGTCGCCCACATCCACGCGTTCGCGGCGTGGAGGGCGGCCGATACGCTCGAAGCGAAACGCAACTCGGCGCAGGCGCTCCAGATCACCGTCCATGTGCGCGAGCGCATGCGTGACAACGGGGTCCCCAGGCTCGTGGTCGCGCAGCAGTTCGATCCACCCACTCATACTGGATAGCGGCGTTCCGAGTTGGTGGGCCGATTCACGAGCCATGCCGGCCCACACCTGCTCTCGGTCCGCGCGTCCGCGCGTTCGCAAGGCGTATAGCCCAGCTCCGATGAACATCGCGATGAGCAGGGCCTGCAACGCTGGAATTATTCGAAGTCCTTCTACGAGTCGCGTGTTGCCGAAGTACACGGTCCCGATTCCCGGCTCGACCACCGGCCTGTTCTGCGCCGCGAGCGCGCGCGCGTAGGCCTGCGTCCGGGCCGTGCTTCCGGCGATCGCCTCAGGCAGATTTGCAGTGGCGGTAATGGCGCCGCGCGAATCGGTGACGATGATCGGCACTCCGGATTCGCGCATCAGGGCAGAAAGATCCTGGAGCGCCGTGGTCGGCGCATTTGGATTGGGGTCAGTGAGTGCGTCGTACACCCGCGCGTACATCTTGCCGACGCGAGATGCCTCCGCACGCAGGTCGGTGACGACGCTGCGCATATAGAACACGTACCACGTGAGCAGCGCCGCGACGCCGAAGACGACGGCCCAGAGTGGCGCGGTGCGGCGCACGCGCTACTTGATCACCGGCGCACCGAAGTACGGTTCGAGCGCTGGAGGCACACGAACCGTTCCGTCCTCGTCGTAGTGCTGCTCGAGAATGGCCGCGATGATTCGCGGAAACGCGAGGGCCGAAGCGTTGAGGGTGTGAACAAATCGCGGCTTACCGCCGCCAGCTGGCCGAAACCGGATGTTGGCGCGCCGGCCCTGGAAGTCGGTGAAGTTGCTCGACGACGATACTTCCAGCCACTTGCCGACACCGGGCGCGAATGCTTCGAGGTCGTACGTCTTCGCGCTTGCGAACCCCGTGTCACCGGCGGCGAGCAGCAGCACGCGGTACGGCAACTCCAGAAGCTGCAGGATTCGCTCGGCGTGTCCGGTGATCAATTCATGTTCTGCCGCGGAGCGATCCGGGTGCGCGTAACGCACCAGCTCGACCTTGTCGAACTGATGGACACGAAGCAGACCGCGCGTGTCCTTCCCATGCGCCCCCGCCTCGCGGCGGAAGCACGGAGAGTATGCCGTAAACGCGCGCGGGAGTTCCGACTCCGCCAGAATTTCGTCGCGGTACAGGTTCGTAACCGGTACCTCCGCCGTCGGGATGAGAAACAGTTCCTCTTCGCGAAGTCCGTACTGCTCGTCCTCGAACTTGGGGAACTGCGCCGTTCCGAGCATGGAGCCGGCGTTGACGACGGCCGGAACCCATGTCTCCTCATATCCGTGGTCACGCGTATGCGTGTCGAGCATGAGGTTCATCAGCGCGCGGACGAGCCGCGCACCCTGCCCCCTGTAAACGATGAACCCGGAGCCGCTGACTTTCGCGCCACGCTCGAGATCAAGGAGGCCCAATTTCGTGCCCGTCTCCCAGTGCGGCGGCACACTCTCCGCTGCACGCGGCGTTCCCCAGCTGCGAAGAACCGTGTTGTGTTTTTCGCCGCCCGCCGGCACGTCCGGCAGCGGAACGTTCGGAATCTGGAGGACGACGCCGTTCAACTCCTCTTCCGTGGAGCTCAGGTGCATCTGCAGCGCATCGATCTCGTCGCCGAGCGCGCGGCTTTCCGCGACTAGCGAATCCGCGTCTCCGCCAGATCGCTTGAGCTTCGCTACTTCCTGCGTGACGCCGTTCCGGCGCGCTTTGATCTCCTCAACACGCTGGATGATCGCGCGCCGCTCCGCGTCGAGCGCCAGCGCATGATCGACGAGCACACCGCTCGCGTCGAGTACGTTGCGACGGCGCAGGCCCTCCCTTATTGCGTCAGCATCTGCGCGCAGGACATGGAGATCGTGCACTGAATCAGCTGGTCGGAAGACCCGGGACGAGTGACCTGAATCCGCAATTCGGATCCGTTGTGACCCGCATGTATATTGCGCGCGTCGTGTTGGGCGTCGTGCTGTCGATCACGACCTTGGCATAGATTCGCGGCGTCGGATCGTAGATGCAAATACTGCTGGTAGTGGTGCGGTTGACCAGAAGAACGAACGGCTGGCCCGGCTTGACGACAAGCGCAGTGTCCGGCCGGTAGTAGCCACCGGGCGCGGTCTTGATACTGTCGAAGGGCGTGGTGAACATCGTCTGGATGCCGACTTGCGGCGCACCCGATAGCTGGTTGACGAGGACACGAACCGGGCTCACGATCAGATTACCCTGACTGTCGAAGTCGAACCCGATATCAAACGATCCGGTGCCGTCTACGCGGACGGTCGATCGGAGCGTGACCGCGAGTGCGCTTGGCAGGCTCGACGGAGTGCCCGTGAGCGCGTACGCGACCAGGGTGTCCGTAGCGACGGGGAGGGACGCCGTGAGCAGATTCGTGTCCTTGCAGCCCGAGACGAGCGCAAGGCCGGCAATGGCCGCGACCGCCGCGGCGGAATGGCGTGAGTGCATGCGCTGAGCGGAGCGGTTGGGTATGAGGTGCCGCCGCGGTCCACATTTTCTCCGCGGCGTAGCCTCGTACAATACCCCACGGGACGGTACTTTTCAACGCATGCCCACACTACGCGAGTTGACGGAAGCGGTTCAGAACCGGCCCGGGGTCGAATCGGTGGTGATCCTTGGCGCCGATGGCCTCCTGATCGAGACCCACGACTCGGCGCAGAGCCACGCCGAGGCGATCGCTGCACGGGTGCCGGCGGTAGCAACGGCCGCAACCCAGCTCGGCGGAGCCGCCGGTGCTGGATCAGCGGGGATGGGGTTGCTCGAATTCGATAGAGGTTACGGCGTGTTCCTCAGACTCTCGGACCAGGTGCTGCTGTTCGTTTGCGCAGGCCCGAGTGTCGACCTTTCCGGTCTGCTGTACGATCTCAGACGACACCGGACCGCAATGGCAGCGTTGGTCTAGGCGGAGAATAGAAATTGGCCGTTCCTTCCGAAGCGCGGAAACGCGTTCTCGTAGCAGACGATGAGCCGCACATCGGCCGTATCATCAAGATGAAGTTGGAAGCGGGGCCGTTTGACGTGACGCTCGCGTACGATGGTCGCGAGGCCAGCGATGCGCTCGCGGAACCGGGGGCCCACTTCGATCTGGTCCTGCTCGATCTGATGATGCCAGAGATGAGCGGCCTGGACGTCCTGCGGCATTTGCGTCGCGGGCCTGCCCGGGAAACGCCCGCGATCATACTCACGGCAGCAGGCCAGGATGAGCAGGAGCGCGCAGCGACCGATGCGGGAGCCAATGCGTTCGTCACCAAGCCGTTCAGTCCGAAGAAGCTGTACGCACTCGTGGCGCGACTCACGGGTACCGAGTTGGGAGATGCTGAATGACCGCCGCGCCGCCGTGGGCCGTCGTACTCGCCGGCGGTGTAGGCTCGCGGTTCTGGCCCCTCAGCACGCCCAGCCGGCCAAAGCAGCTCCTTGCGCTCGTCGATGATCGCCCGCTGCTCGCGGCGACGATCCAGCGGATCGCTCCGATGGTTCCGGCCGAACGCACGCTCGTGCTCAGCAACGCATCGCTCACCCCGCTGATAGTCGCGGCTCTCCCGGAACTCGATCCGCGCAACGTGATCCCTGAGCCGCGGCCGGCTGGTACAGCGGCCGCTCTCGCGTACGCTGCGTCAGTTATCGAGCGTCGAACGGGGCGCGACACTGTCATGCTCTGCATGCATGCCGACTGGGCGATCGCGGACGAGCCCGAGTTTCGCGCAACGCTTGCACTCGCGTCAGATGTTGCGCGCAACGAGCACGGTCTAGTCACCGTGGGCGTGGTGCCGTCGCGCCCCGATCCCGGCTTTGGCTACATCGAACCAGGCGATGCCGTGGGCGGCTTGAGCGCGCGCCGCGTGCGACGGTTCATAGAGAAGCCGACGCGCGCGCGCGCTGCCGAACTGTGCGCCGCGGGCTGTCTCTGGAACTCCGGAATCTTCGTCTGGCGAGTCGGTGACTTTCTCGACGAGATACGGTCACTCACTCCTGAGGTCGCACCTGCACTTGCGGAAATCGACGGTGGTCCGGACGAGCTCGGACGGTTCTTCGCGGCGGTGCAGTCCGTCTCCGTGGATGTCGGCGTTCTGGAGCGCAGCAGCCGCGTCTATGTTGTGGCAGGTGATTTTGGCTGGGACGACGTTGGCACCTGGGCGTCGCTGCACCGTGTACGAGAGGCCGACAACGCCGGCAACGTCGTCAGTGGCAACGTAGTTGTGGCCGACGCCTCGAACAACGTCGTTCATGCAGAAGGGAATGCGGTGGTGCTGTTCGGAGTTTCTGATTTAGTAGTCGTGACTCGCGCCGGACTGACGTTCGTGACGACGCGCGACCGCTCTGTCGACCTCAAGAATCTCGTGGAATCGTTGCCCCCAGAGCTGCAATCCTTCTCGTGAGCGCGCTCTATCTCTACGACGACGCGACCGCGCGCAATTTCGAGCCCTTCGCTCTCACGCGACCCGTCTCCGAATTGCGCGCCGGCACAACGCTGATCAGGAAGCGGTGGGAAATTGCGTGCGACACGCGGGCGACTGCCTTCGCGGGCGCGCAGCACCTATCGCATTTCTCGGAGCGCGGCGCGCCCGCGTCGGTGGCCGACGACACGACTATTCCCTCCGGATCGATCATAGCGAACGCGCGATTCGTCGTCGCGCTCGACGCGCGGTTACTCACGAATGACTCCGCGTGGCAACACGACGGCGTGCTCTGCGCGATGCGCCTCTCGCACGACATCCACACGTCCCGATTATTGGACGGTTCCCTCTCCTTCGATCAAGTTGCGAGTGATGGTCCGGCCGCAGCAATCGGCGGACGGTGGCTCGCCGCCGTGTGGGATCTGGTGGCAACGTTGTCGGACCAGCTTCACGAGGACATCGCGGCGACAAGTAAGGATGTGTCCGGCGCACGCAACGTCGCAGACCAAAGATTCATAACCGTGGGCGCACACCGGGTCATTGTCCATGACGATGCAACGGTCGAGCCCTTCGTCGTGCTCGATGCGACGGCCGGCCCCATTTGCATACAGCGCGGCGCAGTGATATCCGCGTTCACGCGCATCGTGGGCCCTTGCTTCATCGGACCTGACACGACGATAGCCGGCGACCGCGTCGCCAATTGCTCGATCGGCGAGATGTGCAAGATACGCGGAGAAATAAGCTCGTCCATCGTTCTCGGCTACTGCAACAAGGGCCACACGGGATTTGTCGGACATTCGTACCTTGGTCGGTGGGTGAATCTCGGAGCCGGCACCACGACGAGCAACCTGAAGAACACCTACGGTACCGTCCAGCTGTGGTCTCCCTCGGGAATGGTAGACACGGGGCAGCAATTCCTCGGCACACTTTTCGGCGACCATGTCAAGACTGGGATCGGTACGATGCTGACAACCGGCACGGTACTTGGCGCCGGTGCCAACATTTATGGGTCGTCAGCTCATCCGAAGTATGTGCGCCCGTTCGCCTGGGGCGACGGTGAGCCTTACAGCCAGTTCAGGGAGGAGAAGTTCCTCGAAGTCGCCGCGCGAGTGATGCAGCGACGCGGTGTCGAGCTCGATGAGGAGCAGCGTCGCCATCTCGCATGCGCGCACTCGCGAGCGACGCGTCCGTGAGCGGCCGGTGACGTTCCAGCTCCGGCCGCGAAATCCGGCACCGCCGAGACAGGCGTACCAGTGTCCATGAGAATGTGGTTGCTCGGCTCCGGTAGCCGCGGAAATGCGATCGTGCTGGAGTCCGGCGATACGCGCGTGCTTATCGACGCCGGCTTCGCCGCCTCCATACTCGTTGGACGTATGCGGGCGGTGGAGATTGCACCGGAATCGATTGCGGGCGTCGTGGTAACGCACGAACACACGGATCACGTCCGCGGTGTGAGGGTTCTCTGCGAGCGGTTCGGGTGGGCTGCGCACGCAACGGTCGGCACGATCGCCGCGTCACGCGATCTTGCAAGCTGCAAGCCCACTCCCTGTCGTGCGGGCGACGGCTTCGTTATCGGTGACATCGATATTCTGACCGTGCGAGCGTCGCACGACGCTGTCGAGCCGGTAGTACTCATTGCCACGTCGCGCTCGAGCGGCGCACGTGCCGGAATCGCATACGATCTTGGCGTTGTGACCCAGAGCGTTACCGACGCGATGCGCGACCTCGACATGCTGGTACTGGAAGCGAATCACGACGAATTGATGTTGCAGTCCGGCCCCTACCCCGCCTCGGTCCGTGCGCGCATCTCGGGTCGCAGCGGACACCTCAGCAATGGGCGCGCCGGACAATTAGCGCGGGAAGTCGCACATAAGAATTTGCGTCACATCGTGCTCGCGCACATAAGCGAGACGTGCAACAGTCCTCGCACGGCTTTGACCGACGTCGGGCGAGCGATCTCACGGGCGCGCTTCACCGGGAGGTTAAGTGCTGCCGCGCAGGACCGTGTCGTAGGCCCCTTCGAGCCGGGAATCAGAAGCACCAGGTCGGTGCAACTCGCTCTGGGATTATAGGGCGACCGGGCTTCGAATCGCGTTTGGCGTGGTTTGCACTATCCGGTTCCGCTACTCGCCGGCCCCGAGATGGTTCCAATTCAGGATTGCGTTGAAGCCAAGCGCAAACGTCCCCTGCGTCTGCCACCTCCAGAAGGGGCGAATTGCAAACATGACGAGGTGTCCGGCGCCGATGCTCTCGTCGACAAGTTGCGCACGATCAGACAGCGCAGCGCCGCCTTCGAGCGTGCCGGAGAGCAGCATGTCAGAGGCTTTCTCAGGAAACTGCAGAATCACCCGTGTCCTTGCATTCGGATCAGCGGTGACACCGGACAGCTTCTGCGACACATCCTTTCGGTTCCTAACACGCGCCTCGGCGGCGGCGCTCGCTTTGTCGGATGCTGCAGCAAGCGAATCCTCCGTCGCGATCGTGGCGGCACCGTACGCTCTCCCGGACCCCGCCGGGTCCCACGGCGACAACCGTAACGGAGTTCCCATCGGAGTGATGTTCTGGGTGCGCACGCTGGTTGCGCCGGCGGCCGGGCCGAAGCTGGTCCGACTACTCGCACTCGGCAGCGCAGACGCTGCAACGTCGGTCGCGCCAGCGCCCGCGTTCAATACCGGGTCGGAATTGAAGTACACGGGCACCTGATCATACTGGTAGCCGTAGACGAGTGGGCTATTGCGGTCGTGGATGATGCCCCGGTATATGGCACCCCGAGCGAAAAGACCGGGTGGTGTCTCAACCTTGACGCCAGGGGTGAGCTCAAGATTGGGGAAGAACGCTGCGGTTCCACCTTCGGTGATGAGGGTTCCGCCTTTCTGAACGAACTCGTACAGCGCTTTCATTCCTTCCGGCCCCATGAACTCACGCACGTTTGGCGTAGAGTCCGGCGTGCCGAGGTTGGGATACTTGGCGCTCCTCTCGTACGGAATCGCGACGTTCTTGAATGCAGTGTCGCCGCGCGGCAGGGTGATCCCGCTACCGCCGTTGGGATAGATGATCACATCGTACTTCGAGCGAAGGTTGCCCGGCTTGAGCAGCGGCTCCGCGACGTACGCATACGGGACGTGGTAATAGTCGAGGGCGGCGCGTACCCACCCCTCCTCCTGTGTGATGTACCAGCTGTGCACGAGCGCCACGCGCGGCACGTCCAGGTCGTGCATTTTGACTGACGGAACCCGCGCGGTCGCATACCCCGAGAGACCAAGTTGCGCCAGCAGAGGTTCCAGCTGCGCGCGATCCGCGCTGGCGATGACGAAGGCGCCGGCACCAAAGTGGTGTCCCGCCGCATCAAACGCTGCTTCGGCGGCCTGAATACGAGTGTGCGCAAGCTGGAATCGGAGGGTTATCAGCGTGTTGTCGGTAGTGTTGTCGACGATGACGACGGGACCACTTCCGACGATGCCGCCGGCGGCATGAACATCGCCAGTAACCGGTGCCATCGGCTGATCGAAGAGGTTTCGACTGTCGACAGTATATACAGTGAGGTTCCGCATCAGCGGAAACGTCCAACCCGTGTCGTCATACGGTTCAGGGTTGTCGGGCGGATAATTTTGCAGCGAAAAGTACATGTCAACGAGCGTCCGATACGGCTGGTCCGCACGTATGATGTAGTCGCCCGGCTTCACATCGATGTTTCCGACGGTGAACGCGGCTGAAGCGGTGTCGAATTCGACACCCTGGCGTCTGAGCTTGTTGACGGCGTCGGCGGTGTTTGCGCGAGCGTGCTGGCCCGCGGGAATGATCCAGCCGAAGACGGGCCCGTTACGACCCCTGTCCACGGAGCGCTTGTTCTTGAGCCAGTAGTTCTGCATGAACATGTCGTGGTCCTCCGCTACCCGGTGCAGCGCGAACAGCAGTGCCGACTCCTGGATATTGGTATTTGCGCGAGGTCCCCAGTTTATGCTGTCCATCGGTGGGTTGGGCCGGAACCATTCCTTGCTCGTCATGGCGCGCGGCGTTCGGCCCACGTAGGCATCGGGACCGTAGCCTTCCACTTCGTAGAACCGTCCGATCGCGTTGTGCGCATTGGCTATGAAGAACAGATAATTCGGCACCCAGCCATCGTAGAAGCCGTAAGTCCACACGCCCGGCACACCGCGCTTGGTGAGTTCAGATACATCGTTCTTCGCGAGGATCCACCACTCGTCAGTCACTATCGGGTCAAGCGCTTCGTTGTAAGGTCCGGTACCCGTCGACGCGTACAGATACGGGATAGCCTCGTGCAGGTCGTGCAAAACCGTCGGCGTCCAGTCCAGATACGTCTTCATTATGTTCTGGGTCAGCTTGAGGTACTGGCCCATTCCATCGCGGTTGTTGTCGTGCTGTACGTACCTGCCCCAGTACATCAGCGGCAGTTGCGGCGCGTTCTTGCCGTATTGCGCCTTGAGATCCTTGTTGTAGTAATACGTGTCCACCATCTTCTCATGGCCGTCGACTTCTACCACCGGCGTGATGAACGTGATGACGTTGCTTCGGATCTGGCTGACGAAGGGACTATTCTCGACCGCGAGCCTGTAAGCGAGCTCCATCAGCATCTCTGGCCCACCACGCTCCGGCGAGTGAACACCCGCCGTCATCCAGTAGATCGGCTTCGCGGTATGTATCAGCTGCTGTGCCTGAGCGTCCGTGGTGCGGCGCGGATCGGTAAGCTGGTTCAGCATCCCCTTATACCGGTCGAGATGCTTGATGGTCTCCTCGTCCGCGATTGCAAGGACCACCATGTCCCGGCCTTCTTCCGTCTTCCCAATCGTCCAGTACTTCGCCCGCGGCGACGCCTTGGCGATCGCGGCGAGATAGCGGTTCATATCTTTCGCGTAGTCGAGCTGACCGTACGCGCCGATGATGTGGCCGAAAAACTTGAGCGGCGTCGGGACAGTAGCAGAGGCAGGCAGATGATCCACGAGCTCGGTAGTAACTCGTGGATCACTTAGCGTTTCCTTGATGAGGCGCGTGTACTCTGCGTCATTCGGCTGCGTGACGGTCGCTGTGGCGCGCGGGCCAGCAACAGAAGCACGCGTCTGACCCATGACGACGGTAGCACACGACGCAGTGGCGACGGCGGCGAACGAAAGCCGTCGGACCACGTTTGCTGGACTCAACATTCGAACTCCTTCATACGGAATTGCAGCGGCTCGTGAACGTGACTCCCCTACTGCGGGCTGGAACTCCCACCCGTAACTCTGTTGATCGGCGGTGGGCGCGGCACAAACTTGAACGGCTGACGCTGCAGCGCGTCGAGCGCGACCTGTACCGCGCGCTCGAGCTGCCGGTCGTGGCCCCCTATCATGTCAGCGGCGGTGTTCCTGACCTCGATGTCAGGCGCAATACCTTCGTTCTCGATTGACCACTTGCTATCCACATCGTAGAAGGCGAGGTCAGGCGCCGTCATTCCGCCACCGTCAAGGGTTGCCGGCACACCGATAGTTCCGACAAGACCGCCCCACGTTCTCGTGCCGACAAGGGGACCGACACCGGCCTTCTTGAAGAAGTACGGCATTGCGTCGCCGCCCGACCCCGCGGACTCGTTTATTATCATCACCTTCGGACCGTTTATTCCCACCATCGGCATAGCATAGGTACGCCCGGCACGCTCCGCGAAATACCCCATGAAGGGACGGCTGAGCTGTTCGATGATGTAATCCGCGACCGTACCACCCTGGTTGAAGCGCTCGTCTATTATCGCGCCAGCCTTGTCCTGCTGCGCAAAATAATAGCGATTGAAGGCGGTGAAGCCCGGTCCGCCGGTATTCGGAAGCCACACATACGCGAGTTTGCCGCCAGACAGCTTGTCCACCAGCTGTCGATTTGCGTCTACCCACGCCTGCGTTCTCATTGACTCATCCGACGCGACCGGTACCACGGTCACATCGCGCGATGCGCTCGTGCTTGGCGTGCTGCTCACGCGCAGCGTCGTCTGCCGGCCCGCCGTTCCGATGAAGAGGCTGTACAGATTCACAGTTGACGTGAGCGGCTGCCCATTTACTTCGAGCAGATAGTCCCCAACCTTTACATTGAGACCTGGCAGGTCCAGCGGAGCGTGCAGCTGCGGATTCCATTGGCCATTTGTATATATGCGACTGATCCGATAGCGGCCATTCTCGATCTTGAAATCTGCGGCGAGCAGACCTACCGACTCGTGCTCCGTGTCGGGCACATCACCCGGACCGCTCGTGTACGAGTGACCGACGGTCAGCTCCCCTCCGACGGACGCCATCAAGTACGCAAGATCGTCACGATGCTCCACGTAGCGCACCATCGGCTCGTACTTCTTGTAAATTGCGTCCCAGTCGTTGCCATGCATCTTGGCGTCGTAAAAAAACTCACGCTGCAACCGCCACATTTCCGTGAATATCTCTGCCCACTCGGCGTGCGGATCGACCAGAGTCTGCATCGAGGCGGTGTTCAACACACCCTCGCCAACCTTGGCGGGTTTCTCCGCGGAGACAATTCCCCACGTCGCGCCAACTCTGTAGAGCAACATCTTTCCGTTCTGCGACAGCGAATAGGATTGAATGCCTCCGAGGATCGGCACCGCCTGTTCCGCCGCGACCTGATAGAGATACAGCTGCAGACCACCGCGGGCTTCCGACGGGGCCGCCGCGTAATAGAACGTTCCTGGTGCGCCAGCCGAGAGGCTGGCATACACGCCCGGTGGAATATTGAGCGGTACGATTCTACCGTCTATTCCGTCCAGATCGATGTGAAACGCCGACGCACCCGCTCCGGCTCTCGCGGAGGCGGATGGCGGACCACCGCGGGGCATTTGTTTTGTAGTATCCCGCATTTCCCCCGGCTTCACTGCCGCGTTGGCGACCATCGTGGGTGCTGCAGCGGTGGAGTCTCTCGCTTGCTGCACCTTGGCAGCTTCCTCTTCCGAATGCGGAAGAACCGGAGATGCGCCACTGGCGCTCAGTACAACTGCATAAACGCTGCGACTGTACGATTGACCCAACGCGCTCATGTCCACCCAGCCGCTCTTCAGCGCCCAGTCTGTGCTCGCCAGGAAGTAGAGATACTTGCCGTCCCGATCGAACGCCGGCGATATCGCGTCGGCGAGCCCGTCACCCAGGCGATGGGTGGTCGAGGTAGCAGTCGAGTAGAGAAAGATCGATCGCATCTGATTTGGGAGCGACTTGGAATACGCGAGCCATTTGGAATCTGGTGACCACACCGCCTCGAAGCTGCGCCCGGGGGTGTCGTACGTGTCCGTATCAACCTTGGTAAAGCGACCGCTCGCAACGTCGACGATCCAGAGGTTGCCATAATTATCACGAATGAGCATCGATCGGCCGTCGGGCGACCAGTTGGTCTCTGAGAAGAAGGCGTGAGACGGCAGCGCTATCACACGCGGCTTCGTCGCGCCGGCCTGGTCCCCGATCATTAGCTGGTATTCGCCGCTTACATCCGACAGATAGGCGATCTGGCCTCCATCAGGCGACCACGCGGGGCTACGCTCGTGCGCATTTGACGAATGCGTGATGTTGCGGTACTCACTTCCCTTCGCTGACATCGTGAAGATGTCACCGCGCGCTTCGAACACGGCACGTACGCCCGAAGGAGAAAGCCGGCCATCCGCGATCAGATTGCCCACGTTCTTCATCTGCGGCTGCGCCCACGGAAAACTCCCCGCAACGTTGACGACGACCTGGTGCGACTGTCCCGATTTCATGTCCAGCAGGTGAACGTATCCCGCCTGCTCGTACGTAATCTCGCCGGAACCGGCGGATGCGCTCATGATGTCGAAGTCGGTGTAGTGCGTGAGCTGCGTCAGCTTCTTGCTGTCGAGATCATAGCTGTAGAGATTGACCGTCCGATCGCGATCCGACAGGAAGTAGACGGTGTTTCCGACCCACATCGGCCCGGTATCGTTGCTGTCCGTCCACGGCAGTGTTGTCTCGGAGTAATTACCCAGGTTGACCACGTGTATGGGCTGCGTGCGGCCACCGCGATAACGGCGCCACTGACTGCCCTGGTTTTCAGACCAGGCACCTGCGAACAAGCCGACGGAGAGCGGTTGGTACGCCATCTGCTTTCCGTCAGCCGAGTAGCTACCGGTAAATGCGCGCGGAAGCGGAATGGCTTCCGGCATCCCGCCATCCACCGACACCGTCCAGAGTCGGAAGAACGAGTTCACCCCCGGCGTGGGAACCGTGGCTCGACTCGAGGCAAACAGCACCCGACGACCGTCGGGTGTCCAGCCGCGGACGAAATCACCGCCGGGATCGTAGGTCAACCTGCGCGGTGCGCCCCCGATTGAAGGCACCACGTACACGTCCGCGTTGCCGGCAACCATCGCAGTGTACGCAATCCAGTTGCCGTCTGGCGAAAAGTAAGGATCTGACTCGACCGAAGTCGTCGCCGTGATTCGATTCGCCGCTCCGCCAGTCCGCGGCACGGTCCAGATGTCGCCGCCATACTCAAACGTGATGAGGCTACTACTGACACTCGGTCGCCGAAGTAGACGGGTTCCAGCCGCTTCGGCTGCAGTTCCAGAGCCGGTAGCGGCCACGGCGCTCGCTCGCAGTGCGACGCCGCTAGACGCCACTCGCGACTGCTGGGCCGAGACGGGGCCCGCACACCACGCGAGCACGGCGATGCCCGATATCGAGACAACGCGAGGTGCGAGCCGCACCGTCGCGCGCAGCGACAGCAACGAACACGAAGAGATCGTTTTCACGATAGGTTTCATCCTTTACGAGGCGATCCGGCGCGACGTCGGACCAAGATGGTATACCGCCCTTGTATGCCACAAAGAGTCCGGCTTAATATGCGGTTACCATACACGTTGTCAACCTCTCTCCCGCCATGACCTCAGTCACCAGTCGTCGTCGCTTCAGCACCTGGCCCCGCGGGAATTTCCGCACCCATGAACTCCGTGTACTCGTCAGCTGCCTCACGCTTGCGGCCGCCGCAGCAACCGCAACGGCGCAGGCGCCTGGATTCACAATCGACGACGCGATGAGCGCACCGTTTCCCAGCGCGCTTACGGCCGCGTGTGCAGGCGGACGCGTTGCGTGGATCTTTGACGCCGAGGGCAGCCGCAACATCTGGATTGGCGAGCCCGCAGCAGATGGAGCATTCAAGTCCAGACAGCTGACGAGGTTTACGGGCGACATTGGCATCGAGATTGGCACGCCCATCTGGAGTGCCGATGGAGAGCGCGTGTTCTTCGAGCGGGGAGGCGAGCCAAATCCGCAGAGCCTGCCCCTGGCCACTCCGCGCGAACAACTCTGGACCATGGCACTGTCCGATACGGCGCCGACACTGGTTGGCGACGGGACCGGCCTGGCTGTCTCGCCGAAGGGAAAGAACGTCGCATTCGTTGCCGGCAACTCGATCCTGCTGGCGGCGATCGACGGCAGTGGCAAGCCACAACCTCTAGTCAAAGACTTGGGGAGACCTGCGTCGCTCGCGTGGTCTCCGGACGGTTCGCGTATCGCATTCGTGAGCGCCCGCGGAACGCACAATCTGATAGGTGTTTACGACCTCGGAAAGAATTCGCTGACCTGGTTGGCGGCGAGTGTCGACCGTGACGCGAGCCCCATCTGGTCACCAGATGGTGCTCACGTCGCCTTCATAAGGATTCCGGCATCGACACCTGGTCCGTTCTCCTCGACCCAAACGGCCGCACCATGGTCGATCTGGGTCGCCGATCCCGCGACCGGAAAGGGACATGAACTCTGGCAGGCGAGTGCCGGCGCCGGAAGCCGATTCTACCCGCTCGAAGGCAACCAGGCTTTCCTTTGGGGCGCAGACAACC
>JALYTX010000107.1 GCA_030854055.1 Gemmatimonadota bacterium | reverse complement strand
GCCGCGGCTCCAATGGATCCGAAGCTATGTGCAGCGGCTGGAACACCGTGCATCTCGCTCCACCCGTGCAGCAGCAGCGCGCCCGCAAGGAAGACGGCGAGCAGCAGCAGGGCGATTGCCTGCACCTCGCGCCTGAGCGTAGCGTCGCTCACGTCACCGCTCCCTTTCCGCGCCCAATCTTGTTATCTGGCGTTCATTGAACACAGGAACAATCGGATGTGCGTCAAGCGTGGCGCACAGCGCAAGATCGTCCAGAAAACCCGCAGCCGACAGCGCGCGCCCGTGAGCGGCGTCATGGAAAACAGCCGCGATCCCGTCGCCGTAGCTGCGCGCCAGCAATGCGCACGAATGCGCCGCATCATTCATGGGGACGCCGGAAAGGCGCCTGGTGATTGAGCGTACCAGCCGGCCCGCGCAGGCAGCGTCCTCGAGTGCGTAGTGGCCGTCCTGCCCTGCGCAAGCGAGCACGACACTGGTTCCCGCCCGGAGTGCCGCGCGCAACATCGCCGTTACTGCAGAGATGTTGACGTACGCCGCCACGACGATGTCGGCGGCACCCTGCGCCGCGACGAGCGCGCGCGTGCCGTTGGTTGTAGTCATGAGAACCGTCATCCCGCCGACAGCGGCGGTGGTGAACTGGGCCGGCGAGTTGCCGAGATCGAATCCGTCGATGGGCAGCATCCTGCGCTCACCAGCGAGCCGCACATCGCGCCGCTCGAACTGACGCGCGCGTGTCATGAGCTCATCGGTGTCTGCGAACGGAAGTACTGCTCGCGCACCGTTAGCGAGTGCAGTGACAATGGTGGTCGAGGCGCGCAGCACATCGATCACCGCAACGGCTCTTCCGGAACAGTCGGCGCCGGCCAGTTCCGCGGCCGTAAGATATACATCCAACCGCAATTGCGTGCTTCCCTACGTGAGCTCCGCGACGAGCGCGGCGCCCTCGCGCTCCAGGAACTTCGTGTCAACTCTGCCGGCCTGAAACTCGGCGTTGTGCATCACGCGCGCCAGGAACGGAATCGTGGTCGTGACACCCTCGACGATGAAGCTCTCCAGTGCGATCTGCATCCGGCGAATCGCTTCGGGTCGGTCGCGTCCCTGACAGATGAGCTTCGCGAGCAACGAATCGTAGTACGGCGGAACAGTGTATCCGGTGTACACGTGCGTGTCCATGCGAACACCAGGACCGCCAGGCGGATGGAACACATCGATGCGACCCGGCGACGGTTGGAAATTCCGAGCCGGATCCTCTGCGTTCACACGACACTCGATGACGTGGCCGCGTAGCGGCGGAAGCTCCAGCACGCTCAGCCGATCCCCCGCAGCCACGCGTATCTGTTCCTTTACGAGGTCGATTCCCGTGATCATTTCGGTCACTGGATGCTCGACCTGTATGCGCGTATTCATCTCCATGAAGTAGAACGAATTGTCCTCGTTCAGGAGCATCTCGATGGTGCCCGCACCGACGTAGTTGATTGCCTTCGCCCCACGCACCGCGGCTTCGCCCATCTCTGCGCGCATCTGCGCCGTCAGCGCCGGGCTAGGCGCCTCCTCGATGAGCTTCTGGTGCCTGCGCTGCACGGAGCAATCACGCTCTCCCAGATGGATGACGTTGCCGTGCGAATCGCCGAGTATCTGGAATTCGATGTGACGAGGACGCGCAAGGTATTTCTCAACGTACACATCACCATTACCGAAAGCCGAGAGCGCCTCGGAGCGAGCGAGCTGGAATGCGCGGGCAAAATCTTCCGGGTCCGCCGCCACGCGCATGCCCTTGCCGCCCCCGCCCGCTGACGCCTTGATTATGACGGGGAACCCGATGCTCGTCGCGAACTGCAGCGCCTCGTCAACGTCCTCGACCGGGCCCGGCGAGCCCGGTACAATGGGAACGCCAACTTCCTGCATCGCGCGCCGCGCCGACGCCTTGTCGCCCATCACGCGAATCTGCTCCGCGGTCGGACCGATGAAAGTGATGTTTGACGCGGTGCACGTCTCCGCGAACTCGGCGTTCTCCGCGAGAAAGCCGTAGCCGGGATGGATCGCGTCCGCACCGGTTATCTCCGCCGCTGCTATGAGGCGCGGGATGTTGAGATACGATTCCCTTGCCGGTGCGGGGCCGATACAGACGTCGTCGTCCGCGAAGCGTACGTGCAGGGACTCGCGGTCGGCCTCGGAGTACACCGCGACCGTCTGCACCCCCAGTTCCTTGCACGCGCGGATCACGCGTAGCGCAATCTCCCCCCGATTTGCTATCAGGACTTTCTTGAACACGGACGTTAGCTACCCGGTTCGGTGAAAGCGTCCCAGGTGGTGTCGCTGGCTCCCGCAACACCCTGAACACGAAGTGCGAATTCGCTGGGGCTGGTCGCGGCGTTCAATGCCGCCTCATAACTGATCATCCCCGTGCTGTACCAGTGCATCAGGCTCTGGTCGAAGCTCTGCATCCCATAATGAGTGGTGCCTTCGCGGATCAGGTCGGGGATGTGCAGCGACTTCTCCACGTCCCGGATATTGTCGCGTACGGCCTGGGTGTTGATCAGAACCTCGGCCGCCGGCACTCGGCCCGTCCCGTCCTTCCTGGTCACGAGACGGAGAGAGATGATGGCCTGGAGCGCGCTCGACAACATGAACCTTACCTCCCCTGCCTGGTTTGGCGGGTAGAACGAGAGGATACGATTGATGGTCTGCGTCGCGTCTGTCGTGTGCAGAGTGGAGAAAACAAGGTGCCCCGTGTCGGCTGCCTGCAGCGCGGTGTCCAACGTCTCGAGATCCCGGATCTCTCCCACAAGGATCACGTCCGGATCCTGTCGCAGCACGCGCCGCAGCGCCTGCGCGAACGTGGTGGTGTCGTTGCCCACCTCGCGCTGGTTGATGTGCGAATTAACGTCGCGATGCAGGAACTCGATCGGGTCCTCGATCGTGATCACGTTCGCGAAGCGATTGAGGTTGATGTGCTGGAGCATCGCGGCGAGCGCGGTGGACTTGCCGGATCCAGTTACACCTGTGACGAGCACCAGACCGCGCTGAGCAAGCGCAATCTTTTCGGCGATCGGGGGCAGGTTCAGCTCTGCTATCGTGCGCGCCTGGAAGGGGATTACACGAAACGCATAGGCGATCGTGCCGCGCTGCTGATACGCGTTGACGCGAAAACGACCGACGCCGGGAACTCCCAGCGCGTAATCGCATTCCTTGAGCTCCGTGAACTCCTTCATGTTACGCGCGGTCATCGTCTGCTCTGCGAGATGGCGCACATCCTCGAGACGCACGAGCGGAAGATCCAGTGGAACCAGATCGCCGTTGATGCGGAGCGTGGGCGGCCTGCCGACCTTGACGTGCAGGTCGGACGCGTTGCGCTTCACCATCTGGCCCAGGATCGACTTGTAGTCGAACGACGGCGCGCTGATCGGCGTTCCCGCTTCGGCGGTGCTACCCATGATGCAACCTAGGCGTTCGGGTCGATGCGAAATAGCACCTGTGCGTATTCGACAGGCTGCGAGTTGTCCACCAGGATTTCGCGCACTACTCCGTCGAACTCCGATTCGATTTCGTTCATGATTTTCATCGCCTCGATGATGCAGAGAGTCTGACCCTTCGAGATGCGGTCGCCGACGTTGACATATTGTTTCGCACCCGGTTCTGGAGCAAAGTAGTACGTGCCCACCATCGGTGACTTGACTTCCAGGTAGCTCGCTCGCACCTCGTCCGCGCGCGCTGCCGCGGCACTTTCAGCTGTTGGCACAGGCAAACTCACCGCGGCAGGTACGGGAGCGGCGGGAATATGCATGGCCATGGGAGCGGCGACCGCCACCCCGCCACGTTGCTGAGGGGTCTTTGAAATGCGGATCTTCATTCCCTTCTCCGTCGAAATCTCGATCGAGTCCACGGACGACTCGTCAAGCATATCGACCAGCTTCTTGACGTAGCGAAGATCAATCACGCTGACAACTCCAGCAGTTCGTGGGTAAAATCGGTGAGCACGCGCGGTCCATCCGCGCTGAGATATATGTCGTCCTCGATTCGAACGCCGCCCCATTCCGGACGATAAATGCCCGGTTCGATAGTCACGACAGTGTCCGCGGGAAGTTTCGCATCGGCGGTTCGCGCCAGCCGCGGGCCCTCGTGAACCTCAAGCCCGATACCATGGCCAAGCGAATGACCAAAATCTTCGCCGTAACCGGCCGCAGATATATAATCCCGCGCGATCGCGTCCGCTTCGGAACCAGTCATCCCTGTCCGCACTGCGCGCGACGCGCGCTCGTTGGCGTTCCGAACAATTGCATAGACGGCCCGCACCTCATCGGAAGCGCGACCGACAACGACAGTGCGCGTGACATCGGAACAGTACCCGCCGCACTCGGCACCGAAATCCAGAAGCAGCAGGTCGTCCGCTTCGATCACGCGTCTGCTTGCCCGCGCATGTGGCAACGCCGTCCGCGGTCCCGACGCGACGATGGTCTCGAACGGATGTGCCTCGCTCCCCTGATCGCGAAGCGCCTTCTCCAGAATCCCCGCCACGTGCAGCTCCGTCAGACCGGTTCGAACCTGCTGGAGCGTGGTCGAGAGCGCCTGTGTAGCCATCGCTGCGGCATCGCGGATAAGCGCGACCTCACGTTCGTCTTTTGACTCCCGCAAACTCTCGACAATCTCGCCCTGCGGCCGCCACTGCCATCTTGCACCGGCCGATTCGTCCAGAAATCGCTGGAATTCGCGATGGGTCACGTGTGCCGATCCAAATCCGATTACCGCACGTCCGGGAAGCTGCGCGAGCTCGGCCCACAGGCCGTCCCACAGGCTCGTGCCCTCGACCCTGACGCGAACCAGCTCGCCGACTTCGGCCACGACCTGCGTCTGGTATCGGAAGTCGGTGATAAGCGTGCTGTCGCGCGGCATCACCAGCAGCAAGCCGCTCGACCCGGAGAACCCGGTGAGGTACCGGATATTGGCGCGTCCCATCACAAGCAGCGCGTCGAGATGATGGTCGGTAAGCGAAGCGACCACGCGCGCGAGCCTGGTCGTTGGTGCATTACTCATCGAGCGTGCCCGATCAGGTGCGCGGTGAGGCCGCGCAACGCCGCCTCGTAGCCGTACGCGCCGAGGCCACACACCACGCCCACGGCGTCGCGGGCGAGCACCAGGCGGTGACGCTCCCGCTCTCGCGCGTGCACATTCGAAACGTGGACCTCCACGAATGGAACCGCGGCGGCAGCGAACGCGTCGCGCAATGCGAGGCTGGTGTGGGAGTACGCGCCGGCATTCACAATCGCACCGTCGGCCGCGCCCCGAAGCTGCTGCACTCGCGTGATCAAATCACCTTCGGAATTCGATTGGAAAAAGCTGAGCCGGACGTCCAGCTCCGCCGCAACGCTCTCGAGACGGGATCCGATCTGTTCGAGAGTCGTCCTGCCGTACATCTCTGGCTCGCGCGTGCCGAGCATGTTGAGGTTTGGACCGTTGATAACAGCGATCCGCAAGGCAGCCACGGGCAGCTCAGGAATTCGAGTGACCCGCTCGCGAAGCGCCAAATGCCCCGGAGAGCCGCTCGGCAGCACTAGCGTCGTCGCTGTTCACTGGAAGCCCGCCGAACAGTGTAGCCAGCGGCGAACCGCCCTGCTTCTCCGCCGCGGCGGCGCCGACGACCGTTTCTCGCGGCTGCGTAGCGCCGATTCGCGCAAAGAATTCGCGCACCGTTTCGGCCGGCGGCGCCGTGGGCTGCGCAGCTTCGAGCTCCGAAATCCGCTGGCGTAGCCGCGGGTCGTCCCGCAGCAGCACGAGCTCCCTGTAGATCGCGACCGCTTCACCGTGGAGTCCCTGCTGCACGTAAAGCTCGGCCATTGTCTCGGTGACAAAAGGCGAAGCTGGCTTCACGCGCGCAGCTTCCGGCGCGCCCCCCTGCCCGCTGCGAGCCGCAGTCTCTACCCCAAGCGGCGCCGAATCAACGCCATCGCCCTTAGGAACGGTTGCGTCGCCCGATGCGTCGTCAGCGCCTGGTGAGCCCCACGGCCCTTCAAGGACGGGCTTGCCGACGTCTGCTTGAGCACTGGCCGCATCGCCGGCGGACGCTCCCGCAGCGGCAGCGCTCGGCCACTCCGATGCGCCAAACGGCTCGAAGGGCTCATCCGTCCCGAACCGCGACCCATTCCCGGCCGTCCCCTCAAACTCGTCCTGCCATGCGGGGAAAGCTGACGGCATCGCGACGTCCGGCTCGGAAATGAGGTCGCCAAGCCGCACAGCGGATTCGTCCGGCTCCGGCTCGGGGCGCACGGACGGAGGAGCCTGCCGCTCAGGACCAGAAAATGAAGTCCGGCCGACCGGCTGCGTGAGCGAGCCGATATACGACGCGATCTCTTCGTTCCGCGGATCGAGCTCCAGTACCTTGCCGTACCACCGCAGCGCGCCATCCCGATCGCCGGAGTCGCGAGCGATGTCGCCGAGGTGACGCAGCGCGATGATGTTCTCGGGGTCCAACGTGAGCGCCTGCCTGAAGACGGCCGCCGACTCGTCCGCACGGCCGGCATCGTGAAGCGCCTGTCCATAGACGATATACCCGCTCATGTGGGTTGGCTGCTGCGGCAGGTACGTGCGGCATAGCTCTATCGCACGATCAGGCTCGCCCGCCTTGCGGTATTCGTTGGCCAGAGGCGCGAAGTACCGCTTGGGGTTCTCCTCGAACTTGCGTTTCAGCTCTTCCAGCCGGCCCGGGTCGGCCATCAACGTCCTCTCGATGGGGAAACGTCTGTCTCGCCGACTGCGGCGTTAGGGGGAGAAGATACTCCCGGAACCTTGATTTTGTCCACTCTGGGGAACAGCTTACCGGGCTATGCTACAATCGATGCGGAGTTCCGCAAAATACATCTGGATTTTCGTCACCGTCGCCTTTATCGGCGGGTTCCTGCTATACGAGTCATCCGGGCTGTTCGGCAGCGCCCCGATCACCTCGACCACTGCGGTTGCAACGGTAAACGGCGAGGACATCCTCGTCACGACCTGGCAGCAACTGTCATCACAGCTCGAGCAGCAACGATCCGCGAACACGGGCGAGCAAGTGTCGCTCGATCAGCAGCGCGCGATCGAGGACCAGGCGTACAACCAGCTCGTCAACGATGCGCTGCTCCGCCAGGAGATGCGGCGGCGCGGCATCACGGTAACAGTGGACGAGCTAACGAACGCCGCGAAGTACAGTCCGCCGCCGCAGCTCATGCAGTCGCCAGAGCTGCAGACCAACGGGCAATTTGATCTCGCCAAATATCAGCGCTTCCTCGCGAGTCCGAGCGCGAAGCAGAGTGGGCTGTTGATGCAGCTCGAGAGCTACTATCGCGACGAGATCCCGAAGCAGAAGCTGTATCAGCAGGTGACATCGGGTCTGTGGGCTTCCGACGCCGCGCTCTGGATGAACTATCGCGACGCGCACGACTCCGCGCAGATCACGTATGCGTCGTTCACGCCTACCGACGCTCAGATCGCCGCCACACCGGTGAGCGACAACGAAGTACGCGCTTACTACGACGCACACAAGAAGGACATGACACGGGCCGGCCGCGCGCGCGTCACAGTTGCGTCGATTCCGCGTGTCATCACAGCCAGCGATAGTGCCGCGGTACGCAGCCACATCGTTGCAATCAGGGATAGCATCCTGAAGGGCGCCAAGTTCGAGGACATGGCGAAGGCGGAGTCCGCGGACTCCGGCTCTGCGGTTCGTGGCGGCGATCTCGGCAAGGGCGTCAAGGGCCGCTTCGTGCCCGCGTTCGAGACGGCAGCCGCGTCGCTCAAGCCGGGCGAGCTTTCCGGCCCGGTTCTGACCCAGTTCGGGTATCACCTCATTCGCGTCGATTCGCGGAATGGTGATACGGTCGCGATGCATCACATCCTCCTCAAGATCGCGCAGAGCGACTCGAATGCTGACCGCACCGACCGGAAGGCTGACAGTCTTTCCAAAATGGCAGCGTCCGCGGAGACACCGGACAAGTTCAATGCCGCGGTCAAGGCGCTGGGCCTTCGCACGTTCACTGCCGACGTGACAGAAGGGCAGCCGCTCCTCGAGGACGGCGCATCGGTGCCCAGCGTATCGGCATGGGCGTTCGGCGGAAAGGTGGGCGAGAGCAGTGATCTTTTCGACGACGAGCACGGCTACTACATGGCGCGTCTGGATGCCCTTACACCGGGAGGAGCACAATCGCTCGACGTGGTGAAGAACGATATTCATACGTTGCTGGCGAGACAGAAGGCCGTGCAGAGCGAGGGGGACCCGGCGCGCAAGTTCGCAATTGCGGCATCTGCCAGCAGCATCACCCAGGCGGGCCAGATCCTCAACACGCGGACGACGCGGAGCGAAACCTTCACGCGCACGTCGGGTTTGCCGCAACTCCCCAACTCCGGGCGGGTGGTGGGAGCAGCCTTTGCTCTCCCTGCGGGCACTGTGAGCGAGCCAATCGTTACCGACGGTGCAGTTTATGTCATGACGGTGGACCGCCGGGTCGAGGCGGACCGAAAGGCCTTCGACTCAGCGAAAGAGCAGCTGCGCTCCCAGTACCTGAACTCCATGCAGCAGGGGCGCATCCAGGAGTTCCTCAATAACCTCCGTGCCGCCGCCAACATCACCGATCGACGGAAGGATATTCAGGCGTCTCTGCGCCGCACGAATTTCTGAAGCCGGCCGGGATACAGACCGACGGAGACGAAAGCAAAGAGGGCGACGACCACAAATG
>JALYTX010000036.1 GCA_030854055.1 Gemmatimonadota bacterium | reverse complement strand
TGGCGAATAATAATCCTCCCAGGAACGCAAGAACCGTGGCATCCGCACCGGCGTCGCGACGCAATTTCTACGCGGTGCTCGCCGTGATAGCGATCATCGGCGCCGGCGCGATCTACTATCTCACGCGAGATTCCAGCGCGGGCACCGGTGGCGCCGAAGCGCAGGCAGCGTATGCCGCGGCTCAGCGAGATTACGCGAAGGCGGGGCCGCCCAAGCCGTACATGGTCGGCAATTCCAGCGCTCCCGTTGTGATCGAGGAGTTCGCTGACTTCGAGTGCCCCGTCTGCGGCTCGTTCGCGACTGTCACGGAGCCCGATGTGCGCAAGAATATCGTCGATGCGGGTCTGGCGTACTACAAATACTACGACTTCCCTCTTCCAATGCACCACAATACGGTGACTGCTTCGAACGCAGCGGCGTGCGCGGACGAGCAGGGGAAGTTCTGGCAGATGCACGACCAGCTTTTCGCCGGACAGGATGCATGGGGTCTCAACCCGGACGGCGCGACGCAGGTCACAGACAATCCAGTGCCGGTGTTCGAGGGCTACGCCAAGACTCTCGGATTGAACGCGACGCAGTTCAACCAGTGCCTCGAGTCGAAGAAGTACCAGTCGCGCGTCAATGCGAATGCGGCGGAGGGTTTCAAGCGCAACGTGAATCAGACGCCGACGTTCTTCATCAACGGAAAGATGTTCGCGGGCTCGATTCCGTACGACGTATTGAAGAAGGCGGTCGACGATGCCGCTGCTGCCGCCAAGACGTCGCCGGCAGCGGCCGCTCCAGCGAAGTAGGCTGGGACGCGCGTGCGACGAATGATCATTGCTGCGTTGGCGCTCGCGGGCGTGTTCGTCGCGCTGTACCTCACGTTGTACAAGGTCGGAACGATCGGTCATCTCGCATGCGGATTCGGATCGTGCGAGCGCGTGAACTCGAGCAAGTGGGCGGTGTTCTTTGGTGCGCCGGTGGCGATGTGGGGACTTGGGTTCTACGTCACGACGCTGATTGTCGCGGTGGTCGGGACTGCGCCGAGCTACGCCGGCCGCCGGGAGATATCATATCTTCTCGCCGCGATGTCCGGGATCGGCGTCGCGTTCTCTGCGTGGCTCACGTATCTCGAGTTGTTTGTCATCGACGCGATCTGCAGGTACTGCGTAATGTCGGCGGTGATCGTAACGCTGATATTCGTCGTGAGCGTGGTGGACGTGGTGGACGTGGCGGCGAAGGGTGGCGATGAGTTGCGTGCGCGAGGCGATGGTGTGGGCAGCTAGGCGCTGAGAGGATTTGCGGGGGACCTGGTTCACTCCTCCAGCCGATTGCGGTCCAATTGCTACGGGCCTTCATTGAGGTGACATATGCAAAAGCCCGTTGCTCTAGCGCGTCTTGCGATCTGCTTCGCGATGATTTGCACGACGGTAGATCGAACCGTTGCTGCTCAGGCAACTGCCGCCCGTCCGGTTGCCGGGATCGCGCTGGGCGCAATCGATGGAACGGTGGTCGATGTCAGCGGCGCATCGATCCCGCTCGTGGAGGTGGTGATGCTGGATGCGCCGTTCGCGAAGACGCGCACCCTTTCGGGAGGCGGCTACCGCATCGACAGCATTCCGCCGGGACTCCACCTGCTACGCTTTCGACGCATCGGGCTCGTGCCTACGACAGTTTCGGTAACGGTGCAAGCGTCGGACGTCACCGGCGTCGACGTGATCATGGCGGCGATGGCCCATACGCTGTCGAGTGTCTCGATACAGGACACGCAGGGTGAGATCATGCGCCTTCCTCCTGATGTCGCAGACCGCGTTCGAAATGGTCAAGGGACCTACATTACTGCCGCAGATATCGAGCGGGTCCACCCGATTCGTACGACCCAGATGTTCCAATACACGACCGGGACGGAAGTGACGAAGGACGGCGCTGTCAACAGTGTCCGAGGGATTGTCTCGATTCTGACTCCGGGCTGCAAGTACGGAATGCCCGTTTTCATTGATGGGGCACGGCTCGCAGATCCGCACTTTGATGACCAAGGGCCGCGCAAGCCTGTTCCTGGCGACACTCTCCACGGAAGCGACTTGATCGACTTCATTCCGCCATCAGCCGTTGCGGTAATAGAAGTCTATCGCGGCGGCGCCGAGCTACCCGCAACACTGCCGCAGAGCGTTTGCGGGGGAGTATTCATCTGGACGAAGGCGAGCGGCTGGAACGAGACTAGGAACGGATGGCGACGCACTACAACTTCCCGGAACCGCACTGGAAGCACATTCGGACGACCAATATTGTCGAGTCACCATTTGCAGCAGTCCGACTCCGCACCGGACCGGCGAAATGATTGAAGAAAGGCGGAAATGCAACGGCCTTGAGCTGGAAGAGATTACTCTTGGTGCGGCAGGAATTTAGGAAACTGAACGCACCGCATTTACTAGCCGAAGTCTATGCCCGCGTCAAGTACCACGATGGTATCCGCGCTTCTGTTCGTGTCGTCAAACGTGCCAGAGAAAAACTCGCCGCCTGACGCGCGTTTCCACACAATCTGACAGAGCTCTGATCAGATTCGTTGAATAAAGCTCGTGTCCGGTTCCAGCAATACGCCAAGCCGATGCAGGGTTAGGTCTCAGATAAGGTAATGCCGGCCCAGTCTGCCCGAAAAGCGCTCCCGATATAGGCTATCGGAGTGCCAGCGCCGCACCATCCGACGTAATCACAAACTCCAAATGGGCGTAGTACCCGTCCGCATCGAAGGATGCTACGTAGCATCCCGCACGCATTGGTACCGCGATGTGATGGACTTCATATCCGGGGGGTAACGTGCCGTAGGTTACACGAGTAACTATGGTAGCTGCCTGCTTCCGAGATATCGGGCCGAAAGACCAAATCGCGATTGCTTCGGGTTGACTACCTCGACATGGGTATTGGGCGACGCTAAATCCGTCTAGCGGAGGTAGAGGATGCCCATCAGCGTGATCTTCGGCAATGCCAAACACTAAGTGCGTGGCGTCTGAGCCGTGCTGAAGCCAGATCGCGCCGCCTCGTGTGCAGCCCAGGCACAGCGCAACCAGGATGACCAAGACAAGCGTATTACTTGCCCCAATCCTGATCGCTCTCATGGGTGAAAAGGTGAAAGTGAACACATTGCCTGTCTGCCGATGCAGAGGCCTACGACTTGAGCCTGCTGCTCAGTACCAAGGCTCCCAAACTGAGTTTGAGGCCCCACGCCGCTTAGGCTATAAGGATCGTGGCCAAATATCCTCCTTAATTGGGTGGCAACAGCAACCCAGCCATATTCCCAAGGCCCGAGTCCCTGCTGGTATTGATATACGTGAGTCATTTCATGTGCGAGCGTTTCCAAATCGACACTCCCGTCATCATTCAGAGTCTTGATGTAGATACTATTGTTTGGCGTAATTGCTGGCGCACCTCCGCTATACGCGATCCAGAGCTTACGGTCGATCTCATCGATTGCATTATTGCTTGGTATGTGTAGCCGTACCTTGTCGCAGTCAATCACGAGACACATATTACCGAGCTCGGCCTTTTCGGCAGGGGTTAGCGGTCGAACTCCTGGCCCACCTCCAGCGCCGCCAATTGACCCGCCAAATCCTCCGTCCGCGGATCCAATGGGGTCTCCGATTCCACCGCCAGGTCCAACCGTCAGTGGGTCTCCGCAGCTATCTGCGTTGATGCTCACTCCTGCACAGGAAGCAAGACCACCGGGATCCCTAAGATTGATCGGATCGGTTCCCGCGACCGCATACTGATTGATTCCACCTGAGAGTCCGATCGGATCGTCACTTAAGAACCGTCCCACTTCGGGATCGTACCACCGTGCTCGTGCGGTGTCGAGACCCAGCGTCTCATCATATAGCATGCCCTTGAACCCGAACCGTAGCGTGTTGAGACGTGTCGTCGCCGTCGTGTCCGTCATGATGTTCCCCCACGAGTCGTAAAGAAGCGCGGCTCCCGTGGAATTATCCAGCACGCTACCGATCACGCTCCCCAAGCCGTCCATCATGTACGTCCGGCTCACAAGTACGGTGCCTGCTGAGTTCCGCTCGACCGACATGATCGGCCGGTCCGTGCCGTCGTACTCGTACTCCGTAGTGTTACCCGTTACGAGATTGACTTCCTTGCCCAAGTCGGACCTGTTGTACAGATACATCCGCTGCCCCGAGCCGACCGGTGCGTTGGTCGCAGCTCGCCACGCGAGACGTCCGAAGGGATCGTACCTGTAATCCACCCGGTACGCCGCGAGCCCGCCGCCTGATACGAGTACGCTGTCCAGGTGGCTAGTTGCATCCCAGTAGAACTGCCGCACCTGGCCCGTGTTCGTATCCGTCCGGCGTATGAGGTTCCCATCAGCGTCGTACTCGTACGTCGCCCACGCCACCGTGTACAGCCGGTTCCCCGTGTGGATGGCCATGCTGTTGTCGGTCCGGTTCCCAACGGCGTCGTACGTGTATACCTCGGAGAACATGGGCGTCGGACTGCATGCGTATCTCCAGCCCAGATCGGCCGAGAGTGAGTCGGCGTTTGATCCCGGCCACGCCATGCACGTCTGGTAGCTCCAGGCCACCTGGCGCGCATGACCCAGCGAGTCGTACGCCGGTCTCCGATTCAACTGATAGATCGAGGCCCACTGAGCGTGCGGATAGCCCATCACTTCTGAGCTCACGCGGCCTAGTGAATCGAGTCGCTCCGATCGCCGGTAGAGTGGGTTCGCCGTCGTGTCAGTATACGACCAGCTGAATGACTCGTTGTTGGTCGTGTACTGGTCCGTTCGCGTCGACGTGTTGGGAAGGCTCGTCGTCGTGCGGAGCCCGTCGTAAGAATCGAAGACGTACTTCATCGTCAGGGGCCCCAGCATCACCGAGTCGTACCTTTCGCCGTCGCGGTTCGCAATGCGTCGTTCATCGACCAACTCAAACACGCCGATCGACCTTGGAAGCCGGTGCCTCTGCAGGTGCTACATCCTTTGACCCGAACGAAGTTGTCACCGCCGCCGGTCAGATCGGGTGAGCTCCACACTCCCAAGCAAAACCCAAATACCGCCGTGTTTGGTTCGGCCCGAACAGAAAGTCAGTGAATGCTGAGCTTGAACTTCCCAGGTCTGGTGGGGCCGACCTGCGTAGCTGGACTCGCGCCGAAAGTCCCCGGTGCAAGTGCGGGTAGCAATAAGCGCGGGGCGGCGATGCAGAGCAGCGTTGCTGCGTAGATTGTTCCACCAAATTCGAGCAACTCACGAGGAGTGGCGAAGCCAAAAGGCGCGGACATGTTGGCGTACATGACAGACGGAATCACCGCGCCTGGCAGCGCGAGAAGCGCCGCACTCACACACACACCTGTCCTGGTAAGCTCGAGCCATCCCAGTCGCGGCCCCAGCCTACCCCACAACAGAAAAAGCGGCAGGTACGGAAGCGCGAAGAACACGAGCGCGTAATAGCCAAATAACGTCGTGACAATGAGTATACCCGAACCGGCGACGCCGAGGCGGTCGAGCGCATCCCCCGGTGCAAATGGCGCGCCCGCAACCCCAATCATGAGCGCCGTTATGAAGGGCCCAAAGGTACACGACGCGCAGAGCCACCCGAACGCCCTTAACCACCAGTAGCGCCGACATGACTCCGACGTTCTGCCGAGCGCGAAGCCGGCGACGACAGCAAAACCTCCGGTTGCCGCTGTCCACTGAGCGGCCAACCAGAGTGTGGGGCTAGTCATGCAGGATCCGAAGCTGCGTCAGACACAGACTCTCGAACGAACGCCGGCCAGGCTCGACCGTTGATCTTCAAACGCGAGCAACCGAGTCAGGTACCGGCAACGACCGCTACACACGCCGTATGGATCGCTGTCTCGCTGCAGCGTCGTCCATGCGCACTCGCGGCTTCACTTCGACGTCTTCCTCGCCATCCTCGCGCGCGCGGCGGCGGAATGGTACGAGATCGCGGCCCAATGTGACCAGCGCGCGAGTAGCCACCGCACTCGCCAGCGGCTCCGGAATCGCCATCACGCGAATGTAGGTGTCGATCGCGCGGTCGAACGAGAGGTCTTCTGCGAGCGTGTCCACGAACATGAGCGCGTTGTCCACGTGCGCACGAATAATCGTCTCATCTGCGCGCGCCTGAGCGAGCCGCAGCCGGCGTTCGGCGTTGGGATGCAACCGGCGGCCGAAAAGTGATTCAGGGAACAAGGAGCGGAAAATCATGATTCCAGGGATTCGTATTGTGCCTTAAGAGCCTCGACCACGGCAGGGTCGGCGAGGGTCGTGGTGTCGCCCAGCGCCCGCCCTTCCGCGACATCACGCAATAAACGGCGCATGATCTTCCCCGACCGCGTCTTCGGGAGGTCCGCCGAAAAGATTATGTCGTCCGGACGCGCGATCGCTCCGATCTTGTCGGCCACGAATTGCTTGAGCTCCGCTGCAAGCGCCGGCGAGCTCTGGTGGCTCGCACGCACGGTGACAAACGCCGCGAGCGCCTGTCCCTTCAGGTCATGGGTTCTCCCGACCACCGCCGCCTCGGCCACCGCCGGATGCTCCACCAGCGCCGACTCCACCTCCATGGTCCCGATCCGGTGGCCCGCGACGTTCAGAACGTCGTCCACTCGGCCCAGGATCCAGAAATTCCCGTCCGTATCACGCTTGGCTCCGTCGCCGGGAAAGTACAGGTCGGGCCGGCCAGGCCATTTGGAGAAGTAAGTCTCCCGGTAGCGTTCGTCATCCCCCCAGATGGTCCGAAGCATCGACGGGATCGGACGGGTGATCGCCAGAAATCCTCCGCCAATCTCAATCGAACGCCCGTTCGAATCCAGAAGATCCACGCTGCACCCTGGGAGCGGTCGCGTGGCACTTCCTGGCGTTGTTGCAGTGACGCCCGGTAGCGGCGATATCACGATCGAGCCCGTTTCGGTCTGCCACCACGTATCGACAATCGGGCACCGGTTGTGGCCGATGTGCTCCGCATACCACATCCACGCTTCCGGGTTGATCGGCTCCCCTACCGATCCGAGCAGTCTCAGTGAAGAGAGATTGTGCCGAGTGGGGTACTCGTCGCCCCACTTCATGAAAGCGCGAATGGCCGTGGGCGCGGTGTAGAGGATCGTCACGCGATTCTTCGCGATCAGCGCCCAGAAGCGATCCTTGTCGGGCCAGTCGGGAGCACCCTCGTACATCACGCATGTGGCGCCGTTCGACAACGGCCCATAAACGAGGTACGAATGACCGGTGACCCAACCGACGTCGGCCGTGCACCAGAACACATCATCGTCTCGCAGGTCGAACACGATGCGCGTGCTGCTGGTGACGGCGGTCATGTAGCCGCCGGTGGTGTGAACCACGCCTTTCGGCTTCCCCGTGGTTCCGGACGTGTAGAGGATATACAGCACATCCTCCGCATCCATCGGCTCGGGCGCGCATTCGGTCGCTGCGTCCTTCATGAGCTCGTGCCACCAGAGGTCGCGCGACGGATTCATGCCGCACGCGAGCTGCGGGCCTCCAACGCGGTTATTTCGTTGAACGACAATCACATGCTCGATCGACGGTGTCTGCGCGACGGCGGTGTCTGCGTTCGCCTTGAGCGGTACGACGTTCCCCCGACGGTATCCGCCGTCAGCGGTGACGAGCACCTTCGCCTCTGCGTCGATGATTCGGTCGCGCAACGAGTCGGGCGAGAACCCACCGAATACGACCGAGTGAATGGCGCCGATGCGCGCGCACGCCAGCATTGAAATGGCGGCCTCGGGGATGAGCGGCAGGTAGATCGCGACGCGGTCGCCCTTCGTCACACCGAGCGTCCGGAGGACGTTTGCGAAACGCCGCACTTCGTCGTACAGCTCACCATATGTGATGGTGCGCTGATCGCCGGGCTCGCCTTCCCAGATTAGAGCGGGCTTGTCGCGGCGCGCGCCAAGCGCGTGGCGGTCGACGCAGTTGGCCGCGGCGTTGAGTTTGCCCTTGACGAACCACCTGACGTGCGGCGGCTGCCAGTCCATCACCTGCGCCCACGGTCTGAACCAGTCGAGGCGTCCCGCCTCCTGGGCCCAGTACGCCTCAGGATCCGCCGCGGCTTTTTCGTAGATGGTCGGGTCCCGGACAACCGCGCTCGCTGCAAATCCGGCGGGTGGCGGAAACTTTCGCTCTTCGGTGAGGAGCGCGTCGATCTCGTTCATAAATCAAAAAATACAGCCTCGACCGCAACCCGCACACGTGGCCCGCTCCGGGCTCCACGGGCCGGACTAGATTGGGCCGGATGATCTCCGAGCGCAGGACAATTCGTTTCGAGCGGCTCCACGGCGGCGTGGAGCTTCCGTCGCGGGCCACGACGCACAGCGCGGGCTATGATTTACGAGCGTTTCTCATCGCAGGGTCACCGGTTCGGCTCAGCCGCGGCGGGCGGCAGTACGACGGAGTGCCGAGGACGTTCGGGGAGGAGGTCGTACTGGAGGTTGGACCTGGTGAGCGCGCTATCGTCCCACTGGGGTTCCGTGCGTCGCTTCCGGAGGGCTACGAGGCGCAGATCCGGCCGCGCAGCGGGACGAGTTTCAAGACGTCGCTCGTGATCGCGAACGCGCCCGGTACGATCGACCCGGATTACAACGGCGAGTGGGGCGTACTGGTTCGGAACGACGGATCGGCACCGTTGCAGATCTCGCATGGAGAGCGAATTGCCCAGATGGTGATCGCGAGATACGAAGTGCTCGAGTTCGAGGAGGCGGAAGTGCATCGCACCACCGACCGCGACGGCGGCTTTGGGAGCACCGGACATGGCTAGGTGGGCCGAACGTTTTGGATGCGCAACGTACCCGCTAGATTTCGCATCGAAACCCCTACCAAGAACGGCTCATCCAAGATGACCACACCCGGTACCACTCAGCCCACGGACAAGTCCGCTGGCACGATCGCGATCAAGGATCAGCGGACCGACAAGAGCTTTGGCCTTCCGATCAAGGACGGCGCTATCCGCGCCGCCGATCTCCGCCAGATAAAGACGGCAGACCCGGATGACGTGGGCTTGCTATCGTATGATCCGGCGTTCATGAACACCGCGTCCTGCCGCAGTTCCATCACCTACATCGACGGCGACAAGGGCATCCTGCGGTATCGCGGGTATCCCATCGAGCAGCTCGCGGAGAAGGCGTCGTTTCTGGAAGTGGCATGGCTGTTACGTCACGGTGAGTTGCCGACGCAGCCGGAATACGACAAGTTCGAGAAGGACATCACGTACCACACGTACGTGCACGAGAACATTCGCAACTTTCTTCAGGGATTCAGGTACGACGCGCATCCGATGTCGATGCTGCAGAGCTCGATCGCGGCGCTCTCGTCGTTCTATCCCGGCGCGCGGGCGATCTTCGATCCAGAACAGCGCAACATTTCGGTGATCCGCCTGCTCGCGAAGACGCCTACGATCGCGGCGTTCTCGTATCGTCACTCCAAGGGATTGCCGGTTGTCTATCCGGACAACTCACTGTCCTACGTCGAGAATTTTCTCTCGATGATCAATCGGATGACCGAGCCGCGCTACGACGCGAATCCGACATTTGCGCGCGCTCTCGAGGTGCTGTTCATCCTGCACGCCGATCACGAGCAGAACTGCTCGACGAGCGCGGTCCGTGTCGTCGGCTCCTCGCACGTCGATCCATTCTCGGCGATGTCGGCTGGTGTCGCAGCGCTGTTTGGGCCGCTGCACGGCGGCGCGAACGAGCAGGTATTGCGTATGATCGAGGAGATAGGCACGATCCAGAATGTGCCGGCGTTCATCGAGACGGTGAAGAGCGGCAGCGGCAAGTTGATGGGCTTCGGACATCGCGTGTACAAGAGCTACGACCCGCGCGCGAAGATCGTGAAGAAGCTCTCCGACGAGGTATTCAAGATCACTGGGGTCGATCGCGGCCTCGAGATCGCGCTCGAGCTGGAGCGTATTGCGCTGCAGGACGACTACTTCGTCTCGCGCAAGCTGTATCCGAACGTCGACTTCTACACCGGTCTCATCTACCGCTCGATGGGCTTCCCGACAGAGTACTTCACGGTGCTCTTCGCAATCGCGCGCATGGCTGGCTGGCTGTCGCAGTGGGAGGAGATGCTGCTCGACAAGGAGCAGAAGATCGCGCGGCCGCGGCAGATCTATACCGGCCACGCGGAACGCGAGTTCGTTCAGACGATCAACGTCGGCAACAAGAAGTAGCTCGAAACGGAATGCGCGACAGGGAGCCGTCGGCCAGACGGCGCCCTGTCGAATTGGGACTCGTCCGCGCGCCGAACCGCGTCCGTCAGTGTGTTGATTCGGTCGTGGCGCGCATGACGACGTCGTGACTACACGAGCTTGGCCGTCAGCGTGATGTTGACGTTGCCCTTGAGCGCCTGCGAGACCGGACAACCATCCTTGGTCGCCTGCGCTATCTGTTGAAACTTCGCGTCGTCCAGTCCGGCGACCTTTGCGTTAACGAGCAGGCTCATCGTGGTGATCCTGAAACCGTCGTCCGATTTCTCGACGGTGCACGCCGCACTGGTCTCGACGCTCTGTGCAGGCGTTCCACTCTTCTCGAGACCAAGCGCGAGGGCCATGGAGAAGCATGCAGCTTCGGCTGCAGCGAGGAGTTCCTCCGGGTTTGATCCCGGCTGACTCTCGAAGCGCGAGCCGAAGGAATAGTTGCCGTTTACCGTTCCGCTCTCGCCCTTGAACGAGCCCTTTCCGTCCTTGACTCCTTTTTCCCAGATCGCGCTTGCCTTTCGTGTAGGCATTCAGTTCTCCGTTTGATGGTGACAACCAGTTACCATCGCACGATGCGCGCCCATCGGCCTCAAGTGTGTCGGCTCAGAGGGCGTGGGCCCAGCGCCAGAATCTGTCCTTGAGCACAACGGGTGCGGGCGCGGGAAGGGTATCGGTGTGCGCGGCTGGAGCATTGCCTGTCGATAGCACGACGACGGCCATCTCACCATCCGTGTCGAACCTGTCGCCCTCGGCGTTGTGCGATTCCACGCGGATTCCCATTCCGGAAACCGTGAATAGTTGTGCGACCTGGCGGGCGCGGATGAGATCTGTCACGAGGGTATCGCGCTCCTCGTCCACATCTGGCGCGATGTGATGCGTCGGGTGGAAACCACGGTGGCTCAGACCTGCACGGAGATCGAAGGTTGCGTCGCCGAGCCAGATGGGGCGACCGTTGTGGGTCACGCTGTCGGCGAGCCAGAACCTGGCGTGGTGGCGGCTTCGCGCGCTGTGGCCGACCTCGCGCTCGAATGCAATGTCCTGAGCGCGGTCGAACAGGTAGAGCGGACTCACGGGCGCGGCCGAGTCCGGGCGGTTGAAGATGACGCTCCTGGCGATGGCGATGTCGGTGCTTCGGTTTGCTGGCGCAGCCACGGTCCAACCGGCGGCGCGCATCGCAGCAGTGAGCTCTTCGAGGGTCCCGACTGCGGCCAGGTTTACAGGGTCTCCCTTCACGTGCTTGGCGTTGGTCGTGCGCTTTGGCATTGCCGCAAGCTCGGGCGCGTGCTCGAAGTGCGTGAACAACGCGGGTGCGAGGAGATGAGTTGCCGTGTAGACGAGCGCTATGACCACCACCGCGCTCGTCGCCAGGGCGATTTCGATGCGCCGCTGCAGCGTGCCGGGATGCCATCGCTCGCGGTTACTGGTGGGCTCGGTCATCGCCTATCGGTCGCGTGTTGCATCATCTGATACGCCGGGCGGGACGAGGCCGTTGCGGCTAAGAGCTTCTCCGGCTGTGTCGAACGCAGCCGGAGGGGGCCTGGTGCTGTAAATTGGGCTCCGTACTTCCGCTGACAACCCGACCAAGGAGCAGTGATGTTCAGTTCGAAGGCGAGCCGGAGAGATTTCGTCGCGCGCGTAGTCGCAATCGCGGGAGCGGCCGCACTCGTGCCGCGACCTGCAATGGCCGACGCGCGGCCGGCGCCGGGCGACGAGCCCGAGGCGTGGCTCAGTGCACTCAGGGGCACGCATCGCCAGCTGTTTCATGCGCACGACAAGTGGACCAAGGGAATCGAGTACGCCAAGCGGTACAAGGAAGCGTACCCCAAGGAATATGGTGTGAATCCGAGCGAAGTGGACTCGGTACTCGCCGCGCACGGAAAGACGGGCGCGACGACCTATGTCGATGCCGCCTGGGAGAAATACGGTTTCGGGAAGTTCTTCGACGTCAAGGAATCGCCCAAGTCGGACAATTTTGCGAATCGCAACATCTACTACGCCGGCACCGACGAGGATCCTGGCATAAGAGAAGCGCTGGCCGCCGGCGTAGTTGTCCTGTCGTGCAGGACGGCATTGCGCGGAATGGCCGCCGGCTTCGCGGATCAGAAGAAGTTCGGGACTGCCGAGGAGATCGAGCGCGACCTGACGGCGTCGCTGATTCCCGGCGTGATTCTGGTGCCTGCGATGGTCATAGCGATCGGACGCGCGCAGGAGCAGCACTGCGCGTACCTGTACACGGGCTGAGGAAACGGCTCGTCATCCCCGCGGAAGCGGGGATCCCCGCTTTCGCGGGGATGACGGTGAGGGCTTTCGTGGGGATGACGGTGAGGGCTTTGGCGGGATGACGACGCGGTGAAGCTACGATACCGTTCGCGTCTTCTTGCGTAGAAAGTCCATCAGGATGAACTGACCGAGCGTCATCGTGTTCGTGAAGTATGCCTTTCCCTTCGCGATCGCCGACACACGCTTGACGAACTCAACCAGCGCGCGATCGCGCGCGAGCATGAAGGTGTTGATTACGATGCCCGAGCGCCTGCAGTCGGCGACCTCGCGCAGCGTCTCGGACACGACGTTCATGTCGAGTCCCATCGAATTCTTGTAGATCTGCCCGTCGGGAAGAGTCAGGGCACTGGGCTTGCCGTCGGTGATCATGACGATCTGGCGCATGTCCTTTTTCTGCGACATGAGTATGCGCCGCGCGAGCTTGAGACCTTCGGCCGTATTGGTGTGGTACGGGCCGACCTGAGCGCGCGCGAGCTCGGAGACCGGAATTTCTTCGGCCGAGTCGTGGAAGAGGACGATGCGAATCGAGTCGCCGGGGAACTGCGTGCGGATCAGGTGAGTGAGCGCGAGCGCGACTTTCTTGGCGGGGGTGAACCGATCCTCACCGTACAGGATCATCGAGTGCGACGTGTCGAGCATGAGCACCGTCGCGCACGACGATCTGTACTCCGCCTGGTGCACCATCAGGTCGCCGTAATCGAGATCCAGCGGCACCGTCAGTGATCCCGTGCGCGCCATGGAGCGCTTGAGCGTCTCGTTGACGTCCAGGTTGAGAACGTCGCCGAACTCGTATTCCTTGCTCCATCCGTCCGACTCGATCCCGGTGGAGAGATAGGGCGTGTCGTGCGATCCAAAGCTGGACTTGCCGAGCGAGCTCATGATGTGGCGGAGCGCCTTGTAGCCCAGGAAGTCGACGCCCTTGTCGGTGAGGTTGAACTGGACCGACCTGGAAGCCGCGTGCGCGAGGCTGCCCTTGCCTTCGACGGCCTGGTGCCCCGCCGGCATCTGGGGCGGCGCGTCGACCTTGAGGTAACCCTCCCTGGTGAGGCGCTCGATGAGATCGTCGAGGAACTTCGCCAATTTCTCCTGAGCGTCCTCATCACCGTTGCCGCGCAGCGCGTCGAGCATCTCCGGAGTGAACTGGCCGCTCTCGATCATCGCATTGAGGATCGCGTCGCGCAGCGCATCGACCGAGCGGTCCGCATCCTCGCCCGTCATCCCCCAGTATGGGTGGAAGTGCTCGCCGCCAGCGAAGCCGGACTGCAGCAGAAAGTCGGCCATCTTATCCAGCAGCGACTGAAGATCGACCGCGTCGGCCATCTCCGGGCTGAACTTGGAGTAGGTATGGAACCGCATGTCTGAATAATACACCGGGTACTCAATACATTTCCGGCGTGACCGCACCGGCCCACAGCAACCCGTTTCGACCGCTCGTTCACCGGAACTTCAGAATATTCTGGAGCGGCCAGACCCTGTCGCTGATCGGGACGTGGATGCAGTCGGTGGGCGAGGGTTGGCTCGCGCTGCAGCTCTCGAACAGCGCGCTGATGGTTGGTATAGTTGCGGGCGCGTCTTCGCTGCCGGTGCTGCTGTTGTCACTGTATGGGGGAGTTGTTGCTGACCGGCACGACAAGCTCAAGCTTGTGCGCATCGCGCAGTCGCTTCTGCTGGTCCAGGCGTCGGTGCTTTGGTGGTTCACCGCGACGAATCACCTCACGATCCACTGGCTGATCATACTCGCGACGGCGAACGGGATCATCAGCGCATTCGAGATTCCCGCGCGTCAGAGCTTCATCGTGGAGCTGGTAGGGCGCGAGGATCTTGTGGATGCAATCGCGCTCAATTCCGCCGGGTTCAACCTCGCGCGTGTCATCGGGCCCACCATCGCGGCAATAGTGATCGGCACATTGGGCGCCAAATGGTGCTTTGGATTGAATGCGCTCAGCTATCTGGCGGTGCTGGCCGGGTTGTTCATGATCCGCGTTCCGGTTTGGCAGCGGGTGCAGACGCTTGCGTCGCCGCTCGAGGGGTTGCTCGAAGGGTTCAGGTACATGCGCGACACGCCGCTGGTGAACGTGCTGGTTCGCGTTGTCGCCGTCAATGCGATATTCGGAATGCCGTTTCTGGCAATGATGCCGGTGGTGGCGCGCAACATCCTGCATTCGGGTGCTGGCGGTTACGGCGTACTGCTGACATGCGTCGGCATCGGCGCGCTGGCAGGCGCGCTGTCGCTTTCGACGCTTGGTCAGCGCGTTCCTCGGGGGTGGATCTTCATCCTGTCGTCCTACGGGTTCGCGGGTGGCCTGATAGTGTTCTCGCTGATGCACGTGATGCTACCCGCGGCGTTGATGTTGATCATTGTGGGCTTCAGCATGATGCTGAGCGGCGCACTCGCGAATGGCCTCATGCAGTCCATCGCGCCGGATGAGCTGCGAGGTCGGGTCGTGTCCGCGTACGTGTTCGTTGCAGTGGGTCTAGTGCCGATCGGGTCGTTCATATCCGGAGCCCTGGCGCGCTACGTTGGCGTGGACTGGGCGATCGGCGGCTGCGCTGTAGTCGTCCTGGCATACTCGTCGTGGATCTTCACACGAACACCGGCGCTCCGGACCGTGCGGTAGAATTCAGGGTGGGACCGGCCCATCGTTCTTACGCGGACGCCTTACCTTGGCGTTTCCATCACCCACCATCATCAATTTCTTGTCAAATGCGCATTGCAATCGGCTCGGATCATGCGGGATTCCGCTACAAGGAAATGTTCAGGGCACATCTCACGCAACTTGGTCACGAGGTGAAGGATTTTGGGACGGACTCCGAGCAGCCGGTGGATTATCCGCTGTTCTGTCGTCCTGTCGCAGATTCAGTCGCGAGTGGTGACGTGGAGCGCGGGATCGTGCTCGGCGGCTCCGGGAACGGCGAGGCGATGGTCGCGAACAGAGTTCGAGGCGTGCGCGCGGCGTTGTGCTGGAATCTTGAGAGCGCCGAGCTAGGCAGGCGGCACAACAACGCGAACGTGCTGTCGGTGGGAGAGCGGATGGTGTCGGAAGAGTTGGCACTCCAGATCCTCGACAAGTGGTTGGAGACTCCGTTCGATGGGGGTAGGCACCAGCGGAGGATCGAAGAGATTGATTCCGTTCCGACTTGAATCGTCTAGGAGCGGCGATCTTCGCGGCCATGACATCCGCATCGGGAAGCTGGTCTAGCATGCAGGCATCAATAACCTCCTGTCGGTGCTACTACCTGCCGGAGCGAAGGCTCAGCTTCGGAATCGCCGACATTCTCACAATCAGGAGCTCAGAAATCTCATGAGGCTGTACACCTACCTCAACTATGGCGGCAATTGCCGCCAGGCCTTTGAGTTCTATGTTGCGCATCTCGGTGCAAGAATAGCGATGATCACCACACACGGAGAGCATCCTGAAACAAGCATGGCACCCGATTGGAAGGATGCAGTACTCCACGCGCGCCTCGAAATCGGCGACACCGTACTGCTCGGCGCCGACGTTCCTCCCGATCGCTTCAAGCCAATGCGCAGCGCCTACCTGACACTCATGCTTGATAGCATCGAGCAGGCCGAACGCGTTTACACGCTACTTTCAGATGGCGGTGAGATCTTCATGCCGATCCAGGAGACGTTTTATGCACATCGCTTCGCGATGCTCCGGGATCGGTTCGGGACTTCGTGGATGCTGCTGCAGGAACGAGCGCAGCCCCAGTAAGCCCTTCCAGCCGGTTCTGGGCGGGACGGGAATGCATCCCGAACCCTGAGAATTTGATTATCCGGCACAATCCAACATAACTCAACACAACCCAGGATAATACGGCCACATGCGCTTTGTCATGAAACAGAAGCTGTTCAGCCTCGGTGATGATTTCACCATTCGGGATGAGTCAGGAAACGACGTCTATTTCGTAGACGGGAAGGCGATGAGCATCGGCAATCAACTCTCGTTCCAGGACGCCGAGCGTAATGAACTGGCGTTTATCAAGCAGCGTGTGCTGTCGTGGGGAGCGACGTACGAGATAAGCCGCGCGGGCCAGGTCGTCGCGGTGGTAAAGCAACAACTGACCGCGCTCATTCATCATCGGTTCATGGTGGATGCGCCGGGATCGGGCGATCTCGAGATCGAAGGCAACCTTACCGATCACGAGTACAGGTTCCACCGCGGTGACGCAACGGTTGCGACGGTGTCGAAAAAATGGCTCGCCCTGGCTGATACGTACTCGGTAGATGTCGAAGCCGGCGAGGATCCTGTGCTGGTTCTGGCATGCACGGTGGTGGTCGACGAGGCGTGTCATCCCGACGGCCGGCGAACCTGACACTAGATAGTGGCTATCGCGCTCTGAACAGATAGCTCAGCTTCAGGAAGAACCCGTCGCTCAACCTGTTGTAATCGGTGAGCCGGAGCCCGGTCGGCTCGTCCAGGAGCGATCCGTATCCTGCGAAGAATACAGTACCTGGGACGGGCTGGTACGAGAACAGCCCCTGAAGGTGTACCCGGTTCGCGTAGCTCGAGGTCGCCGGCGTGTACGTGCCGTCCGCCGGGTTGTAGAACAGAATTGGCGCGCCGCCGTAGTGCTCCGACAACAGTGCGGACTGGTTCTGAGTGTCATACTCCGTGACCAGTCGCAGGAACACGGCGCGCGACAGCTGATACTCGATCTTGAGGTGTGGTATCTGCCGCTGCGCGACGGTAGTGCCATCGTTGCGACGGTCATAACGCTGTAGTGCATACGTCCCGTCCACGCGCAGCTGCGTGGTGGGCCGCCATGATATCCCCAGGTTCAGAAAATAGATCGCCGCCTGCTCCCACTCGTAGAAGTCCTCGTCCTGGCCGAATACGACGGACACGTTGGCCGAGAGGTGCGCGCCCTGCGGCGTGTTGACGCTCAGCACGTAATCGTGGTTGGGTATGCGCTTGCGGCCAAAGAACTGCGCCGTGTCCAGCACGCCGGGCATGCCGAGCGCGCCGCCTGGAAGAACAACGCGGTAATTGGAGTAGATCGACGGGTCGTAGCCGAACACTTCGCTGTAGAAGCCTGCACCGAGCTGCCATCCGCCTCTCAGTGTGGCGGCCAGGTCGAAGTGAAGCTTCTTGTTGAGCATGTCGTCGCCGCCAAGAAGGCGGCGATACTGCCACTCGCCCATGAGGCCGACGACGCCTGTGAAGTTCTCGACGAGCGCGCCCGGACTTCCCAGCACTGACATGCGATGCGACAGCACGACGTTTGCCAGGTTGCCGCGACTGATGAATCCGCTCTGCGTCTGAAACTGCGGGTCAATCGCGTGGATCGAGTAGTTGAGCCCAAAGGTGCGACCGTTGCGGTCGAGGCTGAGGTTCCACAGTGGTCCGGCGAAATGCCTGCCGGCGAGCTGCGTCTCGCTTCCCGCTGCCTGTGCGCTCAGTGTGTAGATGTCTCCAAACACGATTCGCGTGTCGGCGCCGGCGACTCGATTGTAATTGGAACCCTCTTCGCGATCCGTGTACAGCATGCCGAATCGCGAGTCGCTCCCCAGATTGCGCTGCACTCGCGCGATGGCGAACGCAGGATGCGTGTTACCGCTCAGCGAACTGCTCGGGTCATCGAGCGCACCGAGGAAGGCGACGTTGAATCCGGCGAGGGTTCCGGTGAGCTTGGTCGCCGCTGTCGGCTGTACGATCCGTCGGGTGTATATCAACCCGCTGGGCACCGTGAACTGTTCGATGCCATCCAGGAAGAACGGGCGACGCTCCGCGAAATACAACGCCTGGCGCGGGTCGTACGACAGCTGGTCGGCGTCAGCCTCGACCTGTGAGAAGTCTGGTTTTACCGTTGCGTTCAACGTGAGATTGTTGGTCACGCCCCAACGCACGTTCCCGCCGACGTTGGCGTGGTTCAGCGTGTAGCCGTAGCCGGTGGTGCGCGGTGCTCCCGTCGCCGTCTGTGTGATCTCGGGGTTGAAGTCGAGGACCAGGCCGCGATGAATGTCGGTAAGCCCCACGAGCGTTCCTGACTGTCCGAGGAACGACGCCGCCGCTCGGCTCGCGGGCGCCCACGAGTCGTCGTGGCCGGAGTGTTTCACGTGACGCGTGACGTTGAAACCCCAGTCCTGCACCGCGCTCGCCTGGTATCGAATGCTCTTGAAGGGAATGCGTATTTCGACTTCGTAGCCGTATGGCGTGACGCGTCCCTTGGACTGCCACACGAAGTCCGCACTGAGATCCGGTATACCGCGTCCGTTGGACGTGTTGTTGGTGGTCCCGAGTCCGGCGGTGTTGTTAGCGGCGCCGTTCTCGACCAGCGTGCCGTCCGCCTGCACTCCGAGCGGGTTCACCTGGAAGACGAACGCCTGCCTGCCGTCGTTGAAGGTGCTGAGCAGGAACTCGACGCGGTCTTCAGCGTCGATGTGGTCGCGATCGGCGAGATTCGCGTTGACGGGTCCGTGCGACTCGTATGCGCGCACGCCGAGGTACATGGCGGTCGGTGAATACCAGACCAGAATGTCGGTGGAATCCGCGGCTGGCACGCCGTCGGATGGGGCGTACTGGGAGAAGCCCGTCAGTCGTGCAGCCTGCTGCCATTGCGGCTCGTCGAGCTTGCCGTCGATCGTGACGTCGGCGTCGAGGCGTGGGGGTGCAACGCGGATCTGGTGCTGGCGCCCGTTGTAGGTAGCCGGTGGCGCGGTCGGCGAGGCCTGGCCGGCGGCCGGGATTGCGATGAGTAGTGCGGCGATGGCTGCCAGTTGAATCATGAAATCATCGAATCCGTGAGTTCAGAGCGCGTGCGCGATGCGTTTGGCTCTCGCCGCGCGGGTCGAACGGCGCTGCCCCAAAATAGTACGGGTCGGCCGCCGGATGTTACAAAGGTGTTCTGCGATATCCCTTTCTCAGGCATTTGCCGCCTCTGGTTCGTCTCCCCGCATCTCTTTTTGGTTGTCGGAGCCGACCTTGCTTTCGGTATTTATTCGGTATATTCTGACCTCTCTGGGATCGTTTTGGTAAACATCTGTAGTCAAGGACATGACCACCACATCCGCGTTACGCGATCTTCGCGAGCTACTCGATCTCAAGTTCCCGGATGCGGCCCCGCTTCAGCGCCACAGGACGGAGGTAGTGGCTACGGGGATTGGCGAGCTGGACGGGATATTTCCGGGGGGAGGGTTCCCGCGCGGTCGTCTTTCAGTATGGGCGCCGGGCGGTGGAGCAACGGCAGTTCTGCGATCGGCGTGCAGATCCGCTGTTGCCGGTGGAGAGCGGTCCGTGTGGATCGACGGCGGAGGCACCATGGCCGGCGCGTTCTGGGATGCGGGGCCGATCCTGCTACGCCCCAGGAGCCGGCTTCACGCGCTGCGCGCCGCGGAATCGCTGCTGCGGTCGGGCGGATTTGCGGTGGTGGTGCTCGCTGGTGCCGATCCGGAAGGGACCGAGAACGTGCGGCTCTCACGGGCCGCGCACGAGAGCGGCAGCGTGTGCATCGCGCTCACGGCGAGTGCCACGACTTCCGCGCTGCGTGCGTCGTCATCGATCCGTCCACACGGCTACGTGTGGCGCAGGGATCCGCACGGCGATGCTGCGGTGATCGATGCTGCCACGCTCGACGTGCGCATCTCTTCGCTAGGCTGGAACCGTCGTGCGCGTGTGGTACTTCCGGTGCGCAGGGATGAGCTGCGCCTTGCGCTGTCGATAGATCTTCCTGATCGGCGCGGGGCGCGCTGATGATCACAGCGGATGACGGGTTTCGCGGGATCCCCGCTGCGCGTTGATCCCACGATGTCCTTCCTCTGCCTCCAGAACATCGCGTGGCTCGCGGCACCGCCCGTGACTCTTCACGCACCGCTGCTCACCATCGTTCCGCGTGTGCTGTCGAATGGCGATCTGGTGTGGGCAGATCTGCGCGGGCTGCCGGCGCGTGAAACGACGGAGCGCGTGCGCAACGCGTTTACGGCGCACAATGCGCTGTCCAGCAGCGTGAAGTGCGGCGTCGCTGCCACCGCGATAGCTGCAGAGGTCGCTGCGCGCCACTCGCCCCAGTCTGTGACGTACGTGCGTGACGGGTACGACCGCGACTTCCTTGCCACGTTCCCGGTTTCCGTACTCTCGCCCGAGCGCGCGCTCGCGAATCTGATGGATGGCACCGGTGTCGAGACGTGCCGCGATCTCGCCCGACTCTCGCTCGAGGAAGTCGAGGTGCGGTTCGGCTCCGATGGGATGAAGCTCTGGCGTCTCTCTCGCGCAGACGACATGCGCAGAATCTTCAACTCGATGCCGCGCTCGCTGCCTGAAGCGTCGCTCGAGTGGACGGACTACGCGATACGCCGCGCCGAACGTCTGGTGTTCGTCATCAACGCGCTGTTCGGCAACGTGTGCGAGGCCTTGCGGACACGCGGCGAGGGAGCGCTCGCGGTGACGATCAGCTTCGCGCTCGCGAATCGCACGACGCTGGATCATCCCATTCGTGCCGCACGCGCGACGGCGGGCCAGACTGCATGGATGCGTCTCGTGCGACTGGAGATCGACCGCATCGTGTTCCCGGATGCAGTGATCGGCATCACGCTGCGTGTGGATCAAACGTCGGGGACTGGCGGACGACAGGGCGACGTCTTCGACCGCGGTTTCGGGAGCGAATCCGCCGCCGAAGAAGCGCTCGGCCAGCTCATGGACGACCAGGGATCCATCGCGGTCGAACCCGAGAACAGCGCGCATCCGTTGCTGGACCGTCGCACCGCGTGGACGTCCATGCAGGCGGCGAGAGTGATGGAGCGAGCGCACGGCTACGCAGCATCGCTGTCCCGTAGCGGCGCGCCCGCACTGACGCTGCAGCTTCTTCCGGAGCCGCAGCGCATCTCGGTCGCGACGTTCAGGCGACGCGGTGACGAGATCCCGCGTGCGTACCGCGACGGCAAGGGCACGTACGACATCATCGAGGCAGCTGGCCCTGACCGCGTATCGGGTGACCGCTGGGACGACGCCTACGCACGCGAATATTTCCGTTGCGTGATGGACAGTGGCGGCCTTGTGTGGCTGTACCGCGATGCGCGCAGCGGCGCATGGTACCTTCATGGCTGGTGGGATTGATGCCGCCGGCCGAGCTCTACGTGGAGCTTCGCGCGCACACCGCATTCTCCTTCGGTGACGGCGCCATTGCACCGGAGGCTCTCGTCGCGCGCGCGGCTGATCTCGGCTACAGCGCCATCGGCATCACCGACAGCGCCGACCTGGGTGCGATGGTGCGTGCGAAGATCGAGGCGGACAGGCTCGGAATCAAGCTGATAGTTGGTACCGAGCTCCGCGTGGACGGCAGGCCGCTGGCGCTCATCGCTCGCGACATACAGGGCTGCCGCAACCTTGCCTCGCTCATCACGCGCGCGCGCGTGGGATCGCTGCGAAGCTGGTCGCCCTCCAACAGGCAACGGCGGCGCGGCATGCCGGGCGTACCGTGGCTGCACGTCGCCGAGCGTGCGGAAGGACTGCACCTGCTCACCGGCCCCGCGTCCGGCACCATCGCGCAGCTCGTACGCGACGGAAGGCGCGATGACGCCGAACGCACGCTACATGAGTGGCGTGAAGTATTCGGGCCAAGGATCGCGGTGGAGGTGCAGCGCCATCGCGGGTCTGGCGACGAAGCCGCGCTCGCGGGTGCTCTGGTCGAGCTTGCAACGAGCGCCGCGGTGCCGTGGGTGGTCTGCAACGATCCTCGTTATCTGGACGACAACAGCAGACTGATACACGACATGCTCACAGCGCTGCGCGCCGGCCTCGATCTCGATCGCGCGACCGAGCGCGGCCTCCTGCATCCGAACGGCGAGTGGCGGCTGCGCTCTCCCGAAGAGATGGCAGAAATGTGGGCAGGGCTGGAGAAGGGGATAGAGGAGAGCGCGCGCATCGCATCGGAGTGTGACTTCTCGGTGCGTTGGCTGCGGCCTCCGCTGCCCGCGTTTCCAGTTCCGGATGGCGCTGACACGGAGGCATACCTGCGTGTGCAGGTCTACGAAGGTGCGAACACGCGCTGGGGCGGGGGCGCAACGCTGAGCGATGCGCAGCGCTCGCAGCTCGAGCACGAGCTTGCCGTCATCAATCGCCTGGGTTTTGCGGGATTCTTCCTCGTGATGTGGGATGCAGTGCGCTTCGCACGGAGCAGGAACATCCTCTGTCAGGGTCGCGGCAGCGCCGCGAACTCGGCCGTCGCATACTGCCTGGGCGTGACCGCTGTCGATCCGGTGCTGCACGGTCTGTTGTTCGAGCGATTTCTTTCCGAGGCGCGCGTGCCCGGTCCGGCCGGTGAGTACACCGAGGCGCCCGACATTGACGTCGACATCGAGCACGACCGTCGGGAGGAGGTTCTCGATTACGTGTATGGCAGCTACAGGCGTGAGCATTCCGCCATTACGTGCACGGTGCAGACCTACCGCGCGCCGAACGCGATACTGGACGCCATGCGAGCGCTCGGGTATCCCGCCGAGCTGGGGTTCGAGCTTTCCAAGCGGCTGCACCGCTTCGATCCCGAGGAGGGCGTGGAAGTAGTGCAGGGGAAGCTCGCCGAGCGTTTCTCGGTGGACCTGACGAGCCCGCGCGGGCGCGCGATTCTCACTGCAATGACGGCGTTCGACGGTCTGCCGCGCATGCGCTCGACGCACGTGGGTGGCTTTGTTCTTTCGGCAGCGCCGCTCGGTGATTACATGCCGATCGAGCATACGAGCATGGGTCGCACGATCATCCAGTTCGACAAGGACGACCTGGATTACATCGGCGCGCCGAAGTTCGACTTTCTCGGGCTGGGAGCGCTCGCGTTGGTTCGGCACGCATTCGATTCGATCGAGGGACGCACCGGTGAGCGATTGGAGCTGTACAATCTTCCGCCCGACGACGCGCCAACGTTCGCGATGATATCGCGCGGTGAGACCGTCGGAACGTTCCAGATCGAGAGTCGGGCGCAGATCGCGTCCATCCTCAACACGCTGCCGCAATACATGTACGACATCGTCGTGCAGATATCGCTGATACGACCCGGACCTATCCAGGGTGAGTTCGTGCATCCGTACACGCGCAGACGTCGCGGCCGCGAGCAGGTGAGTTATGCGCACCCATTGCTCGAGCCGATCCTGCGGCGCACTTACGGCATACCGATCTTCCAGGAGCAGGCGATGGCGATCTCATCCAAACTGGGCGGATTCAGCGCCGCCGAGGCGGATCGGCTGCGCAGGACGATGGGCAACATCCGGAAGAAGGAGCGACTCGAGGCGGTGCTGCACGAGCTGACGCAGCGGATGGTGAACAACCCGGTGCCCGAGCCGCGCGTGACGCGCGAGGCCGCGGACCAGATCAGTCGCGATCTTCTGACATTTGCAAACTATGGTTTCCCGGAGTCGCACGCATGGAGCTTTGCGCTCATCGCATACGCTACCGCGTACCTGCGCTGGCACTACCCGACGGATTTCTATCTCGGGCTGCTGAACGCGCAGCCCATGGGCTTCTATCCAACATCGACGCTGATACATGATGCGCGGAGGCGGGGCATCGAGGTGCTGCCCCCCTGTCTGCGCGATGGCGACAGGTTGTGCACGACGGAACGCGCGCGTGAGCGTGGAAGTGAGCGCGCAAGCGAATGCGCAAGCATGTCTGGTGAACCCGCGCTGCGCATCGGATGGCGACACATTCGTGGGGTCGGGAAGCGTACGATCGAGCGGTTGTGCGCGGCGCATGACAGCGCTCCGTTCACTTCGATATCCGACGTCGTGAACCGGGTGGCGCTCACTCGCGCGGAGTCGCTCCAGTTTGCACGCGCCGCGGCCTTCGGCGCATGGGAGCCGGACCGCAGGCGCGCCGCATGGGAAGCGCTGCGCGCGGTTGGTGACAATCTTCCTTTGGCGCCCGCGCGCCGTCCGCCATACGAGCCGCGCGGGCTGGACGAGCGAGAGCTGATATTTCTGGATTATGCCGCGACGGGGATATGCATCAGCGGTC
>JALYTX010000021.1 GCA_030854055.1 Gemmatimonadota bacterium | reverse complement strand
CTCGCGACCACCGACGGCACGCTCATCACTCAGACGTTCGTTCGCGTTGGGCCGTCATTCACGGTTACCGCGATCGGTGACGGTGACTTTCAGTCATACACCGAGGAAATGGCACCGCGCGGCACCGGCTGGGAGTATGTGACGTCGCTCGACATGGTTGGCAACGCTCCAAAGTGGGCGGCGCTCGCAGCAGAGAAGTTGACGGCTCGATCAGTTGACGTCGGTCGCTACGACGTCATCCTCGACCCGACCAATCTCTGGCTCACGATCCACGAATCGGTCGGCCATCCCACCGAGCTGGACCGCGCGCGCGGTTACGAAGCCAACTACGCGGGCACGAGTTTCGTCGCGCCCCCCGAAAAAATGCTCGGTAAGCTCAGGTACGGCTCACGATTGATGAATATCCAGGCAGACCGCACGCAGCCCGATTCGTTGAGCCGCTGCGGATGGGACGACGAAGGTGTCGCCGCGGAATCGTGGCTGCTCATCAAGGACGGTGTGTTCCATGACTACCAGACAGTGCGCGATCAGGCGCCCGCAATCGCCGCACTCAATGGCGTGAACCACTCTCATGGATGCTCGTTCGCCGATTCCTGGGATTCGGTGCAGTTCCAGCGCATGCCCAACGTCTCGCTGCTTCCCGGCGAGAACGACTACACCATCGACGACATCGTTGCCGACACCGATCGCGGCATCGTCGTCAAGAATCGCGGCTCGTGGTCCATCGATCAGCAGCGCTACAACTTCCAGTTCTCCGGCCAGGTTTTCTATGAAGTCAGGAAAGGCAAGATCACGGGCATGCTGAAGGACGTCGCCTATCAGGCGCGCACTCCAGAGTTCTGGAGCTCCATGGACATGATTGGCGGCAAGCGATCGTACTGGTTGGGCGGCACCTTCTCCGACGGCAAGGGCGAGCCGGCGCAGTCCAGTTCGGTCAGTCACGGTTGCGTTCCGGCGCGATTCCGTCAGGTGAATATCATCAACACCGCGAGGAGCGTCTGATGTCCGACAGTGTGATGAGCCGAGCCGCGATGGAGGCACTCGCGAAGCGGGTGCTGGCGATGAGTGCAGCGGATGAGACGCGCGTCAACATAGTCAGTGGTGCGACCGGCAACACACGATTCGCCGCTGGCGACATCACGACGAGCGGTGACGTAGAGGACACCGTCATAACAATCACGAGCACCGTGGATGGTCGCCGCGCTTCCTCGACCACCAATCTCACCGACGATGCATCGCTCAAGCGCGCTGTGGACACGGCGGAGCGGCTTGCCAGGCTCTCGCCCAGAGATCCGGAACTCGTCCCCGAGCTCGGGGCGCAGCAGTACCAGACTGTCAACGCCGACAACGCTGACGTGTCGAACCTGACCGCGGCACCGCGTGCGCAGGCGGTCGAGCATCTCATCGCCGCGGCGCGCGCGCCGGGCGGCGCGATGCCGGTGGACCCCGCCAGCATTTTCGTTGCGGGTTTTCTCGAGGCCAGCAGCGCTGCGCATGGTGTTGCCACTTCCCGCGGCTTGTTCGCGTACCACGCGAGCACAGACGTGTCGCTCTCATGCACCGCGAGAACACAGGACGGCACCGGTTCCGGCTACGCATCGGCCGGCGGTCGAGCGTGGAGCGCGGTCGATCCTGCCACACTCGGACGGCGGGCAGCACAGAAGGCACTCGCATCGCGCAATCCCGTGGCCGTCGAGCCGGGTCGCTACACCGTCATACTGGAACCGCGTGCTGTCGCCGACTTCATCCCGCTTCTCATGGGATCCTTCAACGCGCGTTCAGCAGACGAGGGAAGGAGCCCGTTTTCAAAAAAGGGCGGTGGAACGAGGCTGGGCGAAAAGATCGCTGATGAACGCGTGACACTCATCTCCGATCCATTCGACCCGGATCTCCTGGGCCAGCCGTTCGACACGGACGGCCTTCCACTCAGGCGCACGGTGTGGATCGAGAACGGAGTGCTCAGGAACCTCGCGTACTCGCGCTACTGGGCTCAGAAGAAAGGCGTTGAGCCGACCGGCGGTGGGGGCGGCGGCTTCGGAAGAAATCCCGCCGGGCTTAAGCTCATGGGCGGAACCAAGTCCACCGACGAGCTGATTGCGGGCACCGAGCGCGGCGTGCTCGTCACACACTTTTTCTACATTCGCGCGCTGGATCCGCGAACCGTGTTGCTCACTGGACTCACGCGCGACGGAACGTTCCTCATCGAGAACGGCAAGATCACGAAGAGCATCAAGAACTTTCGCTGGAACGACAGCCCCCTTCTGTCGCTCGCGCGCCTCGCCGACATCGGGAGGGCTGAACCGATCGAAGCCGGCGTTGTAATGCCAGCGCTGAAGATCAACGACTTTACGTTCTCATCACTCTCCGACGCGGTATGATTCGGTAAGATGCAGTAACAACCGGAACACAGCGCCAGCGTGCTTTCTGCACGTTGCGTCGCGCATTCTTATATCATGACCTTGAAAATCTCCCGTCTTGCGGCCATCGCGCTCGTCGCGCTCGCTCCCTCACTCGTCCCCGCGCCCGCACAGGCTCAGGGCTCGTTCGTTGCCCATACCGTTGCACCCGACCCAGGCGAGGAGCGGCATCTCGCGAACATTCGTCAGCTCACCGCCGGTGGAGAGAACGCTGAGGCCTATTTCAGCGCGGATGGCAAGCGGCTCATATTTCAGAGCACTCGTGACGGGCGCACGTGCGACCAGCAGTACATCATGAACGCGGACGGGAGCAACGTCCATAGAGTCTCCAACGGACTCGGCAAGACCACATGCGGATACTTCATGGACGGCGATCGGCGCATCTTCTTCGCGTCGAGCCATGCGGTCGATTCTGCGTGCACTCCGCGCCCGGATCCTGCGAAGGGTTATCTCTGGCGCCTCGATCCGTACGACATCTACACGGCGAATCCGGACGGAAGCGGGTTGAAGCGTCTCACCAGCTACGGCGTCTATACCGCAGAAGGGGTTCTGTCGCCGGATGGAAAAGAAATAGTGTTCACGTCGCTCAAGGACGGCGATCTCGACATCTACACGATGAACGTCGACGGTTCCAACGTGAAGCAGCTCACGCACACACTGGGCTACGACGGTGGCGCGTGGTGGTCACCGGACGGCAAGCGCATCGCCTATCGCGCATTTCATCCGACCGACGCCAAGGACCTGACCGACTACAAGTCACTTCTTGCCCAACGCCTGGTCCGGCCGAACAAGATGGACCTGTGGATCATGAACGCCGACGGCTCGGATCAGCACCAGATCACCCATCTCGGCGGCGCGAGTTTCGGCCCTTCGTGGACACCGGATGGCAAGCAGATCGTCTTCTCGTCAAACTATCACACCAATCCCAAACTCGGGAACTTCGACGTCTTTTTGGTCAATCCTGACGGCTCGGGACTCGAGCAGATCACTACCAACCCAACCTTCGACGGCTTCCCAATGTTCAGCCCCGACGGCAAGCAACTGGTCTGGGCATCGAACCGCCATGCCGCGAATCCGCACGAGACCAACGTATTCATCGCGGACTGGCGGAACTGAGGGATCCCCGCTTTCGCGGGGATGACGAGGGTAGGCGGGGATGACGAGGGTAGGCGGGGATGACGAGGGTGGGCGGGGAGGACGAGGTGACCCGGGGTTTGCCGGGGTGGCTCGGGAGGACGAGGCGCAGGTAGCCGGGAAATACAAGCTTACCTGCCGCTCGTCACTCCTTCGTATCGGCCTCGCCTGACTTCTTATCGATTTCGGCGAATTTGCCGTGATCGTGGCCCGGTAGTGGCTTCATCTTGTCGCCATGCTCGGAGTGGTCCAGCTCTTCCTTGTTCTTTTCAAGAAGGTGCTCGTCCGTCGGACGGAACTTCTGGTCGGTACTGGGCACTGAACGCTGCCCCATAAATGATGGCTTCATCGCTCGATCCTCTCTAAGCTTGGGTGGTCCTGAGCGGGTGTAGTACACGATGCGTGCCCGTGCACCGGCCGCACGGGAATTACCGCCCGCTTCACTTCAGCCCGATACGTTCTCGATCAGTCTGTTCCATTGCTCGAGCGCCCTATCAAGGTCCCGGCGGAGTTTGTCCAGCTCCTTGCCCAATTGGACCGCGCGCGCGGTTCCGGCCGAATCCGCGTAGAGCGCCGGGTCTTCCAGTGTTCTGGTCAGTGCCGCGATCTTTCCTTCCAGCTGCTCGACCTTCGACTCGGCTTCCTCGGCGCTCCGCTTCACGTTCCGCTTAGAGGCTCGGTCCTTTTCCTGGTCAGACTCGCGGCGGCGTGTCTTCTGCTTCTCGTGCACTCGACGGAGGCTCTCTTCCTCTTCCGCATTCACACGAGCAGCGTGCTCCCGCTCTTCGCTCGCCACCTCCCATTCCGAGAAGCTGCCGGGAAAATCGGTGACGTGCGTGTCGTGCAGCACCCAGACTCGCGTGCAAAGAGCACGGAGCAGTGCGCGGTCATGGCTCACCAGGATCACCGTTCCGTCGTAACCCTCGATCGCGTCCTCGATCGTCTCGATGGATTCGACATCCAGATGGTTTGTCGGCTCGTCGAAGATGAGCAGGTTCGCACGTGACAACATCATCATCGCAAGCGCCACGCGAGCGCGTTCTCCGCCCGACAGCGTCGCCGCAGTCCGCGACGTCTCGTCGCCCGAGAAACCGAAGCGACCAAGGTGGCCGTAGATGAGGCCGCGCTCCCACTGTGGGCGCATGTCACTTATGACGTTGTACAGCGTCTTGTCGCCCGGCACCTGCGTCATGTCCTGCCGATAGTACTCGACGCTGATCGACCCCCCCATCTTCAGCACGCCCGATGCCGGCTCCCGATCGCCAACGAGCGTCTTGAGGAAAGTCGACTTGCCCGCGCCGTTCGGTCCGACGATGCCGAGCCGCTCCGTCCGGTTCACAACGGCGTTGAGGTCGCGTATCAGTGTACGGTCTTCCACTTTCACGGTCATGTGCTCCGCGACAACCACCTGATCGCCGCCGCGCTCCTGCGCGTGAAGCCGGAGCGCCATGGTGCCACTCTCGCCGGGCGGAGGACTCAATCGCGCCACACGGTCGAGCCGCTTCCGGCGCCCCTTGGCTTGCTTGGAGTTCTGGCCGGCTATGTTGCGGCGGATGTAATCCTGTTCGTCGGAGATGACGCGCGACTGCTTGGTGAATGCGCGCTGCGCCGCCAGACGTCGTTCGGCGCGCTGCCGAACGAATTCCTCGTAGCCGCACGCATACGGCGTCGCTGTTCCAGCTTCGAAGTGCAGAACGTGATCGACGACTTCCGCCAGGAATGCACGGTCGTGACTTATCAGCAGAATAGTCTTGGCGGTCTCGCGCAGGTACGACTCGAGCCATGCCGTTGTGTCGAGATCCAGGTGGTTCGTCGGCTCATCCAGCAAAAGCACATCCGCCGGACTTACAAGCTGGCGAGCCAGCCCTACGCGACCTCTCTCACCACCACTAAGGTGAACCAGCGGCCGAGTGCGCGACTCTACGGGATCAAAGCCAAGTCCGTGGAGCACCGCATCGACGCGTGGTGCGAAGGTGTAGCCGCCCTCCCGGTCAAAGCGCTCGAGATCGCGCGAGTATCGATCGAGGTCCCGCTGAGTGCACGCCTCCCCCAATTCACCAAGCCTGTTCGCCTGATCGGCGAGTGACTTCTCCAGCGCCAGCAGCTCCGCAAACGGTCCCGCGGCTGCCTCCCACACCGTCGTCGCGCCTTCGAAGTCCCGATGCTGGTCCAGCACGGAGATTCCCAGGGTCGGCGACTTTGCTACAGCGCCCGTCGTGGGCTTCTGCACGCCGGTTATCATCTTGAAGAGCGTCGTCTTTCCGGTACCATTGCGACCGACGATCCCCCACCGCTCGCCCTCGGCGACGGTGAACGTGATGTCCTTGAACAAAGTATTCGCGCCGAAGTCTACGGACGCGTTCGAAACCGAAATGAGAGTCAACTTTGGGTCTGGCCTGAGCGTGGTTGCAAGCCGAAATGTAACCGACGCGGCGATTCTCTTATGTGCGCCGCGTCACACGCGACTCAGCCTGCTATTCCCGACGCGATCCAGTCCTTCCAATCCTTCTCGGCGAGGCCAAGTGTCACCTTCTGGCCGAAGCGTGCCAGCGGCTGCGTCAGGAGAAGCGGTTCGTCCGCGAGCTTCGCAAGCCAGCTCTCGTCGCTCATGCGTGCGTGTTGCAGACCGAGATCCGCGTATCGCACGGATGTCTTGTCGATCAGCGCGCCGACGCCGAACTTCTGCGCGAATCGGCGGAGCTCGCCGAGGGATGCGGCGCGCTCGGCGAGATCAACGAAGTGAATCTTCACACGTCGCTCCGTGAAGAAACGTTGAGCCTTTCGCGTATCGGAGCTTTTCCGTGTGCCGAAGATCTGTACTTCCATGGACGAGTAATCTAAGAACTGATGCCGTCTGGCGAGTGCGCGCTGATGCTTGCGGTACTCGGCGTGGTACCGGCGTTCCGTAGGTTAGTGGCGCCACGTGTCCCTGCTACCTTTCCACCCGTGACCGATTTTCCGCTTCGATACCGACCCGCATGGTGGATTCCCGGCGCGCACGCCCAGACACTTTGGGGCCGCATTTTTCGTCGCGAACCGGTCGCCACGCGCGTCGAGCGATGGGAGACGCCCGACGCCGACTTTCTCGAGTTGCACCGTCTCGGCGCGCCGCCAGGCTTCGCCCCGAATACCCCGCACGTCGCAATTTTTCATGGTCTCGAAGGCGGCATTCGCTCGCACTATGCTCAGGGGCTCTTCTCTGAGATGCGGCGGCGAGGCTGGAGCGCAGATCTCGTTATCTGGCGATCCTGCGGCAGCGAGCCCAACCGCGCGCGGCGATTCTACCACTCGGGCGAGACCGGCGATCTCGCGCTCGCGCTCAAGCGCATGGCGTCGGAGCGGCCCGGTTCGCCGCTCGCCGCGGTCGGCATATCGCTCGGTGGCAACGTCCTGCTCAAGTACCTCGGCGAGCAACGATCGCACGCACGCGAACTTCTCTTTGCAGCTGCTGCGGTCTCGGTGCCGTTCGATCTCGCCCGCGGCTCCGACAACATCAACGTCGGCTTCTCAAGAGTCTATCAGAAGTATTTTCTCAACTCGCTAAAACGGAAGGCGATCGAGAAGCAGACGCGCTGCACTGATCTGCCGGCGCCGGAGCGCGTGAACGCCATCGCGACGCTTCGCGACTTCGACGACACGCTCACGGCCCCCATCCACGGCTTCAATGACGCCGCCGATTACTACGACCGCGCCAGTTCTATTCATTATCTCGGTGATGTAGCCGTCGACACGCTCCTGCTCAACGCCCTGGACGATCCGTTTCTGCCACGCGATGTCCTCGATGAGGTCGCTCGCATCGCAAGGGGCAACAGGCACCTGACGCTCGACTTCCCCGCGCACGGCGGGCACGCCGGCTTCGTCGGTGGTTGGAATCCCTTTCGGCCGGTTTATTATCTGGAACGTAGAGTCGGTGAGTTTCTTGCGACGCATCTCACCATGTCCGAGCACATGTAGCCCCAATTTCGGCTAAACCTCAACTTCGTCCCACCGATGCCGCTTCTTCCTGTAATCAGCCCGCTTCTCGCCGGACTCCTCATCGCATCACCTGCCGTCGCCTTCGCCCAGGGCGGCATGGCACACGACATGTCAATGCATGACACGTCGTCCCATTCGCCCGCGAAAACCGTGGACGATCCCAATCTTCCGCCCGACGCAGACCATGCGATGGCACGGCTCAATGCGTCGCCACGGCACGGCGAGTGGGTCATGCTGCACACGTCGGCGGGCGACTCGCTCCACGCCTGGGTCGTCTATCCCGAACGCAGAACGAAGGCGCCGGTCGTGGTCGTCATCCACGAGATCTATGGAATGAGCACATGGATCCGCGCCGTCACCGACCAACTCGCCAGGGAAGGCTACATCGCCATCGCCCCCGATCTCATTCCGAGCGCGAAAATCCCCGTCGGCGCCGATACACTCACCCAGCAGGAGGCGGTCGCTGCCGTCTCCAAGCTCAATCCGGTGAATGCTCAGGCCGGTATCACAGCCGCGGCACAGTACGCCATGGCATTGCCGTCCGCGCTCAAGACTTATGGCGTCGTCGGATTCTGCTGGGGTGGAACTGCATCTTTTGCCCACGCCGTGGTCTCCCCGACGCTTGGCGGTTCCGTCGTGTATTACGGAACCTCGCCCAGCGCGACTGATCTGATGTCGGTCAAGGCTCCTGTCCTGGGTCTCTACGGCGGCAGTGATGCGCGGGTCGACGCTACGGTGGGCCCGGCCGATTCTGCCATGAAAGCAATGCACAAGGTCTACGATCCGCACATCTTCGACGGCGCGGGCCATGGCTTTCTTCGCGCGCAGCCCGGCAACGACGGCGCCAACATGAAGGCCACCCAGCAGGCGTGGCCCGCCACACTCGCATGGTTCCGGAAGTATCTCGGTAAATGATGTCGCTGCGCAAATCCGAGATCGTCTTCTACGCCTGTCTGTGCGGCTTCGGTCTGCTCGCGACCGTGTATGCAATGCTGAACGGCACCGTGCGTCAGGGGCGCGAGCCCGGCGCACTCCGCTTCCCGATCGCCGGCTTCAATGCGCCAGTAATCGGCGCCGCACTCATGGCTTTCGGCGCCGCTGGCTATCTGATCACGAAATATTCGCAGTTAGATACTATTCCTGTTCTTGTCATCTCGATCATCGCGGCAGCGGCCGGATGGATTGGCATGACGGTCGTCATGGCTCGGTGGGCCATTCGCGGCCCACTCAACGATCCGCACGAGGAGATCGAGGAGCTGCAGGGGACCGTTGCGACCGTGACTCGCGCGATCTCGCCGGACCAGCCCGGAGAGATCGCGTATTCGTTCAGGGGATCGCCCACCAGGATCAACGCGCGAAGCATCGACGGCGGAGCGGTCGAAGCAGGCACTGAAGTCGTTATAGATCGAATCGAGAACGGCGTCGCGGACGTCGAGCTCTGGTCAGTTGTGGAGCAGCGTCTGTAGTCTGCTTGCCGGTAGGCTCCCGGCGTCTCGCATGCCCTTGCTCTGGACTCCACTCCGCACAACCTTCCCGCGGTCGCACAAACTCCACCGGAGCAGCATGACTGTGCTTCAACTAATTCCGCCTGGTGCCGTTCGCACGCACGCCATGAGCCGCACTTGAACTCGTCGTCACCTCCCCCGCCGCTTCTCGCGGTCACCTTCGACGACGTTACGCGCGCCGCTGGCATACTGCGCGGCGTGGCCCATCGCACGCCGGTACTTACCTCGCGCCAGGCGAACCGGATCGCCGATGCAGAGATCTTCTTCAAGTGCGAGAATCTCCAGCGCGTTGGTGCGTTCAAGTTCCGCGGTGCATACAATGCAATCAGCCAGCTCGACGCGACTGCTCGTGAGCGCGGTGTGCTTGCCTTCTCTTCCGGCAATCACGCGCAGGCGATGGGGCTCGCCGGCCAGCTGCTCGGTGTCCCTGTTACCGTGGTGATGCCCGCGGACGCACCGGCGCTCAAGCTCGCTGCCACGCGCGGTTATGGTGCAGAGGTTGTGCTATACGATCGCTACACCCAGGATCGCGAACAGGTCGCAGCGAGGATTGTGGAGGAATGCCGACTCACGCTTATTCCGCCCTATGACCATCGCGACGTCATCGCCGGCCAGGGAACCGCGACAATGGAGTTGATAGAAGAAGTCGGATCACTCGACTTCCTGTTCGTCTGCGTGGGCGGAGGCGGAGTTCTCTCCGGAAGCGCCATCGCCGCGACTGCAATGTCGCCCGGTTGTGCGGTGTACGGAGTGGAGCCCCAAGCCGGAAACGATGCACAGCGCTCGTTCCGATCGGGCCAGATAGTGCACATAGAAGTTCCGGATACAATCGCCGACGGTGCACGCACGCAACACGTTGGCGCGCTCGTGCTTCCCATCCTGCGCGCGCTGGTCCGCGATATCGTCACCGTGTCGGACGACCAGCTCCGGACTCAGATGCGATTCTTCGCTGAACGAATGAAGATCGTCGTCGAGCCCACCGGGTGCCTCGGAGCTGCCGCGGTACTGCAGCACATTGTCAATGTGACGCGCCCCGATCGCAAGTCACGTGTTGGTGTCATCATCACTGGCGGGAATGTCGATCCGGCGTTTTTCTGCGAGTGTATTACCGCGGCAACGCCGCTTGAGGGAACATGAAATTCATAGAAACGCGCGAGGCTCCGCTTCCGGCAGGCCACTATTCGCAGGCCGTAGTTGCAAACGGCCAGGTTTTTGTCGCGGGAATCCTGCCGATCGTGCCTGAAAGCAACCGCGTGATTCCCGATGGAATCGAGGCACAGGCTCGACAGGTGCTCGCAAATCTACGCGCGATCCTTAAAGCTGCCGGGACCGAAATGGATAAACTCGTGACCGTGCAGGTCTTCATTCCGGACGTGGGTTCGTGGGGCGCCGTGAACTCCATTTACGCCGAGGCACTCGGTACGCACAAGCCGGCGCGCACTATAATACCATGCGGACCGCTTCACTACGGCGCGCTCATCGAGCTGAACGCGGTCGCGGTGGCGTGACGCTGCTCTCTTGGACCACGCCTCTAACGTGCGAAGCGCAATCCGCGCACTTCCGCATTTACCGATCGGTTGAACTTTCGTAGTGCCGAGCTTCCGTAACGCCTGAACCCGGGTGCATCGGCGTGAACGTGAACGGTGTATCGCCCCTGGCCTGGCACCGCGACGTTCAGTCCGTAATGGTTCAGCCAGGGGTGCCACATGAACGGCATCGCATAGGTATCGATCTCCCGCCCGCGCGCGTCGAGCAGCGTCGCGCGCACCTTTAGCCCGGGTATGAAGCGACCCGTCTCGGCATCCCGAACCGTCACACCAATGTGCGCCGCTGGTCCCACACTCGTGTCCGTCCGTACATAGGTGAGCGTACCAGCGCGCACCTGCCAGTACCCGCGTGCAGCTTGCACTGTAACTGCAACCCTGTAGTCGCCAGATCTCACTTCCAATCCGTGCGCACCGGCCTCTCCATCGCTGCGCAACGCTTCAGCAATCTGTCCGTCCAGGATCTCAGCTTCACGATTCGCGAGCCGCACAGATTCGCGCGATTCGCCGTGAGCGAGACGCCGTGATGCCGCAGCGAGCGAGTCCGTCGAGACACTGACATGTGGGAAGATCGCGGTCACGTCGCGCGTGAAGCGATTGCCGTTTATCGCGTCGCCCCTCCGATATGCCGGCATCGCGATGTGAACGGCCAGGGTGAATGAGCCGTCGGGCAGCACGACGTTTTCACCGTACCTGTTGAGAATCGGATGCCAGCCAAATGGCAACGTCACGGTTCGCGATCTGCCACCGCTGTCCGGACGCAGCGTCGCGCGCACATCCAGCCCCTGCACCATTCGGCCGTCGGACGCATCCCGCACTACCACGCTCACGTGCGCCGAACCAGGCTGCACGGTAGTGTGATGCGCGGGTGAGCTCGATTGTGCCGCTTCGAGATCGTAGTAGTCGTCTACTGGAGTGATGAGATAGGTAACGATGTACTCGCCCGCGGCAAGCTCTCCGCTCGCTGCGCTTTCCTCTCGCTCCACCCACTCGAGCTCTGCGCGCACAGCCTTGCCGTCGTCGAGCGCGCGCTCGAGCTGCGCGGATGTGGCGTCGTCGCTCACGACGAACGGCGGTGCCACGGCCGGTGTCGTCGCCTCCCGGGCCAGACGCCGCGCGTCGGCGGCGCTCGCTGACTCTTCGCTCGACGCAGCCTGCGTATCAGCCTGCGTGGCTGTCCGTGTTGCGCATCCGGTGGCGACCAGGACCGACAATGCGAGCACCGCCACCGTATTCAATCGCGCAACATTCAGGCAGCGCGACCAGACGCTCTGCACGCAGCTACGCCGACGCTACGAACATGTTCAGCCACTCGGGCCAGTTACCGCTCAGCTCGAAAAAGTCCTCGAAGTAATGCAGGCCAACGGTTTCCAGTTCGATCACCAGCTCGCCCAACATGTCGTCTGATGGGAGCGGGCCCACGGCTATCAGGCCACCTTCCAGCTTGAATTCCTGGTCCGTAAGGTTGAACTGAGCATCAATGCTCTGGCGCTCGAGACCCACTCGCTCGAATGCTTCGCGGCGTATGAACACCGTCGGTCGGTCGTGACCAGCTGAGATTGGCATCTCTAAAGGTACCGGGCCGGATTGCCACACTGGTAGCGGCTCACCCTACATTTAGACGGGTAATCGAACCGTGCTCAATTCACCGCTTAACTCCTTCGAGACGTCCTTCGACGTACTTGTTATCGGCGCCGGCCACGCGGGCACCGAGGCCGCTGTCGCGGCGTCACGTCTGGGCGCGTCTGTAGGACTCATCACGAGCGCGCTCGAAACCATCGGGCAGATGTCCTGCAATCCGGCTATCGGCGGCGTCGCCAAGGGCACTGTCGTTCGCGAGGTCGATGCACTCGGCGGGATCATGGGCCGCGCGACGGACCTCGCGTCCCTTCAATTCAGGATGCTCAACCGCAGCAAGGGGCCGGCGGTCTGGTCGCCGCGAGCCCAGTGCGATCGCGGGCTGTACCGCAGAGCCGTCCGCTCGCTCGTCGAGCAGCACGCCTCACTCCAAACCATACAGGGTACCGTCGCACGCCTGATCATGGACGACGCCGGCGCAGTAGTGCTTGGAGTGGAGACGTTGGAAGGACGTCGATTCGGCGCGCGCTGCGTTGTCATCACAACCGGCACCTTCCTGCGCGGACGCATTCATATCGGCACGGGAATGAACGTGTCTGGTGGTCGCGCCGGCGAGTCCGCGACCACGCATCTCGCCGAGCAACTAGAGCAGGCTGGCCTGGCGGTAGAGCGATTCAAGACAGGCACACCACCGAGGATCGATGGAAGATCTGTCGACTTTTCCGAGCTCCAGGTGCAGGAGAGCGAGATCGAGCAGTTCGATTATTCCTGGTCGCACTTCTGGCCCACTCCGCGCGTCGATGCTCATGGCACACGCCATCCGGACCAGATACCGTGCTGGATCACGTACCTCGATGGAAAGGGGAAGCAGATCATCGCCGACAACATTGGAAGATCGGCGATGTACGGCGGCGCGATCGCTGCGCGCGGACCGCGTTACTGCCCCTCGGTCGAGGACAAAATCTTCCGGTTCCCCGACGCAGAACGGCACCAGATCTTCCTGGAACCTGAGGGGCACGACACCAGCGAACTGTACGTGAACGGGTTGTCCACGTCGCTTCCAGCGGAAGTGCAGGTTGAGATACTTCACAGCATTCGCGGACTCGAGCGCGCGCGCATGAACCGCGCGGGGTACGCCATAGAGTACGATTACTATCCGCCCACGCAGCTCGACCCGTCGCTGCAGGTGAAGTGCATTCACGGTCTGTACTTCGCGGGCCAGATCAACGGGACGACAGGCTATGAGGAAGCCGCCGGACAGGGCGTCTTGGCCGGAGTGAACGCGGGACTCGCGGCACTTGGGCGTGAGCCGCTCATCCTCGGACGACATACGTCATACATCGGCGTTCTTGTGGACGATCTGGTTACTAGAGGAGTGGATGAGCCATACCGGCTCTTTACCTCTCGTTCCGAATTTCGTCTCACGGTTCGCCAGGACAACGCGCTCGAGCGGCTTGGCCCTGTCGCAATTGAGCTTGGCATTTATTCAGCGCGCGAAGCGGAAATCGTGGATCGCCGCTTCGCCGCGGATCGCGACACGCGCGCGCTGGCCGAAGGAACCAGCATCCGGCCGGAACAGGCGTCAGCTCTCTTGTCCGCTGCTGGCAGCACCGAGCTTGCGCACCCGGTACGAATCGCAGAGCTGGCAAAGCGGCAGGCTATTTCACTCGCCGCGCTGTTCGCCGCTGTGGGACTTGGACAGAATCTCGATCCGGCCGCGGTGCTATCCACCGAGCTGGAGATCAAGTACGCCGGATATTTCGAGCGCGAGCGTGTGCAGGCGGACAGACTGAAGCGGATGGGAGCATTTGTTCTTCCGGACGATCTCGACTACTCAGCGATGACGTCGCTGACCTTTGAAGCTCGCCAGAAGCTGGCGGCGATCCGGCCGAGGTCACTGGCCCAGGTATCTCGAATTCCCGGCGTCAGTCCGAGCGACATGCAGAATCTGGTGATTGAAGTTGAGCGTCGCCACAAGCGAACGGTAAGCGCATAGTAGGCTGGACTACCTACTAGCTTTCGGCGTCCACGCATGGAGGCAGAACATGGTCGACATTTCGATTCATGATCGTACGGCGGTGTTTCAGATCGAGGGACTGGACAAGTTCTGGGCACTGAAAGGCCAGATCGAAGTTCCGCTTGAGCACATAACGGGTGCGACCGTCGACTCGCAAGCCGCGCGCGGCTGGTGGCACGGACTTCGGATGCCCGGAACCCAGATCCCTGGCGTTATTACGGCTGGAACGTTCTACTCCCAGGGCCGCCGAGTGTTCTACGACGTGCACGACCCTGACAACACGATCGTCGTAGCACTCGATCACGAGAGTTACGACCACCTCGTGGTTGAAGTTGCCGATCCGGACGCAGAAGTGGCAAAGATCATGTCCGCGATCTCGCGGAGTCGCTCATAACGCGCACATCTCTTCTTAGCGGAGCAGAGCTCGATGGGCGCTAGCGTCGCCGCAGTGATCATCGCGAAGGAGCGCCGCATCGTCGAACGCTTCCGAGATGCTGGCGCCACGTCTCCGGAACGTGCACGTACTGCGCTGGACTTGGGAGTGGACGAGAATATCGGCTTCCGGCGATTGCACAGAAGCGCCGTGATCCGCGAATCGAAGCCCGGTCTCTTCTACCTGGATGAGGAAGTCTGGGCCGCGGTCAGGAACAGGCGCATGCGTGTTGTGGGCGTGATGATGGTGATCGTGATTCTGGTTGGAATTATCATGGCGGCGAGCACCTTGGTGGGCAGATAACCACTGTTAGTTCCCCAAATCGGCTGAATCACAAACCCTGGAGAGCACCCGTATCACGGATCCTGACAAGCCTGTAAACGCTCCCGTCACCGACCCCGACGCAGCCCGCAACCTCGGCTTCGGCCCTCGTATCGCAGTAAATAGTCGCAAAAGATTACTAAATCGCGACGGTACGTTTAATGTTGAGCTCGCGGGTGCGCGCGGGCGCGGTGCGTTCGCACCGTATCATGCATTGCTCGGCATGAGCTGGGGCAGGTTCCTGTCGCTCGTTGCGGCGTTCTACGTGATAGTGAATGCTGTCTTTGCATTCGCTTACCTCGCGTGTGGACCCGACGCGCTGTTGGGTACGGGCTTCGTCGGGCACTCGGAACTTTTCAGCAATTATTTTCGCGCCTACTTCTTCAGCGTCGAGACGTTCGGCACCATCGGTTACGGCAACATCACGCCGGTTGGCATGGTACCCAATATTCTGCTCACCGCCGAATCGTTCATCGGGTTGCTCAGCGCAGCGCTCGCAACGGGGTTGGTGTTCGCACGTTTCTCGCGACCAAGCGCTGCGATCGTGTACAGCAGACAGGCACTCATTGCGCCGTACAGAAACATGACCGGTTTCATGTTTCGCTGCGCCAATGCGCGCAGCAATCAGCTGATAGAAGTATCCGTACGAATCATGTACAGTCGCATCGTGCTGCGCGCGAACGGCGACCGCGTGCGGGAGTTCACTTCGCTTCCGTTGGAATTCGACAAGGTGACATTCTTCGCGCTCAGTTGGACCGTCGTGCACCCCATTGACGCCGCGAGTCCGTTGTACGGCTCGACGCCGGAAACACTCGCTGAGAACGAGGCAGAATTTCTGGTGCTGCTTTCAGGTAACGACGAGACGTTTTCACAGACCGTGCATTCGCGCACGTCTTACCGAACGAGCGAGATTGTCTGGGACGCCAAGTTCAGGTCCATGTTCATCGAGTCCGCGGAGAACGGCACCACAGGAATGGACCTTTCACGGATTCATGACTACGATCCGGTATCCACTCCGGGACCGCGCATCACTCACACCTGACCAGGAGATCATGAGATCATGAGAATCCAACCGCTGCTCACCAGAGCCATATCGCCCGCCGTCTTCGCGGCATCCATCTTTTTTGCAAGTACCCTCTCTGGTCAGGCACAATCGCCCATGCCTGGAATGGAGATGATGGCGCACCCGCCGATCCCGACGATCTCCGCGTCGGCTTCGGCAGATGCCAAATTTACGCCGGATCGCGCTACGGTCAGCATCGCCGTTCAAACCCACGCCGCCACGGCAGCCGTGGCGGCCGCTGAAAATGCGCGGAGGCAGACAGCTGTGTTGTCGACCTTACGTGGGTTAGGAATGACTAATAACGAACTCTCTACCACGGGCTACAGCGTGAGCCCGGAGTATAAGTACAGCCCGAATAACTCACCGACCCTAACCGGCTACACCGTCACCAACACAGTGCTCGCCGACGTTCGGGACATCAGCCAGATCGGCAAAGTGCTGGACAGCGCAGTCGGAAGCGGTTCCAACTCGGTATCCTCGCTGGACTTCTACGCGAGCAATACCGACGCCGCACGTCAGCAGGCAATAGCCCAGGCGGTTAGCAAGGCCCATGCGAACGCGGACGTCGCCGCACACGCTGCCGGCGGGACACTCGGACCGATGATCCACATGAGCATTGGGGGTGGCGGATCCCCACCACCACGTCCGATGTACATGGCCCGCTCCATGGTGGCAGAAGCGGCACCCCAAACACCAATCAATCCGGGACAGCAGAGCGTGACCGTGAGCGTCTCTGCTGATTGGCAGTTCGTCCCGGGGAGATAAGTCGACTCGGCACCGCCCACGGAGTTTTCACGTTCCACACGATCTCTTTTTCACGTTCCACAAAGGCAGCCCATCGAGGCTGCCTTTTTCTTCGTTTCGTCCACCCCAGCGGGAGATAGACAGAGCCAAACTGCCAAGCAAAGGCGTTAACCTGACCTTAGATTCATCGCGTCCCCCCTCTTTACTTCCGCCAGGTGTAGCGCGCCATTGTCGAGAGTCATCGCGGTAGCAAACCAGAAAGGCGGTGTGGGCAAGACGACCACGGCCGTAAACCTCGCTGCTTCCCTCGCGGTGGCGGAGCAGCGGACCCTGTTGGTGGACGGCGACCCTCAGGGCAACGCCACGAGCGGCATGGGGGTCCGGGACTTCGACCGGACGGTCTACGAGGTCCTGCTCGGAGAAGCCACGGCTGCGGAAGCCATCAGGAAGGGTGAACACTTCCGTTTGTTGGACGTTCTGCCTGCTACGCCCGACCTTGCTGGCGCCGAAGTCGAGCTCGTGGACCAGGATGAGCGCGAGCAGCGGATGCGCCATGCGCTCGACGAGGTCAGGGGAGACTACGACTTCATTCTTATAGATTGCCCACCCTCGCTCGGGCTCATCACCATAAACATGCTGGCGGCGGCGGACGCCCTGATCATACCACTCCAGTGCGAGTATTACGCTCTCGAAGGCCTCTCGCAGCTCCTGAATACGGTACACCGCGTTCAACAGGGCGTGAATCCACAGCTGGGTATAGATGGGGTGCTACTCACCATGTACGACGCTCGGCTCAACCTCAGCCGGCAGGTGGCCAGTGAGGCACGAGATTACTTCGGCGCCCAGGTATTCGAGACTGTCATTCCGCGAAATGTTCGCCTGGCTGAAGCTCCCAGTTTCGGCAAGCCAATAATTCTTTACGACGTCGCGTCGGTCGGTGCCAAGGCGTACATCAGTGTCGCGCAGGAAGTAATTCACCGGACCGCGGAGCTTTCGGCCCCCGGAGCTCCGCGATGAGCGCCGAGAAAGGGCCAAAACGCCTGGGGCGTGGCCTTGACGCACTGTTGGGCGAGCGAACGTCGCAGCGCAAGCCAATCGCGCAAGCCAGACAGTTGGACGTGGAAAATGGGCACGCGTCCGAAACCAGCGGCCTGCTCCGGGAGATACCCATTCTGGAGATTCGCCCCAATCATTACCAGCCGAGGAAGGGATTCAGCCCGGAAGAGCTGAAGGAGCTGACCGAGAGCATGAGGACGGTGGGACTGCTTCAGCCTGTTGCAGTCCGGACGGCCGGAGACGGGTATGAGCTCGTCGCCGGCGAGCGTCGGCTCCGGGCGGCGAGATCGCTTGGCTGGTCCACGATTCCCGCAATCGTCCGAGAGTACGACGACCGCACCATGCTTAGCCTCGCCTTGATTGAGAATCTCCAGCGTTCTGATCTCAATCCTGTAGAGGAAGCCGAAGGGTACGCCCGCCTTGCCGGCGAGTTCGGGATGACCCAGAATGAGATCGCTGACCTGGTAGGGAAGGACCGGTCAACGATCGCGAACCTGCAGCGCATACTGCAGCTTCCGGCAGCGGTGAGGAGGATGCTCGAAACCGGGGCGCTTAGTCTGGGCCACGCGCGGCCGCTGCTGGCGCTGGAAGACAGCGCCCGGGTCGTCAGGCTCGCGACCGAGGCGGTCGACCACGGGCTGTCTGTCCGCGCCATCGAAGAGCGCGTCAGACAGGATGCACCACGCCACGTCAAGCCCCGACGCGGGCGACCGAGAAAAGATGACGCCAGGCCAGCAGAGGTTCGCCACGTGGAAGATCTGCTTAGAAGGCGGTTGCAAACAGATGTTTCTGTCGTTCAGAAGAAGCGGGAAACGGGAGAGCTCCGGATACAGTTCTACTCTACTGAAGATCTCAACCGCCTGCTTGAAGCTATGGGCGCTTTAGAGTAACCGAGGATTTCCCGAATATTCACACCGTTATCCACAATAGCCCTAACTTCTTGTGTCTAAACAAGTTAGACTGTTTCCAAACCGCCGCATATCTCGGTTATCCACGGTTGTCCACAGCTGGTTTGCATTCGCGATTCTGGCCTGTGGGGGCACTAGGGAGACTGCGAAGAGCGGCGGTCCAGCGCCGCCGGTCTTCAAAGTCGCGCTCGTCACAACGGGACCGATCTCCGATCAGGGCTGGAACGCGGGAGCCTACGCCGGCCTGATCCAGATCCGGGACTCGCTCGGCGCAGTGATCTCCAATGTCCAGACCCAGACACCCGCTGAGATCGACGAGAACTTTCGGCAGTATGGCTCGCAGGGGTACGATCTGGTTTTCGGTCACGGCTTTGAATATCAGGATCCCGCGATACGAGTGGCCAAGTCGTTTCCGAAGACGGATTTCGCCACAACATCAGGCACCTGGACCGCACCCAACGTCGCCGGTGTCTACTTCAAGTTCTCGGCGGGGGCGTACCTCGCCGGCGTCGTTGCGGCTGGTGCGTCGCACAGTGGTGTGCTCGGTGCAATCGGCGGTACTCAGCTTCCCCCCGTCGTCGCTGCGTTCAAGGCGTTCGAAGAGGGCGCACGGTCGGTCAACCCGAACATCAAGGTGCTAACCGCGTACGTCGGGAACTGGGACGACGCCAGCGCCGCAAGAGAACAGGCGCTGGCGCAGATCGCACGCGGCGCCGACGTCATCTTTCAGGACGCGGATGCCGCAGGGCTCGGCGTGTTCCAGGCAGCCCGACAAAATGGGACGACGCGCGTAATCGGTTCCAACTCCGACCAGAACGGCGTCGCGCCGGAAGTGACGCTCGGAAGCGTGGTCATAGATCTCCCGCGCGCCATGATGATGATCGCACGCGACGTGCAGAACCGCCGATTCACCGGCCACGTCTACCAGCTCGGCGGGATCGACGGTGTCGTCCGCTGGGTTCCGAATCCGAAACTCGCTGCCGAAATTTCGCCATCCACGCGTGCAAAGCTGGACTCGGCGAAAACTGCGATAGACTCCAAGGCGCTGAGGGTTCCGGAATGACGTCGACGCCATTGATAGTTCAGTATCTGGACGATCTACTCGACACCGCATCTGTCCCGGACTATCCGAACGCGTTGAATGGGTTGCAGCTGGACAACAGTGGCTCGGTCGGACGGATAGCCGCGTCCGTGGACTTCTCGCTTCGCACGGTCGCCGCCGCAACCGCGATCGGCGCAACCTTGATGATCGTGCACCACGGCATGTTCTGGAGCGGATTGCAGCAGATCCGGGGGACAGCGTTCGAGAAGTTAAAGATGCTGATCTCGAACGACATCGCCGTGTACTCGTCGCATCTTCCGCTGGATCGGCACGCGCTGTACGGCAACAACGCGCTGCTCGCAGCCGAGTTGGGACTTGAGCCGTCTGGCGAATTCGCGCGATTTGGCGACGTGTACATCGGCGTCTCCGGCTCGAGCGACGTGGCTACCGTCGAACTCACGGCGCGTGCCGACTCGTTTGCACGGCGACACGGTGGCGCGGTGCGAACGACACCGATCACGCCCGGGCGTCGAACCCGATGCTGGGCAATCTGTACCGGCGCCGGCGCGAGCGCCGACACATTACGCGAGGCACGCGCGCGCGGGGTCGACACTCTCATCGTCGGCGAGGGGCCGCACCACACAGCGGTCGACGCCGATGAGAGTGGAATCGTAGTCATATACGCCGGACACTACGCCACCGAGACACTCGGCGTGAGAGCGCTGGCAGCACATACATCCGACCGCTTCGGTGTGCCGTGGTCATTCATCGAGGCTCCGACAGGCCTCTGACGTCGTGACCGACGTCGCGCTGGAGCTGGCGTCGATCACGGTACGGTTCGGCCGGACGATGGCGCTCGATAACGCGTCGCTCTCCGCGCGGTGTGGAACAGTTCACGCGCTGCTTGGAGAGAACGGAGCTGGCAAGACCACGCTGATGCGCGTCGCGTTCGGAATGTTGCGCCACGACTCCGGAACGATCCGTGTAGATGGAACGCCGCGTACATTTCGGTCACCGAGTGACGCTATAGCCGCTGGAATCGGCATGGTGCATCAGCACTTCACGCTGGTGCCAGCGATGACGGTCGCGGAGAACATTGCGCTTGGCGGGCGCGGTATGTACGCACCGGAGGCGGCCCGTCGTCGCATACTGGAGCTTTCGGCAAGAACAGGACTCGCGACAGAGCCGAGTGCCCGGATAGAAGATCTCACCGCAGGGGCGCAGCAGCGTGTCGAGATTCTCAAGGCGCTATCCCATGACAGTAAGATCCTGATTCTGGACGAGCCGACGGCCGTGCTCACTCCGCTGGAATCGCGCGAGCTGCTTCGGAAAGCGCGCGAGATGGTGAGCGAGGGCGGAACGGCGATACTCATTACACACAAGCTCCGCGACGCACTTGAGTTTGCCGACGACATAACAGTGCTTCGTCGCGGCAGGACAGTGTGGAGCGGGCGGGCGGGCGACGCGACGCAATCCAGCCTTGTGGCCGCGATGCTGGGTGGCGAGCACGTGCAGACCGACGTCGCAGCGACCCGCGTCGCAGGGCTATCCTCGGCCGGTCAGGGTGACGCCCTCATGTCGCTGCGTGACGTTGGTGTGCGCGATTCAGCCGGCGTCGATCGGTTGCGATCGGTCAATCTTGACGTTCGCGCTGGGGAGATCCTTGGTGTCGCAGGTGTTGAAGGGAATGGTCAGCGCGAGCTCCTGCGCCTGCTCGCGGGAAGGCTCGACGCGACCAGTGGTGCCGTATCGATACCAGGTGTGGTCGGCTTCGTACCCGAGGACCGTCAGCGCGATGCGTTGATCGAGGATCAGTCTCTGCGGGATAACGTCGCGCTGTTCGGCGCGGGCGCTCGGACCGGTATCATGCGCTGGCGAGTAATTCGGGAGCATACTCGCGCACTTCTCCAGCAGTACGGTGTGCGTTCGACTGGTGACAATGCTCGCGCGCGCTCCCTGTCTGGCGGTAACCAGCAGAAGTTTGTACTCGGCAGGGAAATGCAGGGATCACTGTCGGCAATCGTGGTGGAGAACCCGTCGCGCGGCCTGGACGTGCAGGCTACCGTTGCGGTGCGCGTGCGGCTCCGCGGCGCGCGGGACGCCGGCATGGCAGTTGTGGTGTACTCGTCCGATCTCGAAGAAGTGATCAGTAT
>JALYTX010000147.1 GCA_030854055.1 Gemmatimonadota bacterium | reverse complement strand
AAACCGGTATTCCCGGTAGAGGAGCGCCCCGTTCCGCGCACTGACGTTCCAGGCGAACAAAGTTGGCCGACTCAGCCTTTCAATACTGTAATCGCGCCCCTGACGACACAGGGGATTGATTCGACGGAGATCTGGGGCAGCACACCAGAAGCCCTTGCGGCCTGCCGCGCGATGACGCGGCCATTGCGGAATGACGGCATGTACACGCCGCCCAGCCTGCGCGGCACAATTCAACGTCCATCGAACGTCGGAGGCGCTGCGTGGGGAGGCGTCGCGTTCGACGCTCGTTCCAATACCATCATTGTTCCAACGAATCGGGTTCCCTCGATGGTCCAGCTGATGGACTCGACGCAAGTCAAACACGACGGAATAAGCAGCTCCGACTCGCGACTTGGCTACGAATACACACAGATGCGCGGCACGCCGTATGTCATGCGGCGTCGGTTACTCATTGGGCCGGACTCGGTTCCATGCATCAAACCTCCGTTCGGAACGCTTACCGCGGTGGACATGTCCACTGGCGCCCGCCGCTGGGAAGTGCCCCTCGGAAGCTGGCCCGCGGGTGGACCCAGGAACAGGAATGCCGGCAGTCTTTCTCTCGGCGGCCCGATAGTAACTGCGGGTGGTGTAATCTTTCAGGCCGGTACGCTCGACCGTCAGGTCCGCGCCTTTGACGTGTCGACTGGGCGCGAACTCTGGCACGCTCAACTTCCCGCAGGAGCACGCATGACGCCCATGACGTATGTCAGCGCGCGCGACGGGCGGCAGTACATGGTCGTGACCGCCGGCGGTGGCAAGGAATTCGGAGCGGGCGACTACGTAATCGCATTTGCACTTCCCGCGTCCCATTGAGGCGCACATGACAGCGCGCACGAAACCACACATCGCAAGACCCGAATCCACCGATCACATCGAAGTTCCAACTCTCGATGCGATCCGGGCCAATCGCGCGCGCCTTGGCGATCTTATCGTCACCACGCCGGTGCGCGAGCTGGTGGACGACGCGGTTTCAGAGGCGGTTGGTATCTCCACGCGTGTCTGGCTCAAGGAAGAGCTGTTTCAGCGCACGGGAAGCTTCAAGCCGCGCGGTGCGCTTTCCGTAATGCTCGACCTGGATCGGGACGCTCTCGCACGTGGCGTTACAGCATTCTCCGCCGGCAATCACGCCGTCTCGCTGGGCTACTGTGCGCGCATCCTCGGCACTTCCGCAAAGGTCGTGATGCCGCGAACAGCCAACGCGTTCCGAATTCAGCTCTGCCGCGAACTCGGCGTCATCGTCGAGCTTGTCGATACGGTGACAGAGGCCCTCGCACGGGTTCGCGAGATCGAAACTGCCGAAGGACGCACTTGTGTCCATCCCTACGAAGGTTTCAAGACGGCGCTCGGTACTGCGACCATTGGTCTTGAATTCATCGACCAGATGAACGAGCGGGGCACCACGCTCGATGCCGTAATCGTTGCGGCGGGCGGCGGTGGCTTGACGGGTGGTGTCGCGTGTGCCGTGAAGCAGATGAGTCCAGGGACTAACGTGTACGTTGTCGAGCCCGAAGGCGCGGACACCATGCACCGCAGCTTCGAAGCGAACGAGCCACAGTCCATCGATCAGGTTCGCACGATTGCGGATTCTCTCGGCGCGCCCCGGTGCGAGCCCTACTCTTTCGCGCTTAACCGCAGGTTCGTTGACGAAGTAGTGCTCGTCGATGACGATCAGATCCGGGACGCCATGCGGTTGCTGTTCAGATCGGCCAAACTGGTCGTCGAACCGGCGGGAGCCGCGGCGCTGGCTGCACTCATGTATCCGCTCCGACAACGGCTGGATGGGAGCACGGTTGGTATCGTGGTCTGCGGCGGAAATATTGACACAGAGTCATACGCCGCGCAGTTGGCGCGCAAAGCAGCAAAATAGACGCCTGTCCAGTGAGCGCCGGTCTTATTTCTTGCGCGCTGCCCGTTGAGCGACTGCACCGCTGTTGGCGGCCACGGCTGCCCGGATCAACTGCATGAAGGCAGCTCTGTTGATCTCATCGCCCTCTTTGAGATCGATCGCGCGTCGAGTGCTGCCTTCAAGGCTGGAATTGAAAAGCTTCCTGGGATCCTTGAGCGAAGCTCCACGGGCGAACGTAAGCTTGACGGCCTGCTTGTACGATTCACCCGTGCAGACGATGCCGTCGTGGGACCAGACCGGAACTCCGGGGGAAGTCGGCTTCTCCCACTTCCACTCCTCCTGTATCTCCGGGTCGGCGTCGTGGATGAGCGCGCGGACGTGAGCAAGCGTCGCCCCTCTCCAGTCTCCCAACGCCTCGATACGTCCAGTGATTTTTGCTGAAGCGGCGTCGCCGTTCGCGCCACTCGTGGAACCTGGTTTGGCTTTCATCTTCGCTCCCAAGTTTACGGGGTTATGGCTGCGCTTCGATACGGAAGTTACGTGAGCTCTGCAACAACGCGTTCCAGACTCGCGATGAATTGCTGCCACCCTGCCCTCGCGCCCTGGTAGGCCTGTTGTTGATCGGGCCGGAAGCCCGACTGTTCCATGCGCAGGTGCGTTCCGGTGGTCGTTGGAGTAAGAGTCCAGGTGACGACACTCTCGAGGCCGTAGGCTGCCCACGTGTAGGACAGCGTCCTGTTCGGATCGATCGTCACAACCCTGCAGTCTACAGAACCCCAGTCCGCGCGGAAACTGAAACCGTGGCCCTCAACAGGTTCGAAATCGCTCTTCATGAGCCACTGCTCGATGAGCCTGGGTTGCGTGAGCGCGCGCCAGATTGTTTCTGGTGGAAAGGGGACTTCTCGCTCGACGATGACCGAGCGTGTTTCTGCGGCAGGTGAGTTCATGGGTCGATCCTCTTGAGTAAGTCTTCGAGCCGGTCGAACCGGCCATGCCAGAAGCGGCTGTATACACTCATCCAGTCAATCAGCGGAGCGAGTGCTCGCGGCTGTGCACTGTAATGCGTCTGGCGTCCTTTATGTCGAGCGCGCACGAGGCCCGCATGCTTGAGGACCCCAAGATGCTTCGACACCGCGGGCTGCGAGACGCCCGAGTTGTCGGTCAGCATCCCGACGGTCTGTTCACCGTCGCGGCTCAGCCGCTCGAAAATTGCGCGGCGTGTGGGATCAGCGAGAGACTTGAAGATTGCGGTCGGCGCGGCGCGCATGTGAACCTATAGCCAGATGGTTATGGATAAACGATAACCATCCGGTTATTGGTAGTCAAGTGCTGAAATCGGGGTCAGAGTACTGTTATCGCTTCCCTCGATCATCGGCACCGCGGAAACGCCGGATCGTCGCCGGCAATCACGGGTCTGTTCCTTCTATCTGCCACCGCGAGCGCGATGTCGTGCACGAAGTTGCCGACCTTCGCCATGTGATCGTAGTCGATGTACTGTGGCTCGTCCGTCGGCTGGTGATAGTCGAGCGCGTAACCTGTGGAAACGTACACTACCGGGACGTGGTGCAGCACGTAATTGACCTGGTCGCTGCGGCAGAATCTGTTCCACGGGTTCGCCGGCACGTCCCACGACTTGTCGATCGCCATCGCCGCCGGACTCACGGCGTTCACAGAGTCGATCACGTCGCCGAACTCGCGCGAAAGTCTGCGCGCGCCGAGCATCTGCACGGAGTTGGGACCACCGAATTTCACTTCCCAGAGGTGACCCTTGCCTTCCATGTCCATGTTGATCGCGCTTGCGACGGAGTCGAGCGGAATGGTCGGGTGATCGGTGAACCACTTGGATCCGAGCAATCCGGCTTCCTCGCCGGTGTGCGACACGAAGATGATCGAGCGCGCCGGATGCTCGCTTGCGAACTTCTCTGCGGCCTCAAGAAGTATCGCCGTACCGGAGCCGTCGTCGTCTGCGCCATTCATTATCGAGTCTCGGCGCGGCGGCCGAATGCTGCGCGCACGTGCTATCAGCGAGTCAATCGCGTGTTGCTGAGCGGGGTCGGGGCGGCACACGGGATCGTTCGCACCCTGCCGGCGGGTGATCATGTTTATCGCGCGCAACGAGTCGTGGTCCACGGCTTCGGTGCGCACGCCCACGTGATCGTTGTGCGCGCTCATCAACACGTACTCGCCAGCGCGCGCCGGATCGCTGCCGGGAAGGATCGCGATGACGTTGCGTCCCGGCGTCGGCGAGACACGAAACGCGTAGCGCCACTCCGCTGTAACGGGCGCGCCCGTATCGCCTATCGCGCGCGCATTCGCCGCCTTGCCAAAGAGTTGCTGCGCGGTCGCACTATCGATCACGGCTCCCGCGGGGCCCGCGGCGAGCGAATCTGCAAGCGGCATCCCCACGCGGGGATGCAGCGCTCCTGCTGCTGCAAACTTATCAATCGGCTCGATGAACAGGACGCCGACGGCTCCAGCGTTACGTGCGCGTTCGTCCTGTCGCCCGAATGTTCGCACACCGCGCGCACGGTTGCGGGCGTCGTCCGCGATCGCTGCGTCGGCGCCGAAACGGTCCGGGAGCGAGTCGCAGCTGGGAACGCGTGCCGGAACGCCCTGCGCGTCCGGGACTCGGGGGCCGCCGGTGAACACGGCGATCTTGCCGCGGAATCGCGCCGGATCGAGCGTGACGGTGTCGCCGAAGCGGCCCGCGAAAACCACAGGCACGTTACGGAGCACCGCACTCCCCCCGGTACCGCTTGCACCGCTCGGCGCGAGCGGCAGCCATCGCGCGCCGGCGGAAAGCGACGTCCTTCCTATGGTCAGTCGCGGTGCGGAGCCCTGGAGCGCGTATGCACCGAAGGGCAGATTCTGGAAGTAGGTGCCCTTCTCACCCGCTGGCCTGAGGCCGAGCCGTTGAAACACGCTCGCGATGTATACGGTCGCCTTGAAGTCGCCGAGCGAACCGATGTCGCGACCCTGCATGGAGTCGTCGGATATCTGGTAGAGACGCGTGCGAAGATCATTGGGCGTGATCGCCGCCTCGGTGGGCCGGGGCGCCCAGGTACGCGGCCCCTCGTCGGGCCAGACGATACCGTCGGCGCGCGGGGCGGCCTGTTGCGCGCCGGCAGGAGCGACGCGGGCGGCGCTGGCCACCGCGAGTGCGACGAGTGCGGGACGGAGGACGAAATGGCGGTCGGGCATGGGACTGCTCCGGGAAGGGCGCGGGCGGACGGACGGCAGTTGAGAATCCGTGTGCCAGGGCAGCACCGGATCGAGACTTCGAGTGACTTTAGCACGCCGAGCGCGACGACGATAGGGCCGAGCGTCTGGTTGGGAGTGCAGCGCGGCCGCCAGGGGTAATATTTATTCCCATCGTCACACGATTCCACAATCGATCGGCGTGTCGCTGAACGTCTGCGTTCCGATCTGGACGACTCCTCGACACAGCTCGAATACCTCCTGAGCAACGATGAAGATTGCAACTTTCAACGTGAATGGTGTCAACGGACACCTTCCCGCGCTGCTGCGCTGGCTAGGCGAGACCGCGCCCGACGTCGCCTGCCTGCAGGAGCTCAAGGCGCCGCAGGAGAAGTTCCCGCAAGCGGCGATCGCGGACGCTGGATACAGCGCGATCTGGCACGGTCAGAAAAGCTGGAACGGCGTGGCGATCCTCTCGCGCGGTACAGCGCCCGTGGAGCGAAGGCGCGTGCTTCCCGGCGATCCTGAAGATCTGCACAGTCGCTACATCGAAGCCCAGGTCGATGACGTCGTGATTGGTTGTCTGTACCTCCCCAACGGCAATCCGGCACCCGGTCCAAAGCTCGAGTACAAGCTGCGGTGGTTCGCGCGGCTGCAGGCTCATGCGGCGGAGCTGATTGGAAGCAGCGCACCGGTGGTGCTCGCCGGCGATTACAACGTCATGCCCACAGATCTCGACGTGTACAATCCAGCGCGATGGAAGGATGACGCGCTGTTTCTCCCCGAGGTGCGCGAGGCGTTTCGCGAGTTGGTGGCGCAGGGATGGACGGATTCGCTTCGCACAATGCATCCTGACGAACGTATCTACACCTTCTGGGATTACTTCCGGAATGCGTGGGGACGCAACGCTGGCCTCCGGATCGATCATCTGCTCTTGAATGCGCGCGCAGCGAAGCGTCTTGTCGCCGCTGGCGTGGATCGCGATGTTCGGGGGTGGGAGAAGCCGAGCGATCATGCTCCGACGTGGATAGAGCTTTCGGATAAGAAAGAGACTGTAGCGAAGCGAAGGTCGTGATGTTGGCGCCGCACCTCAGACGGCATGCTTCGAAACTCGGGCAAAATGCATCAGGTCGCGCGATCTCGGACATGACAATCGTCGAGCTTTCGCCGCTACTCGCTGATGGGCAGGTGAGCAGCCGAGAGCTTGTCGAGCAGGCGCTCGCTGCAATCAACGATCCGGCCGGTGAGGGCGCACGTACCTTTCTGCTCGTTCACGAGGAGGAAGCGCGTGCATCGGCGGACCGAGTCGATGCACGCCGAAGCGCGGGCGTTGTGCTTCCCGTACTTGCGGGCATTCCAATCTCTCTCAAGGATCTGTTCGACGAAGCCGGCATCGTGACATTGGGTGGGTCGACCGCGCTCGTCGGCGCTGCGGCGGCCACCCGTGACTCCACGGTCGTCTCGCGGCTGAAACAGGCTGGTGCGGTGATTGTCGGGCGCACGAATCTCACGGAGTTTGCCTTCTCGGGGCTCGGGGTCAACCCGCACTACGGAACTCCGAAGAACGCGTTTGATCGAGCGACTGGTCGCATTCCAGGCGGGTCCACATCGGGCGGTGCGATATCGGTGACCGACGGCATGGCGGCCGGGGCGATCGGCACCGACACGGGCGGGTCGGTGCGCATTCCCGCTGCGCTTAACGGCCTCGTGGGATTCAAGCCCACTGCGCGACGAGTGCCGCGCGACGGCGTTCTGCCGCTGTCGCCGAGTCTCGATTCCGTTGGACCGATCGCGAAGACGGTTGCTGACTGTGCCCTCCTCGATCAGGTGCTTGCCGGCGACACGGACGCCAAGACCGGCGGGGTTCGTGTGCCAGCCGTACTTCGCGGTCTGCGCTTCGCGGTGCCGGTGACGGTGTTTCAGGATGATCTCTCGGCGGCAGTCGCAACTGCGTTTCGTGCAGCGCTGGATCGTCTGTCGGATTCCGGCGCGACGATCGTTGAACTGGAGATGGCTGAGTTCGTACAGGCGGCGAACGTGAACCCACGCGGCGCACTCGCGAGCGCTGAAGCATTCGCGGTGCATGCCGCGTGGATTGAAAGGAGTGCCGGCAGTTACGATCCGCGTGTCCTGTCGCGCATTCGCCGCGGCGCCGCGATCACGTCGGACCAGTACAACGAGATGCTGGCTCTGCGCAGCCGGTTCATCGAGACGATTGGTAAAGCCGCGGCAGGCTACGATGCCATGCTCATGCCGACGACGCCCGACACCGCGCCCAGCATCGCGGAAACCACTCGTGACGACGAGAGCTACTTTCGCGTCAATGGTCGCATGCTGCGCAATACTGGAATCGTGAACCTGTTCGATGGCTGTGCGCTCTCGATACCATGCCATGAGGCCGGAACCGCGCCCGTGGGGCTGATGATCGCCTGTACGCGCGGGAGGGATCGCGCATTGCTCGCGATCGGGCTCTCGGTCGAACAGGTTGTACGACGGAGTGGCTGACTGCAGCAGACGGCACCCGAACCTCCCTCGGGTGTATAATGGGGGATTGCATTTAGCTCCGTCCGGGGCTCGATGCGCCGGAAACTTCATGTATCGTTCCACCGCAGGTAATCGAATGTACTCGCGCAAGTCCTGGAATCTCCTTCCGACAGTCCTGGCTGCCGGCACGGCAATGCTGTATCTGGCGGGTAACGCCTACTCGGCGCCGCGCCCGGGAGTGTTGGCTACGCGCACCCGTGCAGATTCGGGATCCTCCGCGACTGTCGCGGCGCCGCGCGAAGCGGATGTGCATGCGAGCCTTGCACTCGACGTACTCGCGTCACGCGTGCGGCAGCTCAGTCACCCTGATGCGCTGCGCGACGCCTTTCGGAGCTACTTCACGTTTGCGGCGGGGCACCCCGATGCGGTGCGCAAGCCATTTCTCTATTTCGTGGACTACGGCCTCTCGAGCACCACACCGCGCGGCTATGTCTTCGATATGAGCGCGCTCACGATTGTTGACGGTCCATTTATGGTAGCGGAGGGACGCGGCTCCGCGGCGAGTGCGCGCGGTATTCCCACCCGATTTTCCAACTCGTTCGGCGCCGCGACCACGTCGCTCGGATTGTACGTTGCACAGGAGCTGTACAATTTCACAGGACACGCCGGCGGCGCGGCTTACCATTCCATCGGACTCCGTTTGGCCGGCGTGTCTGGCGGCTTCAACAGCAACGCGCGTGCGCGTGGCGTGGTGGCGCACGGCGCGCCTTACGTGACTGCGACTCGCGCTGGCCGCAGCGAGGGATGTCCGGCGATGGATCCTGTGCGCGCCCGGACACTTCTGCCGAAGCTTGCGAGCGGTGGTCTCGTATTTCTGTTTGCACCGGACAGCAACTGGATGGCGCACGATCCGTGGCTCTCCGCGGACTGAACCGTGCCGCGCGCCGTGGCGAGTAAACCGAAAAGCGTAGACGAATACATCGCGAGTTTCTCGCCCGACTTGCAGTTGATCCTTTCGACCATACGGCAGACAATTGCCGATCTGGTTCCTGACGCGCAGGAAACGATAAGCTACGGAATGCCCGCGTTTCGAAAGGGAGATGCGACGGTATACTACGCCGCGTTCCGCAAACACATCGGCCTCTACCCGCCCGTCAAAGGCAACGCCGCACTGATGAAGGCTGTCGCGCGTTACGCCGGGGACAAGGGAAATCTGAAATTTCCGCTGGATCAGGCGGTACCGTACGCTCTTGTCGCGCGGGTGGCGAAGGCGGTTCTCACGAAGAAGCCGACGCGGTGACTGATCGCAAACCGCGTTCCTCCTGACAATGGAAATGTCCAATGCTTCCGTCTCAATCAGCAACCGTTCTCATGCCTGGACCAGCAACGCTAATGGTTGGCGGGGTTCTATCGCTGCTCTGGGTCATCTGTTGGCTGCTCGCTCTTGTACTCTTCCTGCGCGGGATGTATGCACTCATTCAGATCGCACAGAGGCTCGAACGCATTGCGCGCGCGCTCGAAGGTCGGCTGCCTGCGGGCGATAGGTTGAGTGACACGCGGACAACTTGATGTGCTCGCACGCGGTCTAGCCGACACTAGATTCACGTAAATGGTGTTCGGTTTCAATCGACGACGCAGAGAGCGATTGCGCACGCAGCCCGTTCCCGGAACCTGGCGCGAGACTGTGGCGCAAAACGTCGCCATCTTCCGGCGGCTTCCGGCTTCCGATCAGTCCGAGCTGCTCGGCCACATGCAGGTCCTGCTCGCTGAGAAGCATTTCGAGGGAGCGGGCGGTCTTGAGATGACTGACGAGATCCGCGTCACCATCGCCGCGCAGGCCTCCCTGCTCCTCCTTCATCGGGAAACCGGGTACTTCCCGAATCTCACGTCCATCATAGTGTACCCGTCGGGATACGTGGCGGCGCAGCCCGCGCCGGTTGGTGACGGAATATGGGAAGAAGCCGAGCGCGGACGATTCGGCGAGACTGGGCAGAACCTCGGCGCGCTGGTACTGGCCTGGAATGAGGCAAAGCGCGGCGCAGCTGACGCGGCGGATGGCCGGAATGTCATTCTTCACGAGTTCGCGCATCAGCTCGATTTCGAGGACGGCGTCACCGACGGCACTCCGGAGCTGGAAACCCGCGCCGCATACTCCGAATGGGCACGAGTGATGAGCTCAGAGTTCGACGCGCTGCGGCGCGACGACGACACCGGTACACCCACAGTCATCGACACGTACGGCGCGACGAACCACGCGGAATTTTTCGCGGTAATTACAGAAGCCTTCTTCGAGCAGCCGCGCGAGCTCCAGTCCCGCCATCCTGGTCTGTATGATCAGCTGCGAGGGTTCTTCAAACAGGATCCGCGAACGTACTTCTAGGGCTCGACAGGTGAGATGCCTGAGCGGTTGGAACCGCTGTAATAAGCCTCACGCTGTACAATAAGTCGCGCTTACGCAGCTATCGGTGCTCCGAACCACACGCTCGCCGCTATGATCACGTACAGTCCGATGAGCGCGAGCCCCTCTACGTAATTCGACTCGCCATCGAATATGATCATCGCCACCAGCACGGCAGTGAGTGCCAGTGCCGCGACCAGCAGCGTTGGCGCGACAAGCGTCAATGCAGGACCGCTCATCAATGCGCTCACGAGCACGAGCACCGGAATGAGCAACAGCGCTATCTGGAGGCTGCTATTCAGGATCAGGCTCACTGCCAGCTCCGCGTGGTTCCGTGCCGCCGCCGCGATGCCAACGACGTTCTCGACCGCGTTGCCGGCGATTGCGACGATCACGAGGCCGACGAATTCTTCCGACATGCGGAGACTGGCCATGGTCGGCCTCAGCGCTTCGACGAACCAGTCGGAGACAAGAGCAGCGCCAACCCCCGCGAACAGGAGCAACGCAATCGCCGCGCCGAGTGGCCAGACAGGCTCATCGCGCTCGCTTTGCTCGCATGAGGGTGCGAGCGTACCGCGTATCGACATCGGAAGACTGCCAGCGAATACCACGAGAAGCACAATTGCAGTCACGATGCTCAGATCCACGCGGTGGCCGAAGTCGGGAGCGCGTGGCGCAGTTGCAAAAGTTGGAATCGCCAGCGATGCGACAGACAGTACCAGCAGCATCGCCATCATGCGGCTCGTCGTCGCACCGAATTTTTGTGGGCCGTGACGGACGCCACCGATGAAGAACGCGAGCCCGAGTATCAACAGGGTATTGGCGAGTATCGAACCGATCAGCGCAGTCTGCACGACCACCACAAGGCCGGCCCGCAACGCGAATATGCTGATGAACAGCTCCGGAAGGTTGCCGAGCGCCGACTGTAGAACGCCGGCGGCACCTGTGCCGAGTCTCACCCTCAGGTGATCGGTTGCCTGCCCAACCACTGCGGCGAAGCTCGCCAGCGCGATCGCGGTCATGCAGAACACCGCAACGGCGCTGGAGCCAGTCGCTCTGAGCGCGCCGGCAGTGAACGTGGCGGCGAGCGCGAGAGACGCCAGGACCAGCGCGCGGGCGCCCGCGAGTGCGACAATTCGTTTCAGCATGGTTGGAGGAGTCTGGTGCAGACGGGGTGCCATGTCAAACGCCATCCCAAAGATGATGTCAAGGCCGGTGTCAAACGGTACGCTGCTTGACAGCCGCCAGGCGCCGCACGATCGTTCTCAGACCATCGACGCGCTGAGATGCCTCTCGTGATCCCGGTTCCATGATCGAATTCTTTCGCCAGTTCGCGTTTGTCGCGGCACTCCTCGGCGGCTTCAGCCTCTCCTTTTTCGGCATCCTGCTCGATGCGGGCCGCTCTCATCGCGCCGTTGCACCCACCGCCGCGCTGGCGCTCGCATCGTCTTCCTGCTTTCTCATCGTCACGCTCGGCAATACGTTCGCGGCGTCGGTGATCTCAGACGACGCTCTGCGGAAGCGCATGGCGGCGGGAATAAACGGCGAGCTTGCACCACTCTCGATGCTCTTCCTGCTGGGCATCGTGCTTCTCCTGGCGAGCTTCGGAGCGTCAGGCTGGATCCGATCGAAACGGCTCGGCTGGGCGACGTCTACGATCGCGACGTCGACGCTGCTCGGAGTGTGGTGGGTGATGACCCCGTTTCTCATAGTGCGCTGAGACGCCGGTCCGCGATCCGCAACGCCTACGGGCCGGTGGGTTCCGAACGCAGCGCCGCCCGTGACATTCATTGAGGAAGTGAATCATGCCGACGACGTCTCAACTTTCCAATCCGGGCGTTCGCTTTCCTCCACCCCTCGTTTTCATTCTCGGGCTCGTTGCCGGATGGCTGCTCAATCGCTATGTGTACCCGCTCCCGATTCCCTCGAGCGGAAACAGCTCGATGTGGAAACTCGCCGACATCATCATTCTCGTCGGGGTGGCCCTGACGGC
>JALYTX010000116.1 GCA_030854055.1 Gemmatimonadota bacterium | reverse complement strand
TCATAGTCGCGCCGCTGATTGATCCTATACCAGACTGCAACATGCGTTATTCTCCAGCCATCGAATGAACCTACGTTGACCGCGCGCCGGCAGCCACCAGCCCGCTGTGTCCAGACCAGCGGATCGTTCAATCCCCGCGGGCTTCGAGTCCGTCGAGCCGATTCGGCATTCGAATCCGAGGCGCGCGATCATCTTCGCTCTACTCACCATGGCGACGATCATCGAAGTGCGGGCGCTCGAGAAGGCGTCGATGTCGCACGAGTTGATGCCTATGTCGGCCGATGAGCTCGGCGTCCAGCTCACAATGAACTTTCTCGCCTATCTTCGATCGCCGACCATCAATTTGCCACGACAAACTTCAGAGAGGTTCCATGAGAATCATTGATGCGCAGCGCGATGTGCGAACCGTGTTTGCGGGAGGGTTTTTCGGTCAGCTCGTATCAAGCGTAACTTGGTGTCTGTCGGCGGCGACCGCGACTTGGCACTCGCCGACGGCCGCGATAATCGTACTGTTCGTCGGCGGTGCTTTCATCTTCCCGTTGACGCAATTACTACTGCGTCTGTCCGGGCGTCAGTCGTCGCTGCCCAAGGGCCATCCGATGAACGCCCTGGCCATGCAGATTGCGTTTACGCTACCGTTGAACTTCCCACTCATCATTGCAGCGACCGCATACCGACAGACCTGGTTCTATCCTGCCTTCATGATCGCCCTGGGTGCGCATTACTTGCCGTTCGTGTTCCTGTACGGAATGTGGCAGTTCGCGGCGCTCGCAGGCTTGCTTGTCTGTTCGGGATTGATCATCGGGCTTTATGTACCCACCGTCTTCGGCGTGGGCGGATGGGTCACTGCCGCGGTGCTCCTTTTGTTCGCATTCGTCGGACGTGACACCGCGCTGTCGAGCAACGGTGCAGAGCCGCGTGGAGAAGACGCGACCATTGCGCATTAGGGAAACGTCCGCGGGCAGCTACCACGACTGCACTGTTCATCCGGTCGCTCCTGACACACTCGCGACTCGAGGCGGAACGCGCCGGGACCAACAATGCCATCAGCACAGGTCGGTGACGCACGTTGCGTCTGCCGCTCAAGCAGCGACGGTCGAGTGTGTCGTGCCCTCATGTTCGAGCACGCGGCGCGCGTCGCTACGCGCCGCAGATGCCGCGTCTATTGGCTTGCCTGCAGCAGAACATAAGTGCGCTTGGTGTACGTGTCACCTCCGACGCCAGTAATCACCAGCGTATCTCCAATACCCGCGACCGTCGTGTACTGACCGTGGAAGTCGCCGCGAACGTGGTGGCCCTCCATTACCATTCCCCCAAACGTTAGTGTGAGGTCCGGGCGCTGATAGTATCCGACAACGGTCACTGGCGTGGTAGATGGAGCGTTCCTTTCCTGCATCGTCCCGGTGCCCGAGACTTGCCCGCCACTAGCCTGGGACAACTGGTAGCTGAGCGTGAAGCTCTGATCCGGGACGATCGCAACCCAGTTGCCCTGGACGGACTTGAGCTGTGCATCCAAGCTGGACTGGATCTCATTACCAGTGGGGAGCGGGCTACACGCCACGCCAAACGCGACGGCTAGCGTAAGAGGCCGCAGTATGCTCGACATGCGCATGGTGGACGTCTCCAGGTTGACGAACGACTATGAGGGACAATAACACACGAGCCGCGAAGCCTCGACAATGAAACACTACTGAATCAAAACTAGCGTTTTTAATCCACGCAGTTCAGGGTGCCCGTCCTTCCGCGTCGTGCGACGCCGAATGAGCCGGCGAACATCCTTACGCGGCGACCAGCGGTGTCCCCGCACCCCGACGCCGCCCGGATAGGAAGATCGCGATTCCCGCAAGGTTTGCCGCGACGATCACGCCCGAGATCTTTAGCGCGAACGCCGCAACGTTGTCCACGTGGATGATCGGAAACGCCGAGAGTGCCACGTATAACAGGGTCATTAGAAGTCCTGACATCGACGTGATTCGGAGCCACATCGGAGGTTGCGGCGCGACGTTTCGCAGGCCGAAGAGCGGAATTGCGAACATCACCACGTACGTCAATGCGTAGAACATTCCCCCAGCGTTGAACAGAAGCTGAAAGGCCTCTGCCTGCCCGGCTCCAATGAGACTCAGCAACGCGATGCCGAACGAGCAGGCACCCACGAGTATGATCGAGTTGACTGGCGTCCGGTACGTCTTGTGAAGCTTGCTGAACCACGCCGGCAGCAGGCGGTCCCAACCGGCGACCATGGGAAGCCGCGTGACCGCGGTGAAGCTAACGCTGGTCTGCGCCACTCGCATTGCGAGTGTCATCACGATTGCGACTGTCACGAGCTGTCCCGCGATCCCGAACGGGCCGAACCCCGCGCGGAGAACCTGCGGAAGTGGACCGATGAGGTCGATGTCGTTAGTCGGCACAAAGGCCACAACGGTGCTCGTGCCCAACACGAACATCAGCGCAATGATCGGTGCCGCGATGAGAACCGATCGGCCCACCGCGCGGCCCGGTGATCGCGTCTCGCCCGCAAGGATCGCGACATACTCAAAACCGCCGAGTGCGCCGAAACCCAGCTTGCCGAGGATGTTCAGGTTGTAGAGCGAGAAAGCGGGGACGCTGGTTCGGAATGGGTGATACTGGCGCAGATGCCCGGTGGCGAGACCGAGCCAGGGAAGGAGCAGGAGAGCGCCGAAAATCACCAGCATCATCACGCCGCCGAGATTGTGGATCCACTTCCCGATCGAGAGGCCGATGGATGCTGCGACAATCATGAATGAAAGAACTACTGCTGACGAGAGCGCTACGAACCACGTGCTGCTCGTGAGCCATGCCGCGCGCGGGCCTATTGCGTACGACATGTACGTAGCACACTGCAACCCGATCTCGGATGTGTTGAGAATGACATACAGCCACAGGTTCCACGCCAGCATGAACCCAACCGTCTCGTTGAAGCCGAGTTTGGCCCACTGGTACAGTCCGCCCTCGAGCGGCATCAGACGGTTGAGATAGATGACTACTGCAGCAGACGGCAGGTAGAAGAGTAGCAAGGCAAGCACCCAGAAGATGACGTGCGAGGAGCCAAGTTTTCCCGCTACGCCAATCCAGGTCAGTCCCACGATAAACAGAATTTGCGTGAGGACGAGATCCCGTATGCCAAGCTCCTTCCGCAGGGAGGCGCTATGCGCCGTCACGCGCGCTTCTGCCGCCGCGAGACTATCGGTGCGCGTTCGCTCACTCACGTGATGACTCCACGCTCGTTGCGCCTAGAACAGTCCACAGGCGGGCCCATGCTTGGAGTCCTTCGTGCAGCCGGTGTACGCGAAAGAATTCGTTCGGCGCGTGGTAGTCCTCGTCCGCCGTGGAGAAAGAGAAGAACACGGTATCCAGCTTCATGTGACGTTGGAACAGCTCGGCGATCGGCACCGTGCCACCCATCCGCACCAAGAGCGGCGGGACGCCGTACACAGCCTTGAGCGCTTGAGATGCAGCGACGAGCGCAAAATTATTGGTCGGTATGCTCGCGGGCCATGCCACGTGATCGGCTACGGTCACCGACAGCGTCGTTCCTCGTGGAGTGTGCCTCTGCATGTGGTCCCGCACGAGCGCGATGATTTCATCCGGATCCTGATCCGGAACGAGCCGGCATGTAATCTTCGCGCGTGCTTCACTCGGTATCACGGTCTTCTCGCCCGGTCCCTGGTAGCCGCCCCACATGCCGTTGACCTCGAGCGTTGGCCGGATCCACTGTCGCTCCAGTGTTGAGTATCCCTCCTCCCCAAACGTCGCCGGTGCGCCGACTTGCGCGAGATACTCACTCTCGTCGAACGGAAGTGCTGCGATGTCTGCGCGTTCCGCAGCCGGTATCTCGATCACGCTGTCGTAGAACCGGTTCACCGATACGCGCCCATGCGCATCATGAAGACTTGCAATCAGACTCGCGAGCGCGTGCAGGGGATTCGCTACTCCGCCACCATGTCTGCCCGAATGCAGATCCTTCGTTGCCGCGGTCACGGTCAGTTCCAGCGCGGCGATGCCTCGGCTCGATACGGTGAGCGACGGCTCGTTGATACGCCACATCCCGCCGTCGGCGGAAAGCACGACGTCGGCGGCAAGCAGATTCGCGTTGCCGCGAATCGCCGAATCGAGACTCGGGCTTCCCATCTCTTCCTCACCCTCGAACAAAAACTTCACGTTGAGCGGAAGCGCGCCAGCAATCGCGAAGAACGAACGCGCGACCTCGATCGGGATCAGCATCGGTCCCTTGTCGTCCGAAACGCCGCGGGCGTAGAGGCGACCGTTACGAATCGTCGGCGCGAAGGGTGGAGAGTCCCACCGATCGAGAGGATCGGGGGGCTGGACGTCGTAGTGGCCGTAAACGAGCACGGTGGGTCGTCCCGGCGCGCCTAGCCACTCGCCATAGACGATGGGGTTCCCGCCCGAATCCAGCTTACGAACGGTGATCGGTCCCGCGGCCGCAAGCTGGGCATGCACCCACGCCGCTGCTGCCCGCACGTCCGCCACATGCCGGGGGTCGGTACTCACGCTGGGGATACTGGCGAACTCGATCAACCGGTCAAGGATGACGCTGTGTCGTGACCGGAGGTCCGAGATAACATCCGCAATTTCCATCACTTGCCGCCGTCAATGGAAAGCACCTGGCCTGTGATCCATCCCGCTTCATGCGACGCGAAGAACAGTACACCGAACGCGATGTCCTCGGGCGTGCCCAGACGGCGGAGCGCGATCTGGTCGACGAGTGCGCGCTGTCCCGCTTCGCCGTACGATTGCCACTGCCGTTCGGTCGTCTCGTTGGAACGGACGAAACCCGGGGCAACGTTGTTCACGGTGATCCCCCACGGACCAAGCTCGTGCGCAAGCTGGCGCGTGAGCGCGATCTGCGCCGCCTTCGCCGACGCGTATGCCTGGATGCCCGTGAGGCTGACGCCGAGGCCCGCTCCGCTCGACACGTTGATTATACGCCCGTATCGTGCCGCCTTCATGGCGGGCGCGACCGCCTGCGCGAAATAGAATGCGCCAGTGACATTCACGTCGAAGATGCTCTGCCATTCTCTTGGAGTCACATCTTCCAAGGGCCTGCCAGTCTGACCAAGCACGCCGCCGGCGTTGTTCACGAGGATGTCGGTCGCGCCGCTAGCGCCGGCAAATGCAACGAACTCATCGACATCCCCCTTGACGGTCACGTCGACCATTTCCATCGAGCATACGCCGCCGCCCTCGCGACACAGTCTCGCCGTCTCGGCGAGTTCGCTCTCGATTATGTCACATCCCCATACTTCCGCACCACTCGCTGCCAGTGCCACGCATATCGCGCGACCGAAGCCGTGCGCGGCGCCCGTGACGATCGCTCGGCGCCCATGAAAATCCTGCTTCATGCAGGGTTCTTCGACGCGCACAGTGCAGCGAGTACATCGAGCGTCTCGATCGATTGCAACCGTGCGCCGGCTTCTATGTCGTGAACGAGTTGCACAAGTCGTGCAGTGAGGGGTGTGTCAACGCCGCTCTCCGCTGCGAGTCTGATTACGATCCCAAGTTGCGCGTCGACTTCGGTGGGACGCTTTCGAATGGCGAGATCACGCCAGATTCCGCTGTGCGTCTTGGCCGAGCGTCTGTTGAACGTTACCAGATCGTCGATGGAGCGACCTGCTGCATCGTCGGTTGCGCTCGGAAGGAACGCGGCAGGATTGAAGCCGTCGAATGCTTCAGTCGTCACGCCGCGGGCTAGCGCGACGGTCAGAATCTCTCGGCCGAGGGCAATGTAGAGGGCTCGGTAACGCGTATCCGCCAGGGCGTCGGCTATCGACTCGTTGGTGAGCGCTGTTGCGAACAGCATTGCTCCGTACGCCTCCTTGCCCCACAGATAACCCCAGATATTCTGCGTTGTGATGGCGTCGCGTTCGAAGTCGACCCACGCTTCGCGTATGTCCTTCACCCGTGTCGAGAGCCGACCGTCCAACTCACCGACGACCACCGCGCCGCGGCCACCGTAATGTATGACGCCCGGCGCGATGTAATCTGCACCGAAGTTCACGAAGGCACCGACCGTCCTGCGTTGGCCCACCACACTCGCAATCGCAAGCTCGTTGAGGCCGTTCTGAGCCGAGATCACGCAGCCGTCCAGCGCGAGGTGCGGGAGAAGCGCGGCGGCCGCGTCCTGTGTGTGCTGCGCTTTCGTCGCGAGTATGATGGTGTTCCATTCACCAGTCAGGGTGTCAGGCGTGAAAGCGGGGACGTGCACCGTCAGCTCAGCGAGCGGCCCCTCCACTCGGAGACCTTCACTTTGGATTGCGGACACGTGGTCGCGATCGGAGTCGAGAACCGTGACTTCGTGGCCGGCGCGCGCGAGATGCGCACCCATGGTTCCACCGATCGCGCCTGTACCCCATATCAGAAAGCGCACGTCAGGACTCGGTCAAGCCGGTTCACCCCACGGTCCGTCGAGAATCGCGCGAGTCTCAGCAACCGCAACCTCCCACAGCTCGAGCATCTCGGCGTCCGCCCGCTGGTAGCGACCGCCGAAGTTGCCGTCGCCTATGTACTCGCGAAGCGACTCTGGATCGAGCGCCCGGACACGTTCGAGATCCACCATTCTGCGCTGGCTGTCGGGCATGTTTACGCGTGGCAGACGCGTCCACGGAAAATTTTCCATCCAGGAGCCGTGTGATGCCACGGGATCAATCGACTGGACTTTCGCCCAGGTCCGCGGCGCGTTCCACCAGTTGTGAAATATCACGCGAGCGCCCGGATGGTCTGCCGTCCATTCCTGAGCGAACTGCTGGACCGCCCCGTTCCCACCATGACCATTGACGATAAGTATGCGGCGGAATCCGCTGTGCGCCATGCTGTGCAGCACATCGCGAACGACGCGAAGGTGCGTCTCCACGCGAAGTGAGATCGAGCCGGGGAACGCTCGAAAGTATGGCGTGACACCGTACGCGAGTACGGGAAACACTGGCACTCCGAGCGGCGCGGCAGCCTCCGCGGCGACCCGCTCGGGAAGTATGCAATCCGTGGTCAGCCGCAGATGGCTGTGCTGCTCGGTGCTCCCGAGCGGCAGGACGGCGCGGTCGTCATGCTGCAGATACGTCTCGACCTGCATCCAGTTCATGTCACTGATCAGCAAGCTGGCTCCGCTCCCGTGGCAGACTCGGCGAAGTTACGCTCCATACGCATGGCTGGATAGGACAGGCGCTACAAGCCCCGACTGGCGCGAGGCGCCGAACGCATGCATTCTCTTGCTGCGTCAGCAGCAACCCGTTCCAGGCCAGAGCCGTCCAAATGACATCTTTATTCACGAGTCGGATCCGCAGGGCCGCGCCGTTGATGCTTGCTTTCTCCGGCTGCGTGTTCGCGTGCGCGTCACCAGCTGCTGAGCGCGCTTCGCGGCCATCGCTCGCGGGTGATTGGGATGCCTACATGGCGAGTGGTTCCGTCGCCCGAGGCGGGTTCGTGGGATGGCGGCGAATGGGCTTCGCGCACTTTACGGGGAGTGACAGCTCGATTGCAGGCTCCATCAGGCGCCGCACGGGCGAGCCAATACTTGACCTGAGTCGCGTGCGCGTTCGGGCAGACTCACTCGAGCTTACAGGAACTCCCGGCCAGTCCATGGTCGCGCACTGGAGTGGAGATACCCTCACGGGAGTATTGCTTGCACAGGGGAAACCCGCGGGAAAGATGATTCGGCTCGTGCGGCGGTCATCGCCCTTCGTGGTGGAGAAACCTTACCTCCTGTGGCCGGGCGCCGTGTCGGACTCGCAGTACGCCGTCACCGAGGACACGCTCGTCTACATGACTACGCGCGACGGAGCGAAGCTCGCGGCGTATGTCGCGCGTCCCGTGGGTGCCGGTCCGTTCGGCGTGGTGCTGCAGCGCACGCCGTACACGCGGATCCTTCACCCGGCGGGAAACTACTGGGCCTCGCGTGGCTACATCTTTGTCGCGCAACACGTCCGTGGCCGTGACGTGTCTGATGGCACCGACTTCGGCGACTACGATACTGACGTGCGAGACGGGTACGACGCAGTGGAATGGGCGGCCAGGTTACCGGGGGCAAATGGTCGGGTCGGCCTGATAGGGCACTCGGACGAGGGACGCCTTGCGTGGTACGCGGCAGTCAGCGCACCGCCGCATCTCGCCGCGATCGCTCCATCGGCCGCCAGCAGCGATCCGTGGCGGATAGTACCGTATGAGGACATGGTGTTCTCTCCCATCAACGTCGCGTGGGCCTGCCTCATGCGCGGTAGAACACTGCAGAACATCAGCGATCTCGACATCGGTTCGGCGCTCACGCATCTTCCGCTGAGTGATTTGCCGCAGCGACTCGGCTGCGGCGATGTGAAGCTCTGGGATCGCTGGATTGCGCATCCAACGCTCGACGCGTATTGGCGCGCCCACGCCGTCACGACCAACATCGCAAAGGTTCGCGCGCCCGTGCTTCAGATCTCCGGCTGGTACGACGATTCGCGCGGCCCGATCGATTACACGGATGCTCTCAGCAAAGTCCCCGGTCACCCTTTCATCCGTCTCGTCATGGGACCCGGAGCGCACAAGGGTGTCGACTACGTGGCGGGCGAGTTCGGGCCCGAGTCCCGCGTCGACACCAGGAGATTGCAGCTTCGCTGGTTCGACCATTATTTGCTTGGCAAGGACAACGGTGTCGATCGCGAACTCCCTGTCGACATCTTCGTCTTCGGCGACAACACGTGGCGCAAGGAGGCCGCGTGGCCGCTCGCGCGAGCGGTCGCGACGAAGTGGTATGTCAGCTCAACGGGCCCCGCGAATACCAGCCGGGGCAGCGGGGTGTTGGATACTATGCCGCCGGTCGCCGCTCCGGCGGATACGTTCACGTACAATCCAGCGGACCCAACCCCTTTCCTGATCGACTCGCGCGAGCTCGAGACATCGCTGAACGAGGATTACACGTCCATCAATGCGACACGCGCAGCCGAGCTCGTTTACACGTCGAAGCCACTCGCCAGGCCGATCGAGGTTACCGGACCGATTTCGGCGACGATCTGGGCCGTTACAGACGCAAAGGATACGGACTGGAACGTGATGCTGCTGGACGTAGCGCCCGATGGTCACGCGCAGCGCGTCCAGGACGGCGTGATGCGTGCACGGTTCCGAAAGGGATTCGATCGAGCTATCGCCGTAACGCCGGGTTCGGTAGAGCGGTACGACATGGACGTGTGGTTCACATCCCGCGTATTCGAGCCGAATCACAGGATTCGTGTCGTGGTGTCGTCTGCGGCATTCCCGAAGTACGACCGTAATCTGAACACGGGGGGCAACAATGAGCGTGACAGCACGTACGTGGTGGCACATCAGCGGCTTCTTCATGATGCAGCGCATCCGTCACACATCACCCTTCCATTGATCCCGCGGTAGCGGCGGCCAGGCGTCGCCTCTGACCGCCGGTCGCGTGTCGGAAGTATCACTCTCACGGAAGGTTTAGCATGCGAAAGGTTAATTCCGCGCTGGTCGCGATGATCGGTGCTTCGTTTTTTTGTTGCGTAGCCTTCACGGAAGCCGGTGCGCAGGCCTCCGTCAATGAGGCTGCGTCGCCGCCGGCACTAG
>JALYTX010000115.1 GCA_030854055.1 Gemmatimonadota bacterium | reverse complement strand
CTACCTTCCCGAGTTCACCGGAATCCTGAGGCACTACTGGGGCCCGAACGGAATTCACTTTCAGGGTGATTACGCAGGCGTGGTCGTGCTCATGCTCGCCGGCCTTGGCGTAGGCGGCATGCGAACGGACCAGCGGTCGCGCGAGCTCTGGTTCTGGGGAATCACCGTAGTCATCGCGCTTCTCTGGGCGCTCGGCGGCAACACCCCGTTTTACAACATCCCGTTCTATCTGGTACCGGGAACTAGGTACTTCCGTGCACCCGACTCGGTTTTCTTCGTCGGCACGCTCGGAATCGCACTGTTCGCGGCGAGGGGCGCCGAACGCGCGCTTGCGGGCGAGACCACCCGGAGATACGTGGCTGGCTGGGGAATCTTCGCGGTGCTCGTCGCGTTGCTTGCGGCGACCGGAATGCTCACCGCCTTTGCACGGAGCGTCGCGCCGGAGAGTCGGCTCGATGCAGTCGACGCGAACGCCGGTCCGCTCGTGACCGGCGCATTGAGATCGCTCCTGTTCGTCGCGCTTGCGGCCGTCATCATGCTGAGGTCGGCCGATCTGTGCCGAAGGGCGGGGCGCTGGGCTCCTGTGTCCGCACTTGCGCTGCTACTTACGCTCGATCTGTTTCTCGTCAACAAGCAGTACTGGATTTTCTCCCCGCCGGCGGCTCAGCTTTACTCATCCGATGCCGCACTCGACTTTCTTCGGCACCTTCCTCAGCCTGGTCGCGTGCTTACTCTACAGGCGCAGGACGGAGGAAATGTCGCGTTGTACGATGGCGCGGCGCTGATGACCCACCGCGTTCTGAACACGCAGGGCTACCACGGTAACGAGCTCGCCCGGTACAACACGCTTGTGGGGATCGAGCAGGGCGGGGGACCGTCGATGGAGTCGACAAAACAAGTCCTGATGAACTCCAATGTCCGACGCCTCACGGCGACACAATACATCCTTACGAACGGCCACGAACTCGCCGCAATTCTCCCGGGGGTGACGCAGGTCGCCGGCCCGCCGACGGAGGACGTTAGCGGGCGCACGGACTACGTCTTTCGCCTTGCCGGAGACGCGCCATTCGCGTGGGTGGCGCCCGTCATCGTCAAGGCCCCGGACGACGCGGTGCTCGCGACTGTCATGAACAGTCGGTTCGACGTGCAGTCGGCGGCGCTGTTTGACGCGGCGGCGGGAGTTACGCCCGGCCCAGCCGTCACCGCGCTGCCGCAGCCGACCGGAATCGTAGCGCACGTTGACTCGTACGCGCCGGGCAGGATCGCGCTCACGCTTGGCTCTCCAGCGCCTGCGGGCTCCGCGCTCATTGTCGCTGAGAACTACTATCCCGGATGGCACGCCACTGTCGACGGCAGGCCCGCGCCGACCGGCCGAGCGCAGTACAGTATGCTCGGCGTCGAGCTCCCGACGGGGGCGCGCCGCATCGAGCTTGCGTTTGCGAGCGCGCCGTACGAGACGGGGAAAGCCATCACGTGGGTGGCGATCGTTCTCTCGATCCTGGCACTTGCCGCAGGCTGGATCATGGAGCGGCGACGCGTTGCCTGATCCGCGACCCCCGATTGAGCACGTTCTCGTCATAGTCCCCACGTACAACGAGCGCGACAACGTCTCCAGGATCGTTCCGATGGTTCTCGCGCAGGATCCGCGAATCGACGTGCTCATCGTGGATGACGGCTCGCCGGACGGCACGGGGCAGGTCGTGTGTGAGATGGCCGGGAGCAACGCGCGAATTCATCTCCTGGAGAGAGAGCGCAAGATGGGCCTCGGTACGGCGTATCTCGCAGGCTTCCGGTGGGCGATCGAGCGACACTACGACGTCGCGTTCGAAATGGACGCGGATTTCTCGCACGACCCGCAACACATACCACAGTTCCTACAGTCCATCATCGACGCCGACATTGTCCTCGGCTCTCGATACCAGGACGGACGGGTAACTGTAGTAAACTGGCCCATAGCGCGACTCGTGCTCAGCTACCTCGCCAACCTTTACGCCCGCGCCGTGACGCGGCTGCCGGTGTGCGACGCCACGGGCGGATTCAAGGCATTCCGGCGGAAAGTACTTGAAACGATCGACCTAAATGCCGTGCACTCAAACGGTTACGCGTTTCAGATCGAAATGACGTACAGAGCTTGGAAACGCGGTTTCAAGATCAAGGAGATGCCGATCGTCTTCCATGACCGGACGCTCGGAGAGAGCAAGATGTCCAAGCAGATCGTGCGTGAGGCAATCTGGATGGTCTGGAGGTTGAGATGGCAGGCGATGACCGGCAGGATCTAGGCGGCCTTTCAGGGTCCCGTTTTTGGAAGATGACGGGCTCTGGAAACGATTTTGTCTTCGTGGACGGTCGCAACTCAGCAGTCCGGGATTTTGCCGCACCTGAGACGATACGGCGGCTCTGCGCCCGCGGTACAGGCGTAGGGGCGGACGGGCTCGTGATCCTGACTGAGCCTGACAGCTCGTCGGCGGACATCGCCATACGCTACTTCAATGCAGATGGCTCTGTTGCGGCCCTTTGCGGGAATGCGACCCTATGCACCACGGCGCTCGCCGTTCGCCTCGGCGCCGCCGACGGAGCCGGATTTCGGCTCGGGACCGGTGCGGGAGTGGTTTCCGCGCGGGTGTGCGACGCGCTTCCGGAGTTCGACCTGCCCGTCATCGACGACGTCCATGATGCGTGGCCAGCGATACCGGCCGAGACAGGCGAGGCACGGCTGGGGTTCGCCCGAGCGGGGATTCCACATTTCGTCATACGCGTGGCGGACGTGGATCTGGTTGAGGTCGGGCGACGGGGCCCGAACGTGCGGCACCACGCGTCGCTTCCTGACGGTGCCAACGTCAACTTCGTCAGTCCTGACGGCCGGGGCGGCTGGAAGATAAGGACGTACGAGCGCGGCGTGGAAGCCGAGACATTGGCGTGCGGAACGGGCAGTGTGGCCTCGGCGATTCTGCTGCGGCTATGGGGCGAGGCTGGCGACGACGTTCGGCTGCGTACGGCCTCTGGAAGCGTTCTAAGAGTAAAGCTGCAGCGCCACGCGGGCGGCGGCTGGAACGCGTCATTACGCGGAGAGGGTCGGCTGGTGTTCGCGGGGGAACTGGTGGCCGCGTAGGGTTTCCCACACTTTCCACAGTGCTTAGTTTACATAATCCATATTATACGCATATCTTCGCACGATAGTGGCGTCGAACTGGCCGGTCTCTGACGCTTCTCGATCGTTCGTACGTTCCGTCGCTCCAGGCCGGCGCGGTTCGCGACAAAAAAGACCGCCCGGGGTCGGGCGGCCTTAATGTGTTGGAATGCTCCGTCAGACTATGACTTGACCGGCGCCCCCTGGAGTTCGCCAAGCCGGATCTCCGCTTCTGTCGCGAACGAGCCGTGGGGGTTGTTGATCAAGTCGTTCCAGATCTTGATTGCGCCTGCCTTTTCTCCGCCGGCCTGGAGCGCGCGCGCCGCCATCGCTCGTGCGCTTGCCTTGTCGCCGTCGAACCGCGCGATCGACGCGGCGTCCTCATAAGTCTTCGCGGCTTGCGCCCACTGAGTCATCCCTTCGTATCCCGATCCCATGAGCATCCGGGCCTCGAACTGAAGGTCGCCGCCGTTCGACGCTGGGCCCCTGAGGGCACTGATTCCGTCCTGATACTTGCTCTGCTGGAAATCAAGCTTCGCAAGCGCCATCGCGGCCTCGCTCCCGCCGTTGGTGCCGGCGTAGCGCGTAGCGGCCTTGCTGAGATCCGACTGCGCCAATGGTATGTTGCCTGACGAAACGCTCTGGAGCGCGGCCTCATACGCCGCGTCGGCTCGCTCGGACTTGATGGACTCCGACCTCAGATAGAACCACGCGCCGACGCCCGCAACGATAATCGCGACGCCGATCCAACCTAGATGCTGCCTGTACCGGTCGAACATGTCCGCGAACCGCGCTTCCGCAACGTCGCCGCCGAACTGATCCATCGAATCGATTTTTGCCATCAGGTCCAGGTTGACAGATTATTTGGTCGCACTCACCCCTGCTAATCCCGCCACGGCACCGATGCGGCTGCCACGTCCAGACGTTTGCGGCCACCGGCGGAACAAGGGAATCCCGCCGAGAAATATACCCCTCCGCGCCCGGGAAACGGGACCCCGCCGCCGCTGCGTCGGTTTCGTCACGCGGTTTTGTCACGCGGTTTTGTCACGCGGTCTCGTCAAGCGGTCTCGTCAAGCGGTCTCGTCACGCGGTCTCGTCATGCGGGCGAATCACTCGGTTGCCGCAATGAACAACCCCAACCACATGCCGCGGCAAGGTTCCTGCCTCTGATCGCAATTTGGAATCGCACATCCCTCTCTCCTATTAATGCGCAATGCCAAACACGAACACCGACCAGTCGAACAAGCAGACGGACGTCTCCCGAGAAGAGCTGATTAAAGGGCTCCAGGAAGACATCGCGCGCGAGTACAAGGCAATCATTCAATACGTCATCTTCAGCCAGAAGCTGGACGGTGCGAAGTACATGAACATCGCGGATCAGCTCGAAGAGCACGCCCACCAGGAGCTGGACCACGCGCTCAAGATCGCGCGCCAACTCGACTACTTCGGTGCCTATCCAACGCATGTCCCAATGCCGATCGAAGTGTCGGAGGACAACGAAGGGATGTTGCGTGCTGATCTCCACGCGGAAGACGACACGCTTCGGCATTACCGCGATCGCATCCGGCAGGCCGACGCGCTCGGCGAGTACGCGCTCGGCGAGGTGCTGCGTGGCATCGTTGAGCAGGAGCAGGATCACCAGATGGACCTTGCGACTGCACTCGGTGTGGTCCCTGACGAAACCCGGCGTAAGTCTGCGAAGGAAGCGAAGAAGAAATAGCGGCGTAACTACCAACCCTACGCGAACCCATGCCGCCTGCAATAAAGCGAAGTAGCCTTCTGCAACGATTGCAGGCCGGCCGCCGCCAGGCGGGCGCGGTGGCAGATGCGCCCGCTACGCGATCCGGAGGGGCGGAATCGGATAGCACCACCCCGTCGACGGGCACACGGCTGTCGGCGGCGGAGATACACGAGAACGTTCGTGTTGCCGCCGAGGAGGAGATGAAGCGCCCTGCCAGGGATCTCGCGTGGTCGTCCCTCGCGGCCGGCCTTACAATCGGCTTCAGCTTCCTCGCCGCAGCGTATCTGTCGATGTGGGTAGATCCGGTGTTCGCCCCGGTCGCGATCGCGGTTGGCTATCCGCTCGGGTTCATCTTCGTGGTGCAGGCACGCAACCAGCTATTCACCGAGAACACTCTCGAGCCGGTCATCCCGTTCCTCGCGAGACGCGACCGGAAAACATTTTTCCGGGTGCTACGGCTGTGGACGATCGTGCTCGCTGGTAATCTCGTTGGGGCATTCGTGTTCGCCCTGCTCGCGCGCGAGACTACGCTTCTGGATGAGCCGCTGCGTCGTGCGCTGCTGCACGTTGCGACGCTCGGCACCAGCGGCGGATTCGCGCAGGTAGTCTATCGTGCGATTTTTGGCGGCTGGCTGGTCGCCCTAATGGCCTGGTTGGTGTCATCCACGCTTGCAACCGGGACACAAGTCCTTTACATATGGCTAACAACTGCCCCGATCGCCGCCTTCGGATTCCGTCACTCGATCGCAGGTGCGGTCGAGGCGTTCTATCTCGCGTTCGCCGGTTCCGTGACGTGGAGCTCCGCCATTGTTGCGTTTCTCATTCCCGCGATCATCGGTAACATCATCGGAGGCGTCGTTCTTGTCGCGATGCTCAACCACGGCCAGGTGGGATCCGATTCTCCCGGAGAAAGAGCGCCAGGTCGTAGGTCAACGATTCATACTTGAACGAACTAATGGACCACCAGCTTCTCCTCGACGCGTACAACCTCGGTTCGCTCGTCCTTCCGAACCGGATGGTAATGTGCCCGCTCACGCGTAATCGCGCGGCCGGCGGAGTTCCGAACGAAATGATGCGCGATTACTACGTGCAGCGCTCGACCGCCGGACTCATCATCACTGAAGGCACCCAGGTTGCCGCTCTCGGTCAGGGCTACCAGGATACGCCGGGCATCTACACCGACGAACAGGGCGCTGGCTGGCGCATGATCACGGACGCGGTTCACGAAGCGGGTGGACGCATCTTCGCGCAACTCTGGCATGTCGGCCGCGTCTCGCATTCGTATTATCACGGACAGCAGCCAGTAGCCCCTTCGCCCATTTCCCCGCCGGGAAACGCGTACACCCCGGAAGGGCCCAAGCCATTCGAAACACCCCACGAGTTGACGATTCAGGAGATTGAACGCACGGTCGGCGAATTTCGCCGAGCTGCGTCCGTCGCGCGCAACGCAGGATTCGACGGTGTCGAGCTACATGGTGCGAATGGATACCTCATCGATCAGTTCCTTCAATCGGGAACCAATCAGCGCACGGACCGCTTCGGTGGATCGCCGGAAAACAGAACGCGCTTCCTGATGGGCGTGCTGGATGCGGTTGCAGAAGTCTGGCCGAGCGATCGTATTGGCGTGCGCCTGTCACCGGGTGGGGGCATGAGTGGAATCCACGATGACGATCCGGTCGAGACTTTCACTCACGTTGCAGAAGCACTTGGCCGACGCGGACTGGCCTACGTCCATGTGGTCGAAGCACCGATCGGAACCAACGGACCGGATGAGCGTCACGTTTGCTCTACCGAGCTGATTCGCGGTGCGTACCGTGGCACGTTGATATCCGCGGGCGGCTACAATCCCGGGACAGCGGAGCGAGCGCTGCAGCAGAAAAAGGCGGATCTGATCGCGTTCGGACGGCTATTCATCGCCAACCCGGATCTGGTTGCGCGCGTAGGACAGGGCGCGCCGTTGAACGAGCCCGATCGGACTACGTTCTATACAGCGGGGCCCCACGGATACGTCGACTATCCAACGCTTGCTCCCGCGGAGGTCTGATGACCACTCGAATCCGACGGTGCTGGGTCGCTATTGCATCAAAGCGGAATGTGCGTATCGCGTTTGCATGCGCCGCACTGATTCCGGCCGTTTCCCGGGCGCAGGCACCGGATCCGGTCGCGGCGATCAACGCAACGCTGGACGCATTCCACCGCGCTGCGTCCAAGGCAGACGGCGCGACGTACTTCGGACTCTTTGCGCGCAACGGCGTGTTCATCGGCACGGACGCGTCCGAGCGATGGACGGTCGAGCAGTTCCGCGCCTACGCCGACCCGCATTTCTCAAAGGGTCAGGGCTGGACATACGTGCCGCGATCACGGCGCGTCGTGATCGCAGACATTCCTTGTCGCTGCGCTGCGACGTTCGACGAAATATTGGACAGCAGCGCGTACGGCACTACGCGCGGCACAGGCACGCTCGTACTCGAGAACGGAGAATGGAAGATCGCACAGTACGCCCTGACGATCCCCGTACCTAACGACCTCGCGAGGAAAATCGTGGCGGAAATCAGAGAATCGACGAATCCAGTCAGGCACTGAGCCGGATTAAGCGCTTCCGCGACGGAACGTCCGAGTTTCGGCGAACCGGAAGCCGTCCTATATTAATTCTTGACGTTCCCAGCAGTCATCTCCCCGTTACCGAGGATAGCGCATGGCTGGATGTCCGTGGAGAATTGTGTCCCTTGTCGCCGCGATGGCAGCGTGTCCGGCGCTGACGCGGGCGCAGGCAACCGCAGGCGCGGATACTCCCGCGCGCAATGATCTCGTGCTGGTGAACCCGTTCGGCATAGTGTTCAACGTGCTCAGCGGGGAATACGAGCACGTGATCTCGAAGAGCGCGACCGTCGGAGTTGGCAGCACCTACTACTCTCCGTCAGGTTTCACTTATCTCACGGGCGAAGCCAAGCTCCGGTATTACCCCGCCGAGCACGCACCGGATGGATTTTCACTCGCGCTGGCTGCAGGGGTTACGCGTGTCAGCGGCGATCTGATATGCTTCGACACTTGCGACAACCGCGCGACGAACCGTCCAACCGTGGGCTTCGAGCTGGACTATAACTGGCTGCTCGGCCCGACTCGCCGATTCGTCGTCGGCGCGGGACTCGGTGCAAAGCGTTTCTTCGGCGACAAGACTTCAGGCTCTATCGACGGAATACCCACGGCGAGACTTGCGGTGGGTATTGCGTTCTGATGGTGTAGTGCCCCCGGCGTGACTCGAACACGCGGCCAACAGTTTAGGAAACTGCTGCTCTATCCACCTGAGCTACGGGGGCGTTTGAATGGTAACGCCCATGTCTCTAACTGCTAACGACTTAGGCGCGCTTCCTCAAGCTTTCTCATACGGCGCGCGGCCACGAGCGCGGTCGCAATATAGTGCACGTTCCCATCGCGCCCCAACTCCGGACAAAACGAATCAGGAGCGTTTAGCCCGGCTCGGCTCAGCGCGCCGCGCCTTACGCTGAACGGCCAGAGGCTGCGGCGAGGCGCCTACTTCTTAGCCGACTCGGCAAGCAGAGCAGCCAGCACCGACACAAGCGCCGCCTCAACTCCCATCTGCCTGCTCCCCTGCACTTCCAGCTCACCCGACCGGACGCGCCGCGCCACCTGCGCCAGCAGACCCGAGATGTGGTCCTCGACGGAGGCGCTCGAACGGTCCCACTCTGTCGATGACCACTCCTCGGCGGCGCGCGCTTCCTCCGCCGGCGGAACTGCGAGGCTCGCAACGGAATGCCAGTCGAACGCATCTCGTTCCCGCGCTATCCACTCTTCGGGCGCGTGCGGAGGCATCGGCTGACCGCTCTCTGAAGCGCCGCCGGACGGTTCGTCTTTGGATGCTGGGGTTTCCGCGGGGGGCGACGGCTCATTGCTCGACGCCGACGCTTCCCAGTCCTCCGCGCGCTCCACGGTCTGGTTGAGGATAGCGTCCTCGCTGCCCACCGGGGCGGGATGAGTCGGCAGCAGCATGTCCACTTCGAGCGCTGCAGCCGTAATCGCCACGGGAGCAATATGCGCTTCGGTACCGGCTTGCTCGGAGGCCTCGTACGCCCCCGAGGGCGCACGCGACGTCTTGTGCACGAACTCGTCAGGCGCGGGAACAGTCCAGTTGGCGGGCGCGGCTGCGACCATCAAGAACTCGTCGATGGACGGTAGCGTTGCAACGCCGCCGTCCGTTCCGGCAGCGTCAAACGACGCTGGATACGGCCGCTCGAACGGATGGCCGCCGCGGTCGACGACGAATTCGGTGATCAGTGGCAGCGACTCGCTCGAAGCGCGCGCCGACGGTGGTACGAACGGAGGAAGCATTCCGGCCAAGTTAACTCTCCCAGCTGTCTTTGCCCAGCAGCGGAACGAACCGAACAGGGCCCGCTCCGACCTGCTCCAGCGTGTCGCCACGCCGAGTGATTACGGTCAGTTCCTGTTCCTCTCTATCGCCGAGGGGAATCAGAAGTCGACCACCTTCCGCAAGCTGCTCTGTGTAAGCAGGCGGGACACTTGGTGCCGCCGCGCCGACCAGAATCGCGTCGAACGGCGCGTACTGTCGCCAGCCAAGAGTTCCGTCTCCAAGTAGGAACGATACGTTGCGGACGCCGATCTCGCCCAGAACGTCACGCGCACGGTCCAGGAGCGGGGCGATTCGCTCGATCGAAAACACCTGCGCAGCCATGCGAGCGAGGAGCGCCGTCTGGTACCCGGAGCCGGTACCTACCTCAAGAACTTTTTCGCTACCCGAGAGGTGAAGCAGCTCGAGGTACCGCGCGTGGATCATGGGTTGCGATATTGTCTGGCCGCTGCCAATGGGCAACGGTGAGTCCTCGTAAGCGCGATGCCGTACACCCGTCGGTACGAACCGATGCCGCGGCACCTCGTCTATCGCATGGAGCACCGCCAGATCGCGGATCCCCTGCTCCTGGAGCTGCTCGACGAGATGCCGGCGTGCGCCCCGAAAGTCGTTGTCTACGGCCGGCGCCACCAGCTCTCCGCTGAATCGAACATCGCGCTGTTTGTAAGGTCCAGATGTAGCGGAGTGACGGAGATGTATCCCTCTTCAACCGCCTTGTAATCCGAGTCGGCCCCGCCCGTCCACGACATCGCGCCTGCGCCAATCCAGTACAGCGGCCTGCTCCACGGGTCGCTCATCGGCCGGATGGAATTGCTGTACTGGCGCTGACCCAACCGCGTGAGCTTCACCCCTTTGATGTCGGGTCCGAAAACCGGCGGGAGGTTCACGTTGAAGAGTGTCGACCGCGGAACGTCCAGCGACATGAGGTGCTCGAGCAGATCGACCACGGCGCCGAAGTGCTGCTCCAGCCGCTCGGGCTCCGCCCGCATGTCACCACCGGCGAACGAAAGTGCGATCGATGGTACACCGAGCACCAGGCCTTCCATCGCGGCCGCCACCGTGCCCGAATACAGCACGTCCTCACCCATGTTCATTCCGTGGTTGATACCGCTCAGCACCCAGCTTGGTTTCTCGCTCATGAGCGCCTCGATCGCCAGCATCACGCAGTCGGTCGGAGTGCCGTCCACCTGATAGCGGTTGTCAGCCAGTCGCACAGGCCTGAGAGGTCTGTGCATCGTGAGCGAGTGGCTCGTCGCACTTTGTTCGCGATCCGGCGCTACGACCGTGACGGCGCCAAGTTTCGACGCAGCCCTTACGAGCACATCGAGTCCAGGAGCGAAAACTCCGTCGTCGTTGCTACACAGTATGTTCATCGACGCTGCGCGTTACGACCTGAACGCGGCGGCCCTGTGGCTCCACAATACCCTCGCCACGCGCCAACTGTCCTTGAGCTCACGGAAATGACTCGGCGGGCCGTATATCGTCGGCACCGCAACCTCGGCGATGCGATATCCGCGGTGCGACGCGCGCACAATGAAGTCAGTCTCGAACTCGTAACGGTCACCGCGCGCATCAATTGCCGCAACCACTTCGCCGCGAAAGGCGCGAAAGCCCGACTGACTGTCGGTGAGCCTGAGGCGTGTGATCGCGCAGGTCGCGGCGGTCGAGATCATGTTCGCTATGCGCCGGTGCGCCGGAACGGCCGCACCGTCAATCGCCCTGGTACCGATCACAATGTCCGCAAAATCAAGTGCGCCCAGAAGACGGGGGGCGAACGAGGCGTCGTGCTGTCCGTCGGCATCGAGCGTGATCACGGGGCTCAAAGGAAAATATTCAGCGACATACGCGAACGCCGCGCGCAGCGCGGAACCCTTGCCGCGGTTCGCATCGAAGCAGATCACGTGATCGCACGCACCCTGTAACACGGATCGAGTCGAGTCGGTCGAGCCGTCGTCCACCCCCACGACGAACACGCCCGGGACATGTCTGCGAACGGACGCCGCTACCGTGTCAACCGTTGTCGCGGCATTAAACACGGGCAGCACACACACGGGGACGACAAGCGCGCAGGTCATGTCGCTCGCAGCAGTCACAGCGTGGTCTCTTCGTCCGTGCCGGAGCTCTCGAGCACCGCGTCGTCAACGTCGACCCCATCCAGAGCAGCCACAATGCGCTGCAGCTCCGCCTCGATCGAATCCACGGTGGCGCCTTCCAACGCAGCACGCGCCGCAGCCTTCAGGTTGCCCGTCTTCCGGTACTCGTCGATACGTGCCCGAGCGCCTTCGATCGTGTATTTGTCCACGTACAACAGCTCCTTGACGAGCACAATCAGCTCGACCTCGCGCCGCTGATATACACGGTTGCCCGACCGATTCTTTGCGGGATGGAGAAATCGGAACTGACTTTCCCAATACCGGAGCACGTGTGGCTTGAGGTCGGTCAGATCGCAAACGTCGCCGATTGAAAAGAACTCACGGACTGGAATGGAGCCCACGATGTCTGTCCTCATTCGTCGCGCTCTGCGCGCGGGTCGCGGTTCATCAGCTCGCCTATTGCGTCCTGTGGCGCCTGGCCTTCGAACAGAACGCCGAACGCAGCATCGACGATTGGCATTGTCACTCCCATCCGGTCAGAAAGGGCCTTGGCGGAGCGCGTCGTTATCACTCCCTCCGCAACCGTCTCGCGGCCTGCCAGCGCTTCGTCCAGCGACATCCCCCTGCCAATGTCGACACCAAGTGCGCGATTGCGGCTGAGCTGGCCCGTACACGTTAGCACCAGATCGCCGACGCCGGCGAGTCCGGCAAATGTAGCCGGATCCGCTCCAAGCGCGATGCCGAGGCGCGTCATCTCGGCGAGTCCGCGAGTTACCAGCGCTGCGCGGGCATTGAATCCCAGCTCGAGACCTTCCGCTATGCCCGTCGCGAGGGCCATGACGTTCTTCACCGCCCCCCCAAGCTCCACCCCGATCACATCGTGCTGTGTGTAAACGCGAAATGACGCGCTGTGGAAGGCGTGCTGCACTAGTTTCGCCAGGCCCGTTTCGGGGCAGGCCGCGACGACGGCCGTAGGTTGGCCGCGCGCAACTTCCGCGGCGAAGGTCGGTCCGGACAACGCCACTGCCGCGTCGCGCTGAAAAACGTCCTGCGCAATTTGCGTCATCCGGGCGAGCGAGTGCTGTTCGATGCCTTTGGACGCCACGACCACGGTCGCGTGGCTGGAGAGATCCGGCTGCGCAGATTCGGCGACAGCGCGCGTGACATGCGATGGAGCGACTAGCACGACCAGCTCGGCATCACGGACCACGTTCTTCATCTGCGTCGACGCGGAGATCGACGGGTCGAGCGAGATTCCGGCGAGAAATCGATTGCAATGTGACTGATTCATCGAATCAGCCACATCAGGCTCGTAGGCCCAGACGCGCACCTCATGCTCGTTGCGCGCGAGCCGGTCCGCGAGTGCAGTTCCCCAAGCGCCAGCGCCCAGCACGGCGCATCTCACCTGCGGCTCGCGCTCACGATGCCTGCGTCGGGTGCCGCGGTGGCGTACGCGGAGCGGGCGTGGCCCCATCCGCTCCGGCGCCGCGGACGAACCTGTGTTCCTCGCCGCGCCGCAACCTTGCGATGTTGGCGCGGTGCGTAAAAAACACGAACAGGGCGACCACCGCCGACGCGACCAGATACCAGTCGGTGAGCCGCGAACCCGTAAGGAAAAACGCAAAAGGAAGAGCGAGCGCAGCGCTCAGTGACGCGACGCTTACATATCGCGACGTTGCGAACACTACAATCCACACCGCGAACGCGATGATCGCTGGGAGCCACGCAACGCCCAGGAAGACTCCTCCGGCTGTCGCCACTCCCTTGCCCCCCTTTTGGCCCAGCAGGAAGACCGGTCGGACGTGCCCGAGTATCGCCGCACCTCCAACTGCGAGACTGACAATCTCCGGATGGGTGCTGCCCGTCAGCTGCGGCAGAAAGAACACCGGCAGGAAACCCTTGAGCGTATCGACGACGAAAACCATCGCCCCTATCCGAATTCCGAGCACGCGCACAACGTTGGTCGCACCGAGGTTACCGGAGCCATGCGCACGCAGATCAACGCCGCGCCACTTGCCGGCGAGGTATGCGGAAGGGATGGATCCCGCCACGTACGCGATCACGACCGCCAGCGCAATCGGCACATGGATCGGCACCATCTACGCTGATTTGCGCCGCAACACAATGTTCAACGGGTTGCCCGTAAAGCCGTACGCAGCACGAAACCCGTTATGCAGAAAGCGGATGTAATGCTCCTGAACCAGCTCCGGATGATTTCCGAAGATTGCTATAGTAGGCGGTGAGGTCTCGACCTGGGTTGCGTAGTTGAGCTTTACTTCGCGACCCGCGGCCTGCGGCGGCTGACGGCGCGCGAGCAGGCTCTGCAAAGTGTCGTTTATGTCCGACGTCGAGATTCGCTTCTCGCGTTCCGCCTCGACCTGCAGGATCAGATCGAACAGCTTGGTAACGCGCTGACCCGTGACCGCCGACGTGAAGACGAACGGAACAAAGCCCAGGTAGGGAACCTTTTCCACGATGTCCTTCTCGAACTTCGCGGCGGTATTGTTCTCCTTCTCCTTGAGGTCCCACTTGTTCACGACGACGATCAGTGCGCGTCCGGACTCCCACGCCAATGTCGCGATCTTTAAATCCTGATTGTGCAGCCCTTCCACGGCGTCGATGACAAGTATGCAAACGTCGGAGCGTTCGATAGCGCGCCGCGTGCGCAGCGAAGAATAAAACTCGATGCCGTCGTCGATCCTGGCTTGCCTCCGAAGGCCCGCAGTATCGATGAACACGAACTCGCGCCCGTGATACTTGAACGGAGTGTCGATCGCGTCGCGGGTCGTGCCGGGAATCTCTGATACGACCAATCGCTCCTCGCCCAACATGCGATTCACGAGCGAGGACTTGCCGACGTTCGGACGGCCGACAACCGCTATTCGGATTGCCTCGGTCTGTTCCTCCTCGCCTTCGGGCAGGAGCGCCGCCATCGCGTCGAGCAGATCGCCGGATCCCTTCCCGTTCGTCGCAGAAACGGGAACCGGCTCGCCAGCGCCGAGTCGATAGAACTCGTAGAAGTCCGTGCTCGCGGGGTCGTCAACCTTGTTGGCTATCACCATCCACGGCTTGTCCGATGCGCGGAGCAGATCAAGCACCTTTGCATCGTTCGGATGAACCCCCTGCTGGGCATCGACGACGAAAGCAAGCAGATCCGCCTCGGACATCGCCTCCAGCACCTGCTTGCGGATCTCGCCGTCGATAGCCTCGCGAGTGTTATCGGGCAGGCCCCCCGTATCCACCATCCAGAAGGACCGTCCGTTCCAATCTGCGCGACCGAAGTGCCGGTCGCGCGTGGTTCCGGCCTCCTCGCTCACGATCGCTGAGTGACCGCCGACAATCCTGTTGAACAGCGCCGACTTCCCCACGTTGGGACGCCCAACAAGCGCGACGACCGGAGTTCCCCTCATAGCGCCACCAGACTGGTTTCCGACGCGAGCACGTCGATGAAGTCATACGATGGATAAACCGGCATTGGCAGCGATTCACGAACAGCGATGAATGATGCGTCGTCCAGAAAAATTCCGTCTTCGTTGATTGTTTCAGCAGGTATCAGCGCGAGATCCAGATCATGCCGCCGCTCCAGCGAGCGGCGGATGTCGGCGCCGACAAGCAGACCAGCGGTGGTAGTCGTAGGACCGAAAAGCGAATTCTCGGCGATTATCAGCTCGAACTCTGCCCCGGTTGCCCGCGCGAGCTCGTCGAGCAGCGGGGGCATCAGCGCGCCCATCGAGGTGCCAGTCACGACACCCACGCGACGCCCGTGCATCGACGGCAGCGAGGCAGCACCCTCGGCTACGCGCTTCCTCAACAGGGTCACTGCCCCAATCCCGTTCTCGATCTGCGCAAAGTCTCCGTAGTGCGCCTCGCTAGGTAGCTCGCGCTCCGCCAGCAGATACAACTCGTCCGAGCCCACCACCCACGACTCGCCGCGCTCGCGCAGTGATCGCGCACTCCACCGCTCGACGTGCCTGAGAAGCGCCCGCGCAGATTCCCGGTCCATGGATCGACCGGTATAGAGATGTGAGAACTGCGTGAGGCCAACAGGAATGACAGCAGCCGACATCACCGCTTGCCCAAGATTCCAGAGATCCTGAAGCGACTCTTCGAGCACGGCGCCGTCGTTCAGACCCGGCACCACCACTATCTGGCAGTGAAACTGTATGCCGCCTTCCGCGAGCCGCGTGAGCTGGTCGACAATGTTCGGAACCTTCGGATTGTTGAGCACGATCTTGCGCTTTTCCCAGTTCGTCGCGTGCACGGAGACATACAACGGCGACAGCCGGTACTCGAGGATGCGCTTGATATCGCGCTCCTTCACATTGGAGAGGGTCGCAAAATTGCCGTACGCGAAGGAGAGCCGGTAATCGTCGTCGCGGAGATACAGCGGCTTTCGCAGTCCGGTGGGCAGACCTTCGATGAAGCAGAACTCGCAGCGGTTGGCGCACTGCCGAACACGCGGCGGCTCCAGCATGATCCCCCACGGCTCCAACTCCGGACGCTCCACCTCGAACACCACAAGCTCGCCGTCGGGCTGCTTCACCTCGATCGATACTTCATCCTCGGCGGACAGAAACTCCCAATCGAGAAAATCCGAAATCGCGCGCCCGTCGACACTCAGAATCTCCGTTCCCGGGACAATTCCAAGCTCGGCGCCGACACTATGAGGCTGGACCCGCGCGACTCGTACCATAACCCGATAAATTTAGATGGTTGAGGCCGGAAATCCAAGCGTTACAACGAGTTACGGCGTTTTCGGAATGTAACTACTCAACTCCGGCGGTCAGCTGCCCGGAAATTGCACGACCCTCGGCTAAATTCCTCGCTGTGTATCGGACAAAATCAATGGACCGATGCCGGCGAGCGCTCCCATGACGAAGAACGTATGACAACGATGCTCAAGATGAGTGACGCGCGACCGTCAACAACGAAGAAAGCCCCCTTGGCCCCCAAGCCGGTACTGCCGAGCGCGGAGCAGGTGCTGGCGGACTATCGGACTGCCTACCGCAGCCGCCAGGTCAGCACGCTGGCGCGAGGCGAGGTGATGCTTGGCCGCGCGATGTTCGGAATCTTCGGCGACGGCAAGGAGGTCGCACAGGTTGCTCTGGCCCGCTCCTTCGCACCGGGCGATATCCGCTCCGGGTACTACCGCGACCAGACGCTCATGTTTGCGCTGGGCCTGCTGACGGTCGAACAGTTCTTTGCGCAGCTGTACGCGCACGCCGACATCGCCGCCGATCCAGCGTCTGGCGGCCGCGGTATGAACGCGCATTTCGGTACGCGGATGCTCGATACACAGGGCAAATGGAAGACGCTGACCGAAGGCTACCAGTCTGCCGCAGACACCTCGCCCACGGGATCCCAGATGCCGCGGCTGCTCGGTCTCGCGTACGCCTCGCGGCTTTACCGCCAGCTGCCAGAGCTGCACCAGCTCACCGAGTTCTCGCACAACGGGAACGAGATTGCGTTCGGAACGATTGGCAACGCGTCCTGTGCAGAAGGTGTATTCTGGGAAACGATCAACGCGGCCGGGGTGCTGCAGGTTCCACTGCACCTCTCTGTCTGGGACGACGGTTACGGCATCTCCGTGCCGAACGAGATGCAGGTGACCAAGGGCAGCATCTCCGAGCTGCTCCAGGGCTTTCGCCGTTCCAACGGCTCCAATGGCTTCGAGCTCGAGGTCGTGCGCGGGTGGGATTACGCCGCGCTTCTCGACACATACAGCCGCACGACATGTGTCACAAGAAACGAGCACGTTCCGGCGGTCGTCCACGTTGTCGAGCTCACCCAGCCGCATGGTCACTCGACGTCTGGAAGCCACGAGCGTTACAAGTCGGCAGAGCGGCTCAAGTGGGAGAAGGCCCATGATGGGCTTGCGCGCTTTCGCTCATGGATAATCGAGCAGAAGTATGCGAGTGATGGCGAGCTCGACACACTTGAGGAGAACGAGCGCGACGAGACGCGAGACGCACGCGATGCCGCATGGAAAGCGTACCAGTCTCCAATCAGCGCGGAGAAGGATGAAGTTCAGTCGCTCCTGTCCACAATTGCGACTTCGGGTGTGAGCGACGACGTCGCCACTACGCTCGACTCACTCGCGCGGGACCTCGGCGCTCGACAGGCGCCCCTACGGAGAGAAATCGCCGCCGCCGTACACGCGGGTCTCGTCGCACTGCGGAACAATCCGGAAACCGCGGCGCCGCTGCTGGAGTGGAAGCAGCAGCAGGATGTTGTCATGGCCGACAGGTACTACGCCAACCTTTATTCGGACTCCGCTGAGTCCGCGCTGGCCGTGCCGGTCGAGGCTGCCGTGTACACCGCTGAGTCGCCCGAGGTTGACGGGTATATGGTGCTCAATGCCTGCTTCGACGCTGCGCTCAAGCGCGACCCGCGGGTCATCGCCTTCGGTGAGGATGTGGGGCGACTGGGCGACGTTAATCAGGGGTTTGTGGACCTGCAGGCGCGATACGGCGAGATGCGGGTCGGCGACACCGGAATACGTGAGTGCACGATCGTGGGCCAGGCAATCGGCATGGCCATGCGCGGACTTCGGCCCATCGCCGAGATTCAATACCTCGACTACCTGCTGTACGCCTTGCAGGTGATGTCGGACGACCTGGCGACGCTACGGTATCGGACTCGCGGCGGCCAGAAGGCACCGGTGATCGTGCGCACGCGAGGGCATCGTCTCGTCGGCGTGTGGCACTCGGGATCCCCGATGGGCATGATGCTGAGTTCGCTTCGCGGAATGTACATTCTCGTCCCACGCGATATGACGCACGCCGCTGGCTTCTACAACACCCTGCTCCAGGGAGACGATCCCGCCGTGGTAGTAGAAGTGCTCAACGGCTACCGCTTCAAGGAGACGCTCCCGTCGAACATCGGCACGTTTACTCTGCCATTGGGCGTACCGGAAATCATTCGCGCGGGAACCGATGTGACGATCGTCACGTACGGCGCCTGCTGCCGCATCGCCCTCGACGCCGCCCGCCTGCTTCTGGACCAGGTCGGGGTAAACGCCGAGGTGATCGACGTGCAGACATTGTTGCCCTTCGATGTGAACGCAATAATCGTGGACTCATTGAAGAAGACGAACAAGGTGCTGTTTCTCGACGAGGACGTGCCGGGCGGAGCGAGCGCGTACATGATGCAGGAAGTGCTGGAGCGGCAGGGCGGGTTCCACTGGCTCGACGCCGCACCTCGCACGCTTGCGGCGGCCCCCAACCGCGCCGCATACGGCCGCGACGGAGATTACTGGTCCAAGCCGAACGTTGAGACGGTGTTCGACGCGGTCTACGACATTCTGCGCGAAACGGACCCGGCGCGGTTTGCTACACTCGGTGTGTAGCTGACCTATTGCGCAGCAGCTTGACCCATTGCTGCGGACGATCAGGACAGCAGCGCGCCGGCGTGACCGCGTCCTTCGCCGGATATCCGGAGCACGATGCCGACACCAAGCCAGCTCGCCAGCATGAAGGATCCGCCGTAGCTGAAGAACGGGAGCGGAATTCCGGTAATCGGCATGAGGTTCAAAGTCATCCCGACGTTGACCACGACGTGCACGAGCCAGCACGACATGAGCCCGAATGCCGCAAGGCTGCCGAACGGCTCGTTGGCGCGGGACGCGACGCGCGAGACGCGGAGCAGCAGCGCGAGGAATAGCGTCAGTGCCAGCACCACGCCGATGAAGCCCAGCTCCTCCCCGACTACCGCGAAGATGAAATCGGTGTGCTGCTCAGGCAGGAAGCCGCTCCGCTTTTGCGTCCCGAGCGTGAAGCCGTTGCCAATCCACCCGCCCGACCCGATGGCGATCTTGGATTGCAACACGTGGTATCCCGACGCGCGCGGATCGGCAGAAGGATCGAGGAACACCTTGAGCCTGTTCTGCTGATACGGCGCGAGCTTCTCCCAGAGGATGGGTGCGACAACGCCGGTCACGACGTTCATCACCACCAGAACAATTCCCTCGAGCAGGTACGGCTTGTACCACAGCACCAGCGCGATGAGGACTAGGAACCACGCGCCCCAGAGTCCCGTGCTGAACGACAGCACGAGACTTATGACCGGACTCGCGAGCAGCACGAGGAGCGGCCAGGGCACGCCCGACCAGAACAGCATTCCGAAAAAGATCCCCACGAATACGATTGCGGAGCCGAGGTCGGGTTGCAACATGATCAGGAGAAACGGAATACCGACAACGAGCGCAGGTTTCCATAGCTCGAGCAGCGACTTGGGAGCCTCGCGTCGTTCGGCCAGCACCTTTGCGAGCATGAGCACGACGATGATCTTCGCAATCTCGGCGGGCTGTCCCAACCGGTGTCCGCCAATCGCGAGCCAGCTCCGCATGTGACCGTTCGCGCCGGTGCCGGTGCCCAGAACCAGTAGCGACGCGAGCATGAGCAGCGTGAGCAGATACGCCGGCCACGCCGCCCACTCGATCAGTCGTACCGACGAGTTACCAATCCCCCACGCACACAGCACGCCAAGACCGAGCCACAGGAGCTGCGACTTCCACAGTGGAGCAACGTATGTTGGTATGTCCGTCTGGCCGGCCGAATATACGATGGCGACGCCGAAGAGTGAAAGCGCAAGTGCTGTCGCCGCGAGCGGGTAGTCGGCGAGGGTGTTCTTGAACATCAGCCCTCCGTCTGGACCGCGGTCACTGGCGCAACCTTCAGGTAGTGCGAAATGATGGACGAGGCGACGTGCGCGGCTCGGCCGCCGTGACCGCCAAACTCGAGCATGACCGCGACGACTATGGTCGGACGGTCGGCCGGCGCGAAACCCACGAACCACGCGTGGTTGAGCTCCACTCCGTTGACGCGCTTGCCCGTTTGCGCAGTGCCAGTCTTTCCCGCCAGCATGATTCCTTCGATCCGTGCGGACGTTGCCGTGCCCTGTCCCACGACGCCCGCGAGCGCCGTGCGAAGGCCATCCATTTGTTGCTGGGTCAGGGTGAACACGCGCGTCCTGCTCGGAGCGCGCTTCACAATCTCGGGGGTCGCTGCATTGCCGTCCGTCGCAAGCGCTGTATAGAACTTGGCCATGTTCACAACCGTCTGCGCGTTCTCGCCCTGCCCAATTGCGAGGTTCAGTGAGACCGCGTTGCTCCAGCCCCTCACCCCGTATGTCTTGTTGTAATAGTCCACAGCGTAAGGGAACAGCGAGCGCTTCTCGTCGGGAAGGTCGACGCCGGACTTTTCGCGCATGTCGAGTGATACACCACCGGCGATCATCTTCGACAAGCCGATCTTGAGGCCAAGTTGATAGAAGTAGACGTCACACGACACTTCTATCGCGCGGGCAAGCGAGATGGAGCCGTGACCGCGCTTGTCCCAACACTTGAAGTAGCGATTTCCAAACTGATAACCGCCGGTGCATGGCTCCGGCATGTGCTCATCGAGCGTGACCAGCCCATCCTCGAGTCCGGTGACGGCAGTGGCGAGCTTGAATGTGGAACCCGGAGGATACCGTCCCTGCGTGACCTTGTTGACCAGAGGGCGCCGGTCGTCTGTGAGCAACGTCTTCCAGTAGTCAGCGGGAATGCCTCCCGTAAACTTGTTGACGTCGTAGCTGGGAGCGCTGTACAGAGCGAGTACACCACCGTCGCGCGGATCAATCGCGATGGCGCCGCCGATGAGCGAGTCGCCAAAAATTCCGGCGACGTACCGTTGCAGATCGAGGTCTATGTTGGTGTAAAGCGGCGGCGCTGGCTCGGGGTTCAAATCGAGCCTGGGCGTGGCCTGTCGCACCTGCCGCCCGCGCGCATCTACCTCGTCGTAGCGTACGCCCTCGCGGCCACGCAGGGCCCGCTCGTATTCCTTCTCAATGCCCCCCTTCCCCACCAGCTGGCCCGGCTTGTAGCCCTGGTACGCTGGCGAGTTGAGATCCGCGTCCGTCACCTCGCCCGTGTAGCCGACGAAAGATGCGACGGCCGGACCGTCCGGATAGAACCGCTTGGGCACCGACTGGATTATCAGCCGCGGAAAGTTGATGCGGTGCTCTTCGAGCACGGACACGACACTCATGGACGCGTCAGATATGATGAGCGTCGGACGATTCGGGTCGCGGCGGTAGCGGCGCACCGCCGCTTCCACCTGATCCGGCGTCAGCGTGATCACGGTGGAGAGATGCTGCAGCGACGCGCGAAGCGAATCCACGTTCAGCGGCGCGATGAGCACGGCATAACCGGGCAGGTTCTCCGCGATGATATTGCCGGACCGATCGTAAATGATTCCGCGCGGCGCGGGTAATGGCAGAGCGCGCAGTCGGTTCTCCTGCGACTGTAGCTTGTAGCGGTCGTGCTGAAGCACCTGCGCGTTGAAGAACGCGCCCATCAACGACAGAAGCACCGCGGCGAGTCCCACGCGCGCAACGCCCGCGCGTCGCGCGATGTCGTTGGGATGAACGCTCACGCCTGAGAGGGCTCCAGAAGCGGTCTCATCAACAGCAGGACAATTACACCCGCGATCGCGGTGGCGGCCGCCGAAAGCGGCGACCAGAGTACCAGCTGCTGCAACAGCTCCACGCCCGACAGATTGTGTTCGGCGACGAAGTAGATGATGTCGAAGAGCCACTTGCCGACAAAGAAGAACATCGCGTTCAACGGCAGGCTGTCAGCGAAGAAAACGGCCTTGAGCCACGACGCGAGATATGCGATGAGCAACATGGCGAGCGCACCCGCTCCCAGTGTGTCAGGCGAAAGCGAATCCGCCACGAGACCCACGGCGAACCCTATGACAACCGCGCCGGCTGGTCGCACGCGCACCGACGCCGTGAGCACCGCGAGGAGAAGGAAGTCGATTGGCGCGCGCCATCCGAGCAGTGGCCGCAACGTGAAGTGAAGCAGCACGAGAACCACGAACGTGATAACCGCGCGCACGGCGCCGCTGATGGTCATGCGGCCGCCGTCACGGTATACGTGGCACAACCGTCGAGTCGCGGCGCGGGAGCACCTTTCTCAACGAGTCGCGGCGGGCTGTGTCCCCAACCGCAGTATCGCGGCGCACCGTGGCGCGGCGCGGACGCGCGCTGTCCGGCGGCACTATCGCCTGCTCCGGGACGCCGGCTTTCCGGAGACTGTCGCGAGTCACCGAATCCTGAACCGCCTGCCTCGCCGAAGCTTCAGCAAGCGCCGCGCTGCGAGCGAGCGAGTCGCCCGCAACGACGATCTTGCGAACCGACGAGTCCGCGATCGTCCCGACTGCCCATACGTTGTCAACGCCGGACGACGCGCGTTCCGGCTTGAGTATCATCACTGCATACACATCTGACGGGAATACTGCCGGTCTGATGAGGTAGGTCCGTGCCCACGTTTCCGGCGTCCGGGTCTCGCTCAGCACCGTCCCTATCGGTATTCCGCGCGGATAGACGCCGCCCAGCCCCGAGCTCACGATAATCGTTCCGGGCTTGATTGAAGTACGAAATGGAACGCCACGCAGCTCGAGCAGGTATCGTCCGGGTCCCGACGACAGGTGCGCCTGGACAATTCCGAACGCTGATGCATCCTCCGACATCGCGCTCACACGGAAGTCGGGATGCGTCCACACCATCGCATGGCTGAGTGACGGGTCCACATTGTCAACAACGCCGACCAGCCCCTCCGGCGCCACCACGGGGCTCAGTTTCTGCACGCCGGCGAGCGATCCGGCGCTCAACGTAACCCCGAACTCGTCGCGTACTCCGCGGCCGTGTAGTGCTTCTGCCGGAACGAAGCCCCACTTGAGCCGACTCCCGAGGCCAAGAATGTCTCGGAGTCGCGCATTCTCCATCTCAAGTGACTCCACTCCCATCGCACGAAGCGCCACTGAGTCACGCTGCGACACAACAGCATCGTGCGTCGCGAGCGCACGCCTGCTCTCTTCTGCGCGCTGCTGCAGACGTAGCATGGGTGCCAGCACGCTGCGTCGCAGACCACTCGCCAGCGGCTCGCGCACCTGAGTCGGGAGCACGAGCGTTGCAAGCGACAGCACCACGCAAACAATGAGCGCGGTGCTGTCAAGCCTGGTCTTGGAGCGTCCGAGTCTTGCCACCCACTACCTCAGGGCGAGAGAACCGACCAGTACTTTTCTTCGTCGTCGAGGATCCGTCCCGTACCGCGCACCACACACGTGAGCGGGTCTTCGTCAACGTGGATGGAAAGCCCGGTCTCCTGTGCCAGCAGGACGTCAAGTCCGCGGATCAGTGCGCCACCGCCGGTCATCACGATTCCGCGATCGACGATGTCTGCCGCAAGCTCGGGCGGCGTTATCTCGAGCGCGCGGCGCACAGCGTCGACGATCTGCTGGATCGGCTCCTGTACCGCTTCCCGAATCTCGGATGAATGGACGCGGACGGTCTTCGGAATCCCCGAGACCAGATCGCGGCCCTTCACATCCATCTCGCGCTCGTCGCCCACCGGGTGCGCGGAGCCGATCTGAATCTTCACCTGCTCGGCCGTCGCCTCGCCAATGAGCAGGCTGTGGTTCTTGCGCATGAACTGGAGGATTGCCTGGTCGAGCTCGTCGCCGCCGGTACGGATCGACGTGTCGCTGACGATACCATTTAGCGCAATCACGGCGATCTCCGTGGTTCCACCTCCGATGTCGATCACCATATTGCCGGTCGGCGTGTCCACTGGCAGTCCGACGCCAATCGCCGCCGCCATCGGCTCGGCGACCATCATCACTTCCTTGGCTCCGGCGCCGAGCGCGGAGTCGCGCACTGCGCGCTTCTCGACCTCCGTGATTCCGGACGGGACGCACACAATCACTCGCGGCTTGACGCGGAACACATGGTTCTCAATGATGAGCGCGAGGAAATAACGCAGCATCTTTTCGGTGACGTCGAAATCAGCGATCACGCCGTCCTTCATCGGACGCACGGCGATAACGTTCTCGGGAGTGCGGCCGAGCATGCGCTTCGCTTCCAATCCGACACCCTTCACCTTGCGCGTCTCGCGGTCGAGCGCGACGACGGAGGGCTCGTTCAGCACGATGCCCTCTCCCTTCACATAGACGAGGGTATTTGCGGTTCCCAGATCCACAGCGATACCTGTCGCCGGGAACAGTGACCCACCCTTGAAGAACGGCCAACGCATGCGTGCTACCTGCAGTTACAGGAGAGGTGCCGGACTAGCTGAGGAACGAATCCGGATCGGACAACGGCATTCCAAATGCTTCGGCCACGCCAGGATAGGTGACCTTGCCCTCGACGATGTTGAGGCCCTTTCGCAACGGCGCGTTGTCTCTGAGCGCCTGTTTCCAGCCCTTGTTCGCGAGAAGCAGCGCGTAGGGGAAGGTAGCGTTCGTCAGGGCCAGTGTGGAGGTGCGCGGAACGCCGCCGGGCATGTTGGCGACGCCGTAGTGTATGACGCCATCCACCACGTACGTCGGGTTCTCGTGCGTCGTCGCATGAATCGTCTCGACGCAGCCGCCCTGATCGATGGCGACGTCCACGATGACGGAACCCTGCTGCATCGTCTTGAGGTCTTCCCGACGAACTAGCTTAGGTGCCTTCGCACCCGGAATCAGCACGCCGCCAACCACGAGGTCGGCGGTGTGGATCTGCTCGAGAATGTTGTGTCTGTTCGAGTAGATGAGGGTCACGTTGGCGGGCATCACGTCCGAGAGGTATCGGAGCCGCTCAAGCGATACGTCCAGAACCGTGACCTTGGCGCCGAGTCCGGCGGCCATCTTGGCGGCATTCACGCCGACGACGCCGCCGCCGAGGATTACAACCTTGGCTGGTGCGACACCCGGAACGCCGCCGAGCAGCACGCCGCGTCCGCCGTAGAGCTTCTCGAGGTACTTGGCCCCCTCCTGCACCGCCATGCGTCCAGCGACCTCGGACATCGGCGTCAGAAGCGGGAGCTCGCGGTTGGGCATCTCGACGGTCTCGTACGCAATGCAGATCGCGCCGCTATCCATGTGTGCGCGCGTGAGCTTCTCGTCCGCTGCGAAATGGAAGTACGTGAAGATCACCTGCCCCTTCTTCATGCGCGGCCATTCCGGCGCTATGGGCTCCTTGACCTTCATGATCATGTCGGCTTCGCGCCACACCGTGTCCGCGTCCGCGCCAATAGTTGCGCCAACCGACGTGTACATCTCATCCGCAAAACCACTTCCCTCGCCGCCGCTCTTTTCGATCATAACCGAATGGCCTGCGGCGACAAGCGCCTCGGCCCCAGCAGGCACGAGCGCGATGCGGTTCTCGTTCGTCTTAATTTCCTTCGGGACTCCGATCTTCATGGCCGTGTCTTAAAGAATTGTTAGAGGTGCGGGTCCAAGACTCACGATGGTCTGTTGCGATGGTGTGAAGCACGCACGACAAATGTCAGAAACGGTCTGCTCGTCGATTGCGTCGACCAGCGACAGCATGTCGTCGAGCGAGCGGAACGGCTCGCCGTACAACTCAAGTCCCGCCGCACGATACATGCGCGCACCCGGAGTCTCGAGCGAAAGTGTAATCTGGCCCTTCAGTTGCTGCTTCCCGGCGGCAAGCTCTTCAGCGGGCACGCCATCTACCGCGAGCCGCTGCAGTTCCGCTATTACCGCGCCAGCTGCCTCATCGGCAGACTCGGGCGACGTTCCAACATACACTCCATGCATGCCTGCGCGCGAATAGAAGGAGGAAAATGTGTGGACGGCGTATGCGAGGCCGAGCTCCTCCCGGACGTGCTGGAACAGCCGCGAGCTCATGCCACCGCCCAGTAGCATGCTCACGAGGCAAAAAGCGTAGCGGCCGGCATCGCCGTGGGGCGGCGCCGAGCTTCCAAATACGAGCTGCGTCTGCGCGCCGGGGCGCTCAACGTGCGTATACGAGGGCGCGCTATACGACGGACTGCTTGCCCCGAAATCCCTACCGGGCCCGCTGGCCGCCTGGAGCCACCCCGTCTCCTCCAGGAGCGCAAGAAGCTCGTCATGCTCGATCGATCCGGCGGCCGCGATCACGATGTTGTCCGGCGTATACGCCGCGGCGTGCAGCTCGCGCAGATCGTCCGTAGTGAACGACGATACGGTGTCCCGAGTTCCGAGTATGCGAAAGCCGTAGCCGTTGTCGCCGAAGAGGCGCTCGTTGTGCACTTCGAACACCAGATCGTCAGGCGTGTCGTCGACCATGGCGATTTCCTCGACCACAACCTTGCGCTCGAGCTTCAGATCGGCGTCGCGGAGCACAGGGTTGAAC
>JALYTX010000113.1 GCA_030854055.1 Gemmatimonadota bacterium | reverse complement strand
CACCGGGCGACAGGTTGCCCGGCACGTTCGACCAGGACGTATACGTCGAGATTCTCCACCGGTTCGGCGAGGCTGGGTTTCCGGCGGACGGGGTCGTCCAGTTCACCCTCCATTCATTTCTCCGTTCGATCGGCCGGAAGGTGGACGGTCGCACATACGAACAGCTGCGATCCGCGCTGACGAGGCTGGAGCGGACGAGACTAGAATCTGGAGGGGCGTATTCAATCGCACCCGAACGCCCGTTCGAAGGAACCTTTACGATTCTTACGTCGGTCAGTATTGAGCGGAAGCGGCTGACGGACAGGGATCAACTGGCTCTGTTCGCGGCCGTGTCGGCGTCGGAGCCTGGCGAAGCGCGCGTGGTGGTATCGCCTCAACTTCGTGCGAACATCGAATCTGGATACACCATCTCTCTGTCGCTTCAGCAGTACGGCAGTCTGTCCAACCCCGTGGCTCGGCGGCTCTACCGGCTGCTTGCCACGGCCCGATCCAACGATTACGTGACCTGGCGCATCTCACTTGAGCGTCTGGCTTCGCAATTGCCGCTCACGCAACGGTATCCTTCTCATCTCCAGCGGGTGCTTCAGCCCGCTCACGAGATGCTGATCGCGGCCGGCCTTCTGAGGGATGCTTCCTTCCATCAGATAGAGCGCGAGTGGCAGGTGGATTATGTCCTGGCAACACGGAACACTATAGCCCCGTAGTTTTACAACCACTATGCGTAAACTTCGCGTCACACATCTGGCGGCCTTCGGGGCCGTGATGCTTCCGCTCGTAGTCGGAGCGTTCGTCTATCAACAGCACGAGAACGTCGCGAGCGCTCAGCTGCTCGACGAGGTGCTTCGGCTCACTTCCGCGCGTTACGTCGACAGCGTGACGTCGGACGACCTTTACGAGAAGGCCGCGAAGGGTCTGGTGAAGGAGCTGAACGATCCATACTCGGTGCTCTTCACGAAGAAGGAGTTCGACCAGTTCAGCCAGCAAACCGGCGGCAAGTACGGCGGTATCGGGATGGAAATCGCGCCGACCAACGGCTTCGTTACCGTACAGCGCGTCTTCCCGCACACGCCAGCTTCTGCCGGTGGCGTAATGGAAGGTGATCGGATCATGCAGGTCGACACGGCCAACGCTCGCGGATGGACAACGGCGCAGGTGTCGGACAAGCTCAAGGGCGATCCAGGCACAACGGTGACCGTGAAGTTTGGTCGTACTGGAGTTGCGGAGCCGATACCGGTGAAGTTCACGCGCGCGATTGTGCACATCCCTGCTGTTCCCTACACGCTCGTGTTCGGCAATGTGGGCTACATCCCGCTGCAGCAGTTCAACGAGACAGCGACGCAGGAAGTTGACGACGCGATCAGCGCCGTGACCAAGGCCGGCGCGACGCGGCTTGTGTTCGATATGCGGGGCAATCCTGGCGGCTTCCTGGACCAGGCTATCTCGACGAGCAATCTCTTCCTGACGCAGAACCAGTCCATCCTGAGCGTGCGCGGGCGCACAGGTGAGGTACAGGCGTACAGCGCGACCGATGCACCGAAGCAGCCGAAGATCCCGATGGTCATCCTGGTGGATGGTCACACGGCGTCGGCGTCGGAGATCGTCGCCGGAGCGCTTCAGGACCACGACCGCGCTCTTATCATGGGCACCACCTCGTTCGGCAAGGGATTGGTGCAGAGCCTGTACAAGCTTGACGGCGGCTACGCGCTCAAGATGACGACCGCGAAGTGGTACACGCCGAGCGGGCGGTCCATTCAGAAGGAGCGGAAGCTGCTTCCTGACGGAGAGTTCGTGGAAGTAATGCCGGACTCGATGGAGACCGATTCCATGCGTCGTGCTCGTCCGAAGTACAAGAGCGACGCGGGGCGCATCGTGTACGGTGGTGGCGGCATCACGCCGGACATTCTCGTGAAACCGGACACACTTTCCACGGTCGAGCAGGACCTTCTCAAGAGCCTGGGTCCCAAGTCGCAGATCTTTGCTCAGGAACTTCAGGACTACGCCGGTGAGATGAAGAGCAAGCTGCCGGAGAACTTCACGGTCACGCCGGCGATTCGCAACACGTTTATCGCGCGGCTTCGCGCCAAAGGCGTTGCTGTTGATTCGGCGCTCATTGCGAAGGGTGCCGGTACGGAACTCGATCGCGTGATTGGCGCGCGGATCACTTCGATGGCGTTCGGTGACTCCGCGACGAAGCGCAAGTACCTGGTGGACGACAACCAGCTTCAAAGAGCCATCGAGGTCCTGAAGAACGTGCAGAACACGCAGGGGCTATTCGCGCTGGCGCAGCGTACGCAGGCAGTCGCATCGTCACGTAATCCTCAGTGAGTGAAGAAATAGAAGTAATACCCGAGGAGACGGCTGCCCCGCGACACCCATTCAGTCTTTCGATCCTGGCGCTGCTCGCGGTTGTGTACACGCTGTATTTCGGTCGAGCGTTTTTTATCCCGATCTTCTTCGCGATAGAGTTCAACTTTCTGTTGAGCCCCGCCGTTCGGTGGATCCGCCGCGTATTGCGCGTGCCTGCGCCGTTGACGGCCGCAATCATGATTCTTGGTCTTGCGGGCTCGCTGGGATACGGCGTGTACTCTCTGGCTTCACCCGCGCAGGGGTGGATAGCGTCGGCGCCGATGACGCTCGGGCGTGCGGGTCAGAAGCTGCACAAGATACTGAAGCCCGTGGAGCAGGTTTCGCGTACGGCGGATCAGGTGGGGAACGTCACCAACGTTAGCGGGAGTACGACCAAACCGCAGGAAGTCGTTGTCGCCGGTCCGAGCATGGGCTCGCGCTTCTTTGGAACGACGCAGAGCGTGGTAGGATCGCTGCTAGAGATTCTGGTGCTCGCCTTCTTCCTGCTCGCGGCCGGCGATCTCTTCCTCCAAAAGACTATCAAGGTGACGACGCGCCGAGCGAGCCAGCGAATGGCCGTCGAGATAGCGCGCGAGATAGAAGCATCGATATCGAGGTATCTGCTGACGTCGGCGGTGCTGAATCTGATCGAAGGCGCGGTGTTCACGGGGATCATGTATCTCATGAAGATGCCGAACCCGTTTCTGTGGGGCGCGTTGGTAACCTGTCTCGAATTCATTCCGTATGTCGGGGCGCTGACATTGATTGCGATACTGACAGTCGCGTCACTCACAGTGTTCGACTCGGTGGGTCACGCACTGTTGATACCGGGTGCGTTCGTCGCGCTGAACCTGGTTCAGGGCAACCTTGTGGGGCCGATGGTCATGGGTCATCGCCTGTCGCTCAATCCAGTTGCGATCTTCATCGGCGTGGCGTTCTGGTGGGAAATCTGGGGTATCGCGGGCGCGTTCCTCGCGGTGCCCATGCTTGCTTCGCTCAAGATCGTGTGCGATCACGTGGAATGGCTGGGCGGCATCGGCGAGTTCCTGGGCCAGCGCGACGAGGAAGAGCGACGGCTGGCGGTCCGCACCGCGGTCGCCTGACACATGGCGGCCAGGAAGCCTACACGCAAGTCCACGAGCAAGTCCCAACGTCATGCGAGGCCGGAATCGTTCGGCGGTTTTCCGCCTGGTGCGCTGAAGTTCCTGCGCTCGCTCGCGCGCAACAACAGACGCGAGTGGTTCGAGGCGAACAGGTCGCGTTACGAGAGCGACGTGAAGTTTCCGTTGCAGGTGCTTGTCGAGGAGATTGACGCGCGGCTTGGCGAGATCGCGCCCGAGATGATCGGCAATCCAAAGAAGTCCGTCTTTCGCATCTATCGTGACGTGCATTTCAGCAAGGACAAGTCGCCGTACAAGACGAACGCCGCTGCGTGGTTCTTTCATCGCGACGCCGGACATGCGG
>JALYTX010000095.1 GCA_030854055.1 Gemmatimonadota bacterium | reverse complement strand
GCCGGCGCCACCGCAGCCACTTCGGCTCCGGTCGCGCAGCGCGCGCCCCGCAGCCGCCGCGGTCGCGGCGGTCGTGGACGCGCCCGCGATCGCACCCGCGGCGAGAACACGGACGCTCCCGGAATCGCCGCGACTGGCGAGCACGTCGCCGACGCCGCGTCCACGCACTCCGAACCGCCAGCACAATCGGAGCTTTCGTTCGCGGCACACGCGACACACGCCGCCCAGAGCGAGACAGCTGTCGCTCAACCCGAAGCACCCGTCGCGACCTCGCGCTCATCGCAAACACCACCGCCCACACCATCGAGGGAGGCCGCCGCCGCAGTCGCGGAGACAGCAGCCGACGGCATCGGCGCCGGCGGAATGCGGCTCACACGCGATGAGGCGTTCGATCTCATGCGCCGCGCTGTCGCCCACATCGCCAAGCATGGCGGTGGAACGCGCGCCACTGATGTTCGCGGCGTCGCCCGCGAGCTGCTCGGCCGCGACAGCGAGAGTCTCAGCGAGCGGAACTTCGTGCGCATCCTCAAGGACGCCCACGATTCCGACATAATCGATCTTCGACGTCGCGGCGACGACTACGAAGTGCGGCCCGCGGTAGTAGCAGCGCCTATCGGCGAACAGCTCGGCGCCGCTGCGATCGCAAATGCACCCGCGGCGGCTCCGGCCGGGCCGCCCGCGCCCCGTGGCATGGGTTCGCGGGGCGGAGGAGGACGCATGCAGCGCTCCAGCGCCAAGGCGGCTCCCCCGATGGATTTGCTATCAGTAGGCGTGGTCGATTACGACGGACCCACCACGTCCTCCGCTGCGACTGCTCCGACGCCCACCCACGCGCCGCTCGCGGTCGCTACAGGTTCATCATCCGCCGCCACCAGCGGACGTACGTCAACGCCGGCTGTTGCTTCACGGACGACCAAGCCCACGCGTGGGCGGAAAACAACTGCCAAGAAAACTGCGCCCGTCGCCAAGGCCGCTGCTCCAACCGAAGACAGGCCGGCGGCCAGGGCGGGTGTCAAGTCTGCAGCCAAGTCAGCGCGCAAGAAGACCGCTGCGCGAAAATAGTCCCATGCTCTACCCGCCGCGGCGGTCCGTCGAGTCGGCATGATCGCGGGTCGCATTGTGCCGGCGTCGTTCTACGAACGCGATACCGAGTTAGTCGCGCGCGAGATGCTCGGAATGCTGCTCCGGTGTGAAACATCGCAAGGGGTCTGCAGCGGGATCATCGTCGAAACCGAGGCGTACGTCGGCGAGCATGACGCGGCGTGTCATGCCGCCGCGGGACTGACGGCCCGCACTGCGCCGCTGTACGAGCGCGCCGGTATCGCGTACGTGTACTTCATCTACGGCATGTACTGGTGCGTCAACGCGGTCACACGCGCCGCGGGATCGCCAAGCGCGGTGCTCGTGCGCGCCCTGGAGCCAGTACAGGGAATCGAGTTGATGCGCCAGCGCCGCCCCGGTGCGCGGCGGGACCGCGATCTCACGAACGGGCCCGGCAAGCTGTGCCTCGCGCTCGGAATAGACGGAAGCATGAACCGCCGATCGCTGCAGCGTGGATCGCTGGTCCTCCGCGAGTACACCGCCTACGCGGATGCCGCCATCTCGACAACGCCGCGCATAGGGATACGAAAAGCCGCTGACTGGCCACTCAGGTGGCTCGTCAGCGGCAATGAATTCGTTTCGAAGGGGTAGGGACAGCCCGCGCCCCCGCGCTCATCTACAGCGCGATTGCCCGTCGCCTACTGATCGTCGATCGAGCTGCCGAAGTTGTAGCGAATGCCGGCCACGATCGCCGTGATCGGTTTGGTCACGAGAAACTGGTTGCTCGACGGGATGAACGACGCCTGTGCGAAGATCGCCGTACGCCGGATCTGCCATTGCGCGCCGCCCATCGCGAAGATGGACGAGCGGCTTCGGAGGTTGTCAATGGACTGGTTCAGCTCGGGCGGCGGAGTCGTATTGGCGGAATCGGGCCGCGCGGACGCGCTTCCAATGAGGCTCAGGGCGTAGCCGAGGCCGGCGTAAGGACGGAAGCGCCCGGAGTGCCACGGGAATGCGACGCCCGCGATTGAGATTGTGCGCATGTCCCGGACTCCGACAGGCCGCGCGCCGCTTGGCTCACTTGCGTCCGCAACCGCCGACAGCTTGTTGAAGCTTGCCTGGTCATACGATACGTACAGCCCACCGTCAGTGCGCGTGATCATCCAGTCTGCGCCGATGGTTCCAACGCCGCTCGCCGAGGAGCCGGGCGTTCCTACGGACGTGGCGCCAGCGTGCACACCCCAGAACCACGAATTCTGAAAGAACTGCGCTTGCTGAGCGTGGGCCGCGGGCGCCGCGAGACACACCAGTAGAGGAACGACGGCTGACAGACAACTGCGTGTGCGGCCCATGACGACTCCTGCTTTATGAGATAATCCCCAGCTGCCTCCCCACCGAAGTGATGGCAGCCACGGCGTTGTCCAGATCGTCCCTTGAGTGCGCCGCGCTTATCTGACAGCGAATGCGCGCCTCTCCCTTGGGGACGACCGGAAAGCCGAAACCTGTCACAAAGACGCCTTGGGCCAGCAACATGTCACTCATCCCGATCGCGGCCGACGTCTCTCCAACGATTATCGGCACGATCGGCGTCTCTCCGGGCAGCGGCCGGAAACCCACTTCCTCGATCCTTCCGCGGAAGTATCGGGCGTTTTCCCGGAGCGTCTCTACGCGTTCGGGATGACCCGTGAGAAAGTTCACCGACGCAAGCGAGCTGGCGGCAACTGTCGGAGGAAGAGCGTTGGAAAAGAGTTGTGGCCGCGAGCGTTGCGTGAGCATGTCGCACAGCGCGGCGGGTCCTGCAACAAATCCGCCCGCCGCGCCGCCGAGCGCCTTGCCGAGCGTCGACGTGATTACGTCCACCTCACCAAGCACCCCGAAATGCTCCGCGGTGCCGCGCCCTGTCTTCCCCAGCACACCTGTCGCATGCGAATCGTCCATAACCACAATCGCGTCGTGATCGCGCGCGATCTGCAGGATGTCGGGGAGCTTTGCGATGCTCCCTTCCATGGAGAAGACGCCGTCCGTCCAGATGATCCGTCTGCGCGCCGAGCTAGCCGCCTGGAGCTTCGCGCGAAGGTCGTCCATGTCCGAGTGTGCGTAGACGCCGGTCGCGCACTTGGTTATCGATTTGGCGAGTCGCAGGGAGTCGATGATCGACGCGTGGTTGAGCGCGTCGGAGAGCACGAGATCGCCTTCCTGCGCGATCGACGCGGTCAGTCCCTCGTTCGCGTTCCAGCACGAGACGTAGCTGAGCGACGACTCGGTGCCTACGAGTGATGCCAGTGCGTGCTCGAGCTCGCGATGAATGGTGAACGTACCGCAGATGAAGCGTACGCTGCCCGTGCCGGCGCCGTATTTCTCGAGTGCATGCACGCCGGCGCTGACGACGTCGGGCTCGTCACAGAGACCGAGATAATTGTTGGATGAAAGGATGAGGACGTCTCCGCGGCCTTCCATTTTCACGTGCGCGGATTGCGGGGAGTCGAGATAGTTGAGCCGCTTATAGACGTTCTCGTCCTTGAGCTGCTGGATCGAGGATTCGAGCGACGTTACGAAGTTCGCATTGATCATGGTTTCACCGGGTTCTTGTCAATCTGTTCGTCATTCCCGCGAAAGCGGGAACCTGTTCGTCAGTCCGCGACCTCGAAAACGACCTTGCCAGCATGTCCCGACTTGATCGCCTCGATCGCCGCGTCGAACTCCGCGAGCGGGAACCGGTGAGTGATCACGGGAGTTGGATCAAACGCGCCGGACCGCAGGAAGCGCGTCATCTGGATCCAGGTGTCGTACATCCGCCGGCCGACGACTCCGTAGATCGTAATTCCTCTGAAGATCACCTCGCTCGCGAAGTTCACCTCCATTGGTTTGGCGGGAATGCCAAGCATCTGCACGCGGCCGCCGACCCGGACGAGCGCGAACGCCTGGTGGATCGCCGAGGGCACTCCGGACATCTCGAGGACCACGTCAGCACCCAGGCCATCCGTCGCCGCCCGCACCGCAGCTTCGGCTTCCGCGGGATGCACCACGTCGTGCGCGCCCATCTGCTTCGCCAGTGCCAGGCGCGTCTCGTTGACGTCCGACGCAATGATGCGCGACGCTCCAGCTGCCTTGCAAATTCCGACCGCGAAGATCCCGATCGGTCCGCATCCCGTGATGAGTACCACCGAACCCGGTATGTCCGCCGTCAGCGCAGTATGGAACGCGTTCCCCATGGGATCCATGATTCCACCAACCTCGTACGACGTCGCGTCGTCCAGGTGCCACACGTTCGTAGCGGGCATCGCGATGTACTCGGCGAAGCATCCGTCCCGGTCAACGCCAATGATCTTCGTGTGGGGACAGACGTGGGAGTTGCCCGTTCTGCAGAGCAGGCAACGGCCGTCGACGATGTGTCCTTCGGCCGTTACGCGATCACCATCGTGAACGTCTGTTACCAGCTTGCCTACTCTTACGACGTCTCCCGAGAACTCGTGCCCGACAGTGAACGGAGGACGACACCGTCCTCTCGCCCAGTCATCCCAATCGTAGATATGCACGTCGGTTCCGCAGACGCCTGCTCGGCGAACTTTGATCAATACTTCGTCGTCGCGAATCTCCGGAATCGGGACATCGCGCAACTTGAAACCCGGACCTGCAACCTCTTTCACGAGCGCTTTCACGCGTTCAACTCCGATGCATGGTTTGATGCTGCCGTCCCGTCGGTGCCACTCGCACTTCCGAAATCTGTAACTAAAGTATTGCCTTGCAAATACGTGATCCGTATATTCTCTAGTAGTTACGAATTCGTATAGCGCGTATTGCGCTGAATTCGTGATGGCGCGGGCGAGTGGTAAGGTCCGCGCGCTGTGCCCAGGCGGCCCACCGGGGGAACGCCGGGAAGGTGAACTCCGATAGGAGATGCAATCATGGCAGCAGCGAAGAAGGGTGGACGTAAGGGCGGTGCTCGCAAGAAGACCGCACGCAAGGGCGGCGCTCGCAAGAGCTCGACGCGCAAGAAGACTGGTCGTAAGAGCGCGACGCGCAAGAAGACCGGCCGTAAGAGCACCGCTCGCAAGGGCGGCGCGCGCAAGAAGACCACGCGCAAGAAGACCGGTCGCAAGAGTGCGGCCCGCAAGAGCTCCGGCCGTAAGTCCTCGACGCGCAAGAAGACCACGCGCAAGAAGACGGCACGTAAGAGCTCCCGCCGGAAGTCCAGCTCGACCGCTGGCTCATCTGAGATGATGTAAGTCGGTGTATCAAACAAAAAGGCCGGCGATGAGCCGGCCTTTTTGTTGCCCGTAAGTCAGATTTTTTCCGCGCGAGTTTTCGCTTCATCATCGCGGCGAAAGCCCCCTTCGTCATCCCCGCGAAAGCGGGGATCCAGTTCGGAGTCGGTATGCATCCTTACGGGATTCCCGCTTTCGCGGGAATGACGAGCACGATTCTCGCCGTTGATGGAATGGACAGCTCGGCGTCAAAGAAACGTTGTTCTCGGAGACTCGAGAATGCCGCCGCGATCCATGGACAACGTCATCCCGCCGAAGAACGTCATCCCGCCGAGGAAACGTCATACCGCCGAGGACACGTCATCCCGCAGAGGATACGTCATCCCGCCGAGGA
>JALYTX010000071.1 GCA_030854055.1 Gemmatimonadota bacterium | reverse complement strand
CTCGCGCGCGTGGTCCGACGAGTCCGTGGTTGGATCGTTGCCGTGGTCGGCAGTTATGAACAGCAGATCTTCCTCGCGAAGGGCGCGTCGAAGTGCCGGCAGCGCCGCGTCGAACTCGCGCAGCGCCCGTGAGAATCCGGGTACGTCGTTCCTGTGGCCGTAAAGTTGGTCGAAATCTACAAGGTTGGCGAACAGAAGCCCGCTTTCCGTATCGCTTGCGAGCCACTTCTGTATCAGCGCGATACCCTCGCCGTTCCCAGCGGTATGCCGAGATTGGATGCCTCGAGCCGCGAAGAGATCATCTACCTTGCCAACACCGGAACGCGCAATACCGGCGGCCGCGAGCACGTCCAGCAGCGTCTCCGAGGGTGGGAGAACGGAGAAGTCGCGCCGGTTCGCGGTGCGCCTGAAGGAGCCCGCAACACCGACGAATGGTCGCGCTATCACGCGCGAGACGTTGTTCGGCGGCGCGAGCAACTCGCGCGCCTTTGCACACGCGTCGTACAGCTCCGGCAGCGATACCACATCCTCGTGGGCGGCAATCTGGAACACTGAGTCTGCGGACGTATAAACGATCCAGGTCCCCGTCAGTACGTGCTCGTCGCCGTACTCGGCGATGACCTCGGTCCCGCTCCCCACGACATTGCCGATCACGCGCCGGCCCGTGAGACTCGCGAACTCGTCCAGAATGTGCTGCGGAAATCCCCGCGGGTAAGTAGGAAACGGCACGTCGATTCTGACCCCGGCAATCTCCCAGTGCCCAGTCGTGCTGTCCTTGCCCGCGGAAGTCGGTTGCATCGAACCGTAAGCTGAGTGCGGTGAGGCAATCGGTTGCAAGTTGTTAAAAGGCCTAATGTTACCCAATCCGATCTCACGTAAATTCTCAAGCTGCCCTGGGCCCATCGCGGCGATCACGTGACCGAGCGTGTCCGTGCCTGCGTCGCCGTACGCGGCGGCGTCGTGCGCCTCCCCTATCCCCACTCCGTCAAGCACGATGATCACCGCGCGCCTAGCCATCCATACGCTCCGTATCCATGAATCGCCTCGTGACGCGCGAGCCAAATCCCGTAAGAAGCTCGTACGGTGACATGTCCGCGAGCTCGGCCGCACGGTTAACAGAGAGGCCCCCCACTGCTTCATCTCCGATCAGCGTGACCACGTCGCCGATCTCACAAGCCACGTCCGTAACGTCGAACATGGTCAGGTCCATCGTGACGAGCCCGCGCTGCGTTATGCGGTGGCCGTTCAGCACCGCCCAGCTCCGGCCCGAGCACGACCGCGGGTAGCCGTCCGCATACCCTGCAGCTACAGTTGCGATCCGCTGTCGGCCGGGCGCGGTATAGGTCGCCTCGTAACTCACAGAATCCCCGGCCCCGATCCACCGCGTCTCAACCACCCGCGCCCTGAGATTGACGACATGGCGCATGGGCTGCCCGTAATCGGGGCCTGCGCCATACATGAAGATTCCAGGCCGCACGGCGTTGCAGTACGGCATTGCTTCCAGGCCGAGAGCCGATGCAGCGCTGTTGCTGACATGAATGAGCGGGATGGTTGTTCCCAGTTCTGCGAGTGCGACCCGGAAACGCTCGTTCTGTTCGGCCGACGAGCCGCCATCGGACCCCGCTGAGTGGAAATGAGTGAATGCGCCTTCCGGAGGCCATTCATTCACCGCGTCTTTAATGCGCCCAACCTCGCGCCACGGCACGCCCGCCCGGCTCATCCCGGTGTCTATCGACAGGTGATACGGCAGGCCAGTACCAGACCAGTCTGCGATCGACGCTTCGTCACTCAGCGTCGGCGTCAGCCGCGCGCGCCTGGCGCGATCGAATTCCTCGGGGAGAACGGGAGAGAATAGGATCACGCCCCGCTCGATCCCCGCCGCACGCAGTTCCTCGCCCTCCGCGACTGTCGCGACACCGTACGCCAACGGGTCCAGCCGTTCCAGTGCAGCCACCACGCCGACGGCGCCCAGCCCGTAGGCGTTGGCCTTTACCATCGGAATGAGTCGCGCATTTGTTCGGTCGCGGAGTGTGACCGCGTTGTCCCGAAGTGCAGCCACGTCGACATCAAGCCAGGCGCGTACAGGCAGCGGATATATTAGGGATTCTCCCACAGCCCTATAAGATAATGGCACCCGAAGCGGGATTGGACGACACACTCACGCTGATGCGGGACCTTCGCAAACGTTGCGACTGGGACGCGTCTCAAACCCACGAGTCGCTCCGGCCGTACCTCATTGAGGAGGCGCACGAGCTCGACGAGGCGATTCAACTTCGCGAGGATTCTCTCATGCGCGAGGAGTTGGGTGACGTCCTGCTGCAGGTGCTGTTTCACGCGGTGCTCGCCGAGGAGCGCGGTGCGTTCACCTTTCGTGACGTGTGCGCCGGACTCATCGCAAAAATGAAGGCGCGTCACCCGCACCTTTACGGCGACGGAGAGCGCGAGCCGTGGGAAAGGATGAAGTCCAAGCGCCGCGATTCCCTGGCCGACGGACTCCCTGCCGGCCTTCCTTCCCTTCACCGTGCACAACGGCTGCAGGACCGGGCAGCGGGTGTGGGCTTCGATTGGCCTGACTGGACGGGAGCCGCCGAAAAGGTCGCCGAAGAGCTGGTCGAGGTGCGCGACGTCCTAGCAACCGCGCCGCAACACGCAGCGGCTGCGCCAATTGTACCCGACAGGTCGCATGAGCGGGTCGAGGAGGAGCTTGGTGATCTGCTCTTTTCGTGCGTGAACCTGTGTCGCAAGGCGCAGGTGCACGCATCGCTCGCGCTCGACCACGCGAATACCAAGTTTCAGCGCCGGTTCGAGGCGGTCGAAAAGCTGGCGGCGAGCCGGCGAATTGACATCGGCGCCGCAACGCTCGCGCAGCTCGACGCGCTCTGGGACGAGGTGAAGGCGGCGGGCTGACGGTATCCGCGCGCCTGCGCGCGCGCGGAGTTGCGGCTAAGGCTTCAGTCTGTACATCGTCCGCGGGAAAGCGATCGCTTCGCGGATGTGCGGAACTCCGCACACCCACGCGACCACTCGCTCCAATCCGAGACCGAAGCCCGAGTGCACAAACGTGCCGTACCGGCGGAGGTCGAGATACCAGTCGTACGCGTCGAGAGGCAGACCCTCCTCGTTGATCCGCTGCACCATTCTGTCGTAGTCATCTTCTCGCTGCGAACCGCCGATAATCTCGCCGTAGCCTTCCGGGGCCAGCAGATCGCTGCACAGAACTGTGCGTGGATCGTCCGGATTCTCCTTCATGTAAAAAGCCTTGGCTTGCTTCGGGTAGTTCACCACAAAAACCGGACGGTCGTAGTCCTCGACGAGCAGCGATTCATCCTCGGCGCCAAGATCGTCGCCCCACGCGACCGTGCTGCCCTTGCGCTTAAGCGTCTCAACTGCGTCCGAGTAATCGATCCGCGGAAACGGTGCGCGGATCGATTCGAGCTTGGTGATGTCGCGCTCGAGAAGTGCAAGCTCCGTTGAACGCCGCTCGACGCAGCGGCGCACCACGTACTCGATCATCTCCTCCTGAACGCGCATGCTGTCGGCGGAATCGTGAAAGGCCATTTCCGGCTCGAGCATCCAGAACTCAGCGAGGTGCCGGCGGGTCTTTGATTTTTCGGCGCGGAAGGTGGGCCCGAACGTGTAGATCTTGCCGAGGGCCGCCGCCGCCGCCTCTCCGTAGAGCTGGCCCGTTTGTGCCAGGTACGCGTTGCCTTCGTCGAAATACTGCGTCGAGAACAGGCCACTGCGTTCACCAATTGCCTGTGTCAGGATCGGCGTATCGACGCGAACGAAATCTCTCTCATAAAAGAAGTCGTTCAGAGCCTGCTCGATCTCCGCCCTCACGCGCGCGATCGCTGCCTGCCGCGGACTTCGCAGCCAGAGGTGACGGTGATCGAGAAGGAAGTCGACACCGTGCTCCTTGGGCTGGATCGGGTAATCGCTGGGACTGGTGCCGAGTACGAGCAGCTTTGTGACTCCGACTTCGACGCCGCCTGGCGAACGGTCGTCTGCACGTACCTCCCCCTCGACCTCGACGGAGGTCTCGAGTGTAAGAGACTGGAACGTCGCCCAGGCGTCGTCTCCGACTACCTTCTGAACCACGACGCATTGCAGCGTACCACTACCGTCACGCAGCACGATGAAGGCAACTTTCCCCGAGGACCGGAGATGGGCCACCCAGCCGCGCACCGCCACGGTTTCACCGATGTGGCCATGCAGGTTGGAAATCGTTTGATACTGGGAAGCCATTTGTACGTTCAAGAGAGTCGTGGGAAGCCGAATAGAATACGCTGGCGCGGTGCAGGAGGCAACCAGAGGTGAGGCCGGCCCTTACTCTGCGACGCCGTCTGGGGATCGGCATGTTCGCGATCGCCATCGTCCTCGCACTTCCGCTCGTGATCGGCGTTCGCTCTATCGAGCGTGTACATCGCACCACGCTCGAGCTGCGCAATGGCGCGTTCGCCGCGTCCCTCGTGGTCGGAAGCCTTCGACAGGGCACCGACGACCTGCGCCGCGCTGAAGACGCGCTCGTCTACGTAGGCGATCCGTCAACGCGAGACCACATGCTCGCGCAGATCGCGGCGCTGCGAACACTTGCTGACTCCCTTGATCGCTTCTCTCTGAGCGCTGCAGCGACCAACGTTCGTCTCGCTCTGGATCCACTGCCGGGCCTTGCGAACGAGGAGTACGCTCAGTCGAGCGCGCGTCGGATGGACGCTGCCGAGGAGATCTCGACACGGTCCGTGCGCCCGCGCATTGGCGTCATCGAAGCGACGATAGGTACCGCGGAGCAGGTATTGCGCACCCGCTCGCGCGACGCCGTGAATGCGGCATCTGATGATACCGCGACCGCTGAGCGCGCTGCAATAAGCGCCATGATCATGGCACTCGTTCTCGCTGGCCTGATAAGTGTCTGGTTGATCCGGTCCATCACGCGGCCGGTGTTCGACCTGGAAGCGGGAATGCACGCGGTCGCCAGCGGCGATTTCACTCACAAGTTGCGGATTCGCCCGAATCGAAAGGACGAGTTTGGACGTCTGGCAGAAAGTTACGAGGCGATGGCGAACCGCCTCGGCCAGCTCGACAGGCTAAAGGCGGAGTTTGTATCTGTGGCGTCGCACGAACTCAAGACGCCGATCAATGTGATACTTGGCTATGTGGAGCTCCTCGAAGATGGGATCTACGGGAAGTTGCAGGATCAGCAGAGGGAAGTCTGCGAAACGATCGCCGTGCAGGCTCGTAACCTCACGCGGCTCGTACGCAGACTTCTCGACGTCAGCCGGTTCGAGGCCGGCGGCGGCGCACTCGAATGCAGGCAGATGAGCCTGCCGCGTTTTCTGGACACGTTGCAGGCGTCGTTTCGCGTGTTGGCGATGCAGCGAAGCGTGCAGTTCCAGGTCGCTCGCGCGCCGAACCTTCCCTCTGAAGTGCGGTGGGACGAAGACAGGATGAGCGAGGTGCTTGGCAATCTGCTATCGAACGCGTTCAAGTTCACGCCACGCGGAGGGTGCGTGGAGCTCTCGGCGACCGCGGAGGGACAGCGGATTGTGATCGAAGTGACCGACACGGGCGCCGGAATTCCGCCCGAGCAGCTTCCGCGTATCTTTCAGAAGTTCTATCAGGCGGACAATCAGGCCGATGCGTCGGCCAAGGGAACCGGACTCGGGCTCGCGATAGCCAAGGAAATTGTGGAAGCACACGGCGGCACCATATCGGCAGCGAGCGCCGCTGGCAACGGCGCCACCTTTCGCGTCGTCCTTCCCACAGCGGCCGACGTCCACGGGACCGGCGCCTACGCCGTTCATCATACGGCGTGACGCCTCATCACGCCGTTACCGTTCCGCACCGCACGGTTTCGCCAGCGGTTGCGCTCGCAGCAATGCTCGCAGTACTGCTCGCGCTCGCACCGGCCGGTTGCGGTTACCGCATCGTGCGCAATTCGGACGTTACCGCGCGGCGGTTCGCACAGGACTCGGCATCAATGGCGCGACTCGGCAGCGACATGATTGCCCTCCAGTCTCGGTGTCGCGCCGACTCGCTACGCCTCGAAGGAGAACTTGCCGCGGAGAGGGCGGCTGTCGTGCCCACACCCGCAGCACCCCCGTCGGACTCGCTACTAAAGCTTCGCACTGCTGAAGTCGCATCACTCAGGGACCAGCTGAGCAAGGTTACCGCAGAGCTTGACCGTATCAAGCGCAGGCTCGCGAATCCACGCGGCTAGCGTGTGGTTGGGCGTCAGCCCACCCGGAACAGTTCCATCGCCCTCGAGTAACGCGACGTCAGCACGCGTTTAATCGCTGCGTTTTCAGCAGCGAGCAGATCGGGATCGGCTTCCAGCAGCTTCTCGGCTTCCGCGCGCGCAACAAGGTTGAGTGATTCATCGCGCATTGGATCTGCGACTGTGAACATGGGCTCTCCACTCTGCCGCTGCCCGAACAGATCTCCCATGCCGCGAAGCCGAAGATCGTGGCGGGCGATCTCGAACCCGTCTTCCGTCGATGTGAATATTGACAGCCGCTCGGCCGACTCGTCGCCCACATCGCCAAGCAAAATGCAGTAGGACGCCGCCGCTCCACGTCCAACGCGACCACGGAGCTGGTGCAACTGAGATAGCCCAAAGCGTTCTGGATGCTCGATCAGCATGACCGTCGCGTTGGGCACGTCTATGCCCACTTCAATGACGGTGGTTGCGACGAGAATGTCGATCTGGCCATCGCGGAACTCGCGCATCACGCGGTCGCGTTCGTCTGATGGCACGCGCCCGTGCAACAACGCAAGCCGAAGATCGCCGAACACTGTCGCGGAAAGATGGTCGAACATCACCGTTGCGGCGCGTAGATCCATCTTCTCGGATTCCTCGATCACCGGATAGACGATATAAGCCTGTCTCCCCACTTCGACCTGGCGACGCACGAACGAGAAGACGCGCTCGCGCGACGACTCGGCGCGTGAGACTGTCGTCACCGGCTGGCGTCCGGCCGGCCGTTCGTCGAGCGTGCTCACGTCCAGATCGCCGTACGTCGTGAGCGCAAGCGAGCGTGGAATCGGCGTCGCGCTCATCAACAGCGTGTCCGGTGCGTCTCCCTTCGAACCGATGGCCTCGCGCTGCTCGACGCCAAACCGATGCTGCTCGTCTACCGCGACGAAGCCGAGTCGGTTGAAGCGGGCGCTCTCCTGCACGAGCGCGTGCGTCCCCACGACGAACGCCGGCTCCTCAGCAGCCATCTGCCGTAACGCCGCGCTCCGCTCGCGGGGGCCCATGCTCCCCGTGAGCAACACGGGCGAAATGCCGAGTGGCGCGAGCAACGTCGTGAACGTTCGCGCATGCTGCTCCGCCAGCAATTCGGTGGGCGCCATGAGTGCCGCCTTGTAACCATTTTCAAGTGCCAGCAACCCGGCGAAAAGGGCAACGATGGTTTTGCCGCTCCCGACGTCACCCTGAAGCAACCGGTGCATGCGACGCGGGCTGCACATGTCGGCGACAATCTCGCGCAACGCGTGAGCCTGCGCTCCCGTGAGCGTATATGGCAGACTCGCGCGAAGCGAAGTCGTGAGCTGCCGCCGGTTCTCAAACGTTATACCACCGCGTGCCTCTCTCGCGAGCCTGTTCGCGCGCCGCTGCAACAGCTGAACAAAAAAGAGCTCATCGAACGCCATGCGCTCGCGTCCCTTTTCTGCCTCTGCCAGCGTCCGGGGACGGTGCACCAGCCGGAGCGCGCTTCCGAGTTCTAGGACGCCGGCTCGCCTGCGGATAGCCTCGGGTAGTTGGTCCTCGACCAGCGGGAGAAGCGTGTCGAGGTGCGTCTCAATCAGGGACCGAAGCACCTTGAACGAAATCCCTTCAGTTGCAGGGTACACGGACAGCACTCGGCCCCCGCTGGTGGGGTTCTCATCGGCACCGAGGTTTACGTACTCGCGCGGAGCGAGCTGGCGCCCGTGAAAGAACCGCACTGGACCGCTCAGCAGAAGAACGTCGTCCTTCTGAATTACGCGATCAAGGAACGGTTGACCGGGCCACGAAACCTCGATGATTCCGCTCTCGTCGCGCACAACCGCCTGGAAGATGCGCAGCCCCTTGCGCGTCGGAATGACGCCTTTCGAAATCACGCGACCGACTACCGTGGCGTCCATGCCCGGCTCGAGCGAAGAGATACGTTGAACCGTGCTCGCGTCCTCGTATCTCCGCGGCACGTGCCACAGCAGATCGCCGGCGGTGATGATGCCCAGCTTGCGCAGGGACTCCGCCCGCGCGGGCCCGATCCCCTTAAGAAAATTGATCGGCGTATCCAGCCGTAAGTGTCCCCCGACCGGCGTAGGTGCGCCGCTCCGAGACATCAGTCGCCCACCACCTCGCGCGAGAAGCGGGCAGCATCGAACGGCACGAGGTCGGTCGCCTTCTCGCCAGTCCCCACGAACTTGACCGGTACGTCAATCGCCTCATGAACCGCGACCACGACCCCGCCGCGCGCCGTACCATCGAGTTTAGTCACGACGATCCCGCTCACCGAGACTGCTTCTGCGAACGTGCGTGCCTGACTCACCGCATTCTGTCCGATCGTGCCGTCCAGAACGAGGAGAGTCTCATGTGGCGCGCCGGGAACCCGCTTCGCGATCACTCGATTGATCTTGCGCAGCTCCTCCATAAGCCCGTCGCTCGTGTGCAATCGGCCGGCCGTATCCACGATCACGACGTCCACGCCTCGTGTTACTCCCGCATCCACTGCACTGTAGGCGACCGATGCCGGGTCCGTACCCGGTGCCGCACCAACGAACTGCGCGCCACTCCGCTCCGCCCATACGCGCAGCTGATCGATTGCGCCCGCGCGAAACGTGTCCGCCGCGCCCACCAGAACGGTTAGCTTCTCCGCGCGCAGCGTGCTTGCGAGCTTGCCGATGAACGTCGTCTTTCCCGCGCCGTTCACACCGACGACAAGCATGACGAGCGGCTTGTGATCCGACGTCACCAATCGCGGATCGGACCTACCCGCGCGCAACGACTCCTCGATAGCGCCGCTCAGCGCAGACTTGAATTCGTCGCTGGACTTGATGAGCCCGCGCTGGGCCTGGCGCGATATCTGATCCACGAGCCGCAGCGTGACTGGTACACCGAAATCTGACTGGAGAAGGATCTCCTCGACTTGCTCGAGCGAACCCCTGTCGACGCCACCGCGCGCGATCACGGTTACGTCCGCGAGCGCAACGTCTTTTATCTTTTGCCATAACGATCTCCTTGGGAGATCGCCGTCCTTACGAAACAGAGAAGCCATGTTCCTGGGGGGGGGTGTCTGGCCGCCGGCCTGAGGCGCGGGGAAGTAAGTTCCAGATTGCGGGGCTTTTTCGTGGCCATGCACCGGGGGCGCGCGGCCGGTGTAATCTACCCAGGAGACGAGCTGCCGCATTTAGCCGCCTGCCGTGGGCAGGTTACTAGCAAGGCTCACATTGCCTGATAAACGACGCCATGTACATCATCATCGCAGCTGCCGTGTTTGCGGCCATAGCAGTACTGATAGCGATCGACGTCGTAAAGCGTCGACGCAAGCGGAAGCACTATCCCAAACAGCCGAGTAGTGTTCGTGAGTGCGCAACGTGTGGGAGCGTTCTGCCGCCCGGTGCGACCGATTGCAGCAAATGCGGGTCTGATTCGGTGGTGATTGTGGTCTGATCCGGCGACCGGCCGCGCGCCTTAACGACAATTCGTCGTTCCGCGCACGGCGGGGAACGAATCACCGCACGCTGAGCAAGCGGCTTCGTCATCCCGATCCCGCTACGCATCTTCTGAAAAGAAAAAATCCCCGAGAAGCATTGCATCACGGGGACAATCGTTTCGGTTGCGGGCACCGGTCAGCGCATCGCAACTCGCTTTGGCTCATCGGACGTCGCCATTACGGCAAGGGTGTGCTCGCGGATCTCATTGAACAGAATGCTTTCCGATCCGCTCACCGGTTCGCCAGTCTGGTTACGAAGTGCGACTTTGGGGTCGTGTGCGACCCCGTTTTCGCGGATCTCGAAGTGAAGGTGCGGCCCCGTCGCCCAGCCCGTCATTCCGACGTAGCCAATGGTTTCGCCCATCTTCACGCGCGATCCATCGTGGATGCCGCGGGCCAACCGGCTCATGTGTCCGTATCGGCTGATCATCCCGCTGCTGTGCCGAATGTCAATCATGTTGCCGTATCCGCCGTGCGGTCCCGCCGCGGCGACAATACCGTCTCCGATCGCGTGTACGGGCGTCCCCATCGGCGCAGCGTAGTCGGTGCCGGTGTGGTTGCGCCAGGTCCCGAATATCGGATGGACGCGCAGACCGAACACGGAAGTGATACGGCGGAAGTTCACCGGCGTGCGGAGAAACGTAGCGGTCAGCGACTTGCCTCTTCCATCGAACCATTCGCTGCTGGAGTTGCGACTCTTGAAATGGATCGCTTCCACGACCTGATCGCCTAGCGACAGCTTCGCACCGAGGATCTTGTTGACGATGATCTTTCCGTTGGGCTGCTGCAGCCGTTCGACGAGCACGTGAAACCTGTCGCCCTCGTCGAGGTCTCGCGACATGTCGAGCCTGTGCTCAAAAATATCGGCGAGGTTCCACGCGATGGAGCGTCGCTGGCCGGCAGGGAGCTCTCCCTGCCCGACGTGCAGCAACGACGCGAGAAGCGAGGAGTGGATCGTGCCGGTGAGGGCGACGGTGTCCACACCCGGCTGCAGCGACGCCTCAACGACAACGGGGTTGAAGCGAAGCTCGGGTACGGACGATTCCGGAACCGAGACAACAACAGGATCGAGCGTCGTCAACGCGGACGCTGCGATCGTTCGATTGGTCGCCGCAAGTGCGGCTGGGTCTGTGGGCGAGACTCTGGGTGCGATGGCAGGGGTGAGCTGAACAGCCGCCCAGGCCATGGCCCCGATTATTCCATATGTAACGCCGCGAGCTGCAACTTCCTTCAATCCATCTGCCTCCGAATAAAGGTCGGGATCTCCATATCGCTCAGTTCCTGATCCCGACCGTCGTTCGAAGACGAGCCTGGGTTGAATGGCGTCACGCGCCGTGGAATTTCCGGGATGGTGGCCGGCGTGGGGCGGCCGGGAGGGTTTGAAGCCGTCGGTGAGGAAAGCGGCCGAACAGTGCGCGTTGAATGCAGGGGAATCACGGGCGCGCCGCGCAGCGGCTGCTGAGCGACTGTGCTTCCAAACACCGGCTGGACTGAAGTTGCGCTGACGCCGCGATCGAAACCGGTCGCGATGACCGTAACGCGAATCTCACCCTGCATCGCCGGCTCGTGCACGGCGCCAAAGATGATCTCCGCCTCCTCGCCGACCGCTTCGTGAACGATCTCGTTGATCTGGTGGACCTCGCCAAGTGTGAGGTCCTCGCCGCCGGTGATGTTTACCAGAACACCAGTCGCGCCGGATATCGACACGTTGTCCAGGAGCGGACTCGCGATTGCCTGCTGAGCGGCTTCGACTGCGCGGTTCTCGCCGCGTCCGATCCCGGTGCCCATCAACGCGGACCCTCCGTTCTGCATGACCGTCCGCACGTCGGCGAAGTCGACGTTCACAAGTCCTGTGACGGAGATAAGCGACGAGATGCCCTGTGTCGCGTGAAGTAGCACCTCATCTGCCTTCTTGAGCGCTTCCTGGAACGGGATCCCCTTCCCGACCACGGCCAGGAGTCGCTCATTGGGCACTACAATCATCGTGTCCACGTTCTTGCGCATCTCGGCGATCCCCAGCTCGGCCTGGCGCATTCTCTTGCGGCCTTCGAACAGGAACGGCTTGGTGACGATACCCACGGTGAGAGCTCCCGCTTCGCGCGCCAGCTGGCACACTACCGGAGCCGCCCCGGTGCCGGTGCCACCACCCATGCCGCATGTCACGAAGACGAGGTCCGCGTGTGTCATTGCGCGAAGAACCTCGTCCCGGTTCTCCTCGATTGCCTGGCGGCCGACTTCAGGCCGCGCTCCGGCACCGAGCCCACGCGTGAGCTTCTTGCCAATTTGAAGCTTGACGTCCGACTTCGAGTTGAGAAGCGCCTGCGCATCAGTGTTGACCGAGACGAACTCGACGCCCTCAAGGCGTTCCTCGATCATTCTGTTCACCGCGTTGCCACCACCGCCCCCGACACCGACGACCTTCATCCGCGCGTTCTGCGATGTGTTCTCCTCAAACTCAAATATCATCGCGGCAGGCACTCCTAGGCGGGTGGGCGACAGGAACGGAACGACGGGCTAATATACGCGAAAGTCGCGGGTTCGACCATGCCCAGATTGACGATCAATTTCCGGGTTAATCACGCGTTTTTTCGCGGAACGTTATCCACACGCCTGGTTGCGTTCGCAAGTTTGCGACACGTCGCTGCCACAGGGTCGGCACGGATCACACACGTGTCAGTTGCAGCACCCCCAAACGGTCACCGCACCTTGTGCGGCCGCGCAGACGCTAAAAGAAATCCTCGAGCCAGTTCTTCATTCGTTTCGCGATCTTGTCGACGCCCGGCGAGTTGAAGTTTCGCTTCGCGCTCGGAGCGCCTCCAGCTGCCACGAGTCTGTTCGCTCCATACAGTGCCAGACCCACAGCCGTCGCGAACCGCGGCGCCTCGACCGAATCGCTGAGCCCGCCAATGTGCTCGCCCGGAACGCCGACTCGCACTCCCGTTCCAAACACGCTCGCTGCCAGTTCCGTAATTCCTTCCATCGCTGCGCCCCCGCCGGTGATCACAATCCCGCCCGCCAGCCGCGAGCCGTAACCCGCGCCATGAATCTCGCGATGCACCATGTCGAAGATTTCGTCCATCCGCTGGTGAATGATATGCGCCAGCAGCTCGCGCGGGATCTGCCGGTCGCCCTGCGCAACCGTGCTCGGCAACTGGATCACATCCGCCGGATCGACGAGCGGCTCGTACGCACTGCCATACCGCTCCTTCAGTCGCTCCGCATCCGCCTGCGTCACCCCGAGGCCGTGCACAATGTCGTTCGTCACGATGTTGCCGCCGTAACTGAGCGTTGCAAGGTGCCGAATCTTGCCCTCGTGGAAGATCGCAATGTCCGTCGTGCCGGCACCCAATTCCACGAGCGCTACGCCGAGCTCCTTCTCGTCCTCGGTCAGCACGGCTAACGCACTTGCCAACGGCTCCAGCACGAGGTCACGCACGCGATAACCAGCGCGCTCGACGCTCTTGCGAAGATTCATCGCCGGCGAGCTTCCTATCGTGACGAGATACATCTCCGTCTCGAGTCGCGTGCCGATCATCCCGATCGGGTCCCGCACGCCCTTGTTCTTGTCGACGGTGTACTCCTGCGGAATCGCGTGGAGCAGCTCGCGATCCTGCGGAATCGCCTGCGCCCGCGCCACGTCGTTGGCGCGATCCACGTCGGCGCGGGAGATCTCATCGCCGTTCACTGCGACGATTCCCGTACTTGTCATTGCATGGACGTGCTCGCCAGCGATTCCGGCGAAGATCGTCTCAATCCTGGTCCCGGCCATCCGTTCGGCATCCTGCATCGCCTTCTGGATGGATCTCGTCGTCTCTTCGATGTCGGAAACGATGCCGCGCCGCAGGCCGGTCGTGCGCGCCTGCCCCACACCGAGTATTCGGATTGTGGGATGCCTGTCGCCAACCGCTTCCGCGATAATGGCGGTGGTTTTCGCAGAGCCAATGTCGAGGCCGGCGACTATGCGTTCAACGTTCATTGAAGCCTTGCGACGACCTGATCGCGATAACGGATGTCCAGTTCTGCTGCCCGCTCGTTTCGTCGGGCGAGGTCGGATTCAACGGGAAAGATATCCCGGAAGCGTGATGGGGCCACCCCCGCCGCCGTCCGGACACGCAGAGCCGAGGTGAGCGTGAACAGGAGATCGCTGCCGTTCGCAACCACTTCGCTTATCGTCGCGAACAATTTGGGATCACTCGCGCGGATCTCCCCCAGGAGCTTCAGCGCTCCCGCATCGGGACGCGTGAGCACCGGCAGGTCCACTGGAGCCCGGCTGGGATCGATAGGAAGCGCACGGGCTGCTGAATCGTACGGTACCAAACCGTCCCCTATAGGAACAAGGGCGACTGGAAGGTTCTCACGAATCGTGACTACGAGCGTCCCAGGTGGACGCCGAGTGATCATCGCGTCCGCGACCTGGGGATGCGAGCGCAATCGCGCTTCCAGGGGGCGTACGTCGTCCACGATTGAGCGCAGCGTGTCGATTCGTAGCCGCGCAACCACATCTTCCGGCTGCAGGTACGTTGTGCCCCGGATGTCCAGCTTACGCACGTGGAAATAAGTCAGCCGACGGAGCGACGCCCGCCCCCAGCGGGGCGACGTGACAAGCACAGCAGCAACAACTACTGCTGCGAGGTAGCGATAGCCCGGCTTCCGGAGGCGATCGGGAAACTTCACGCGGCCCCCGCCGCCTCGCGCGCTCGAAGAATGTCGCGCAGTTCCCGCGCCGCGAGCGTGATGTCGCCGGCACCTACCGTCACAACAACGTCGCCAGCCCGCGCACGCTCGCTCAACGCCGCGGCAAGGTCCGACCGCGGACCACGCCAGATCATGCCGCCCGATGCATCGCTTATGGCGCGCTCTATCAGCGTCGCGCTGACTCCCTCGATGGGCTTCTCCCGCGCGGGATACAGCTCGGTGAGAAAGACTGCGTCGGCCTGCGAGAGAGCTTGGCCGAATTCTGTGGCAAAGTCGCGCGTGCGGGTGTACAGATGCGGCTGGAATGCGACGAGGAGCCGCCTGCCGGGATACGAAGCGCGAGCCGCCTCAATCATCGCGTTGATCTCGGTTGGGTGATGCGAGTAGTCATCGACAATCGCGATCCCGCCCACTTCCGCGATTCGCTCGAAGCGCCGTTCCACGCCGCTGAACGCCTCCAGCCCGGGCGTCACGGCCTCGGTCCGCACCCCGAGGGCAAGACCAACTCCGATCGCGGCCAGCGCATTTTTCACGTTGTGCGCACCGGGCACGTTGAGGCGGACGCGCGTGTCTTCAATCCCGTCATACCACACGGTGAAGTCCGATCCCTCACGCGTAGCCACAACCGCGCGAGCGACCAGCCGGGCGTCTGGCGAGTCAACGCCATACCGGATCAGTTCCGCTGTCGGCGGCAGCGACAGCGAGTTCGCGCCCGCGTCGTCAGCGCAAAGAACGATGGCCCGCGCGCCAGCGACGTATTGGGAGAAAGTGGCGCGTATGTCCGCAAGGTCGGCGTAGATGTCGAGATGATCTGCTTCCACGTTCGTAACCACAGCCACGCCCGGATTCAGAGCGAGAAACGACCGGTCATATTCGTCGGCCTCGACCACGAACAGCCGATCCGAGCCGAATGTCATGTTCCCCCCCCAAGCACCGAGCCGCCCTCCAGCGATGCCTGTCGGCTCGAGTCCCGCGGCCCGTAGGGCAAGCGTTGTCATGACGGTTGTGGTGGTCTTGCCGTGGGTGCCGGAAATCCCGACGACATCTCCACAAGACACCGCGGCACCAAGCGCCTCAGCCCGACGGATCACGGGTAAGCCAGCGGCCTTTGCCGCAAGCAGCTCAGGATGCTCCCGCGGCATCGCCGAAGTGAAGATGACTGCGCGCGCTCCGAAGACATGTGCCTCCGAATGTCCCTGAAATACTTCGATTCCCAGAGCTTCTAGATCCTTCGCAACAGCGGCCGGGCTGGCGTCACACCCCGTCACCTTCATCCCCCGCCTCGCCAGAAGCTCGGCGAGGCCGCTCATTCCGGCGCCCGCTATCCCTACAAAGTGGACAGGACGCGCGTCTAGACTGTTCGACAGGATATCAGAGATCACTTGAAGCAACCGAGGCTAAGTATATTTTTTGCAATGTCTTGAGCAGCATTGGGTCGCGCTCTCTCGAGCGTCCTGTCACGCATTTGCCGTATCAGGGTGTGGTCAGACGCAAGCCGCTCAATGGTCGCACGGAGAAGGTTCTCAGTCAACGCTGGCTGGCCGATCACAACCGCGGCGCCGGCGGCCGCGATGGCGTGGGCGTTCTTCGATTGATGGTCGGCAGCGGCCGTCGGAAGGGGCACAAGGATGACCGGGATCCCCCAGGCGGACAGCTCAGCCGTGGTCATTGCACCCGCCCGGGAGACGGCGAAATCAGCAGCAGCGTACGCGTCGGCAACGCGGTTTATGTAAGGGAGCACGCGAACGGTGGGCCCGTCCAGGTGCGAGTACCTGTCGAAGTTCATCTGCCCCGTTGCCCATATGACACGAAGGTCCCCTACACCCCGTCCAACCCACTGCGCGACTATCCGGTTGATCGGCTCCGCGCCCTGACTACCTCCGAAGATGAGTACAATGGGCGCGGCTGACTGCTCGAAGCCCCACCGCACCTGGCTTTCGAGCCGCGAGGGGCGGAGCGCGGAAGCTGTCGGCGGTGTTATGGGATTGCCCGAGTCGAATACACGAGTTGTGGGGCCAATCGAAAGTCTGCTACCGGCTTCGGGGAAACCCAGGTGGATCTGCGCCGCGTACGGTGCGAACATGCGAACGGTGAGGCCCGGAGTGCTGTTCTGCTCCTGAATGACAATCGGGAGGCGCCGACGGCGAGCGACTGCGAGTGCGACGCCAGCGGCATACCCGCCGGTTGCGACGAGCGCGCACGGGCGTATTTCAGCGACGATCCTCGAGATTCGACGCCAACTCACCGCGGATCCGGCGGCGGTGCGCCAGTTGAGCCACGGCCTGGTTCGGTAAAGCGGATGCAGGTCGAGAAGCTCGAACGGGAATTCTGCCTCCGGAAGAATCGACCTCTCCATACCGCGGCGAGCTCCCAGAAAAAATGGCTCGGTGCGACTATCCTGGTCGACGAGGGCGCGGGCTATGGCGAGAGCGGGATACAGGTGGCCGCCCGTCCCGCCGCCAGCCACGAGGATCTTCACTGCTCAGTAGCAATCAGAGGATTGGTTGCGCCCTCGCCGACGACCCGCTCACGCTCGCTTCCGATGTTGACAAGGATGCCCGTGATCAGAAGGATGAGCAGCATGTTCGACCGGCCGTACGACACGAACGGAAGCGCGAGCCCGGTATTCGGCAGAAGCCCGATGCTCACACCAATATGCAGGAAGGCGCTGATTACGACCGTGCAGACTATGCCTACGGCTACCAGTTCCTGAAATTTGCTGCGCGCCGTGCGCGCGATGCGGAAGCCGAGGTACGCGTACAGCGCAAAACCGATCACAAGCAGCGTCAAGCCCACGAAGCCGCGCTCCTCGCCGATGTTCGCGGCAATGAAGTCATCGTAGGCGAATGGTAGAAACCCATACTGCTGCCGGCCCTGACCGAAGCCGACGCCCCATAGGCCGCCCGACCCGATCGCGATAAGTGACTGGTGCGACTGGTAATTCACATGCGGCGACGCTCCGGGATTGAAGAACGCGGACATTCGAAGCACGACGTATTGGAGTTTCTCCGCGCGAGAGTAAAGCGCCGGAATTGCGATGATGACGAGGGCAACGAAGTGACCGATCCGAACCCCGGCAGCAAAGAGGATGATCCCCATTATCAACGTGTAGAACATCGCGGACGACAGGTCCGGCTCGACGTACACGAGCGCGTCCATCAGTCCGACGATTACGAGAAACGGGAAAAGTCCCTTGCTGAGACGCCGCATTGCGTCGCCCTTCTTCACGACCAGCATTGACGTCCAGATAATCAGCGGAAACTTGGCCATCTCGGACGGTTGCATGCTGGCGCCGAAGAGAAATCGGCGGGCGCCGTGGATTCGCGGGGCAATCCGCGCGGTGAAGGGGAGCACGACTATGACGAGCAGAATCAGTGCGCCTATCATCAGCGGCCACGCCAGGCGATACCATCGCTCGGCGTCGACCTTTGCCGCAATGCCGAACGCGACGAGTCCCAGAAGTATCCCGCTCAGCTGGCGCAGCATGTAATACGCGCCATTGTGCCCTGCCTGAAGCGCGACAATGCTGCTCGCGCTATACACGGTGACCAGCCCGAGCGCGAGAAAAGCGAGAGTCAGCACAGTCAGGAGCCGTGCGTCGACACCCATTCGCCACCGGTACCGAACGTGCGCGACTGCTTCAGCCATTCGGCGATTTCGCGAGTGCGCGGAAGCGCTCGCCACGCTCCACATAGTTCCTGAACATGTCATAGCTCGAGCAGGCGGGCGACAGGAGCACTGCATCACCAGCCCGCGCGTACGCTCGCGCCGCCGCCATTACCGCCTCGAACGTCCCATCGACGCGCTCGACTGGCACGACGCCCGCGAGGTCGCTCGCAATGATCGGCGCCGCCTCACCAAACGCAATAACGCGCGTCACGCGCGCCGCGATGGCAGGCGCTAGTACGGCGTACGGCTCGCCCTTGTGGCGGCCTCCAAGCAGGAGCACGGTGGGTCTGGTCATTCCCTGCACCGCAACGAGCGTGGAGGCAACGTTGGTGGCCTTGGAGTCGTTGATCCACTGCACCTCATTCCATTCGCCTGCAATCTCCAGCCGGTTGGGCATGGACCGAAATGCGCGGAGCGCGCTTGCGATTCGTACGCGTGAATCGGCGGTCCGAAAGTCATGAGCTGCTGACATCACCGCCAGCGACGCTGCAAGCGCGTTTGCCACGTTGTGGTCGCCGAGCAGCTGAAGCTCGGTGCGCCGGATCAGTGTCTCGCCGAAGGCGACGAGAGTGCCCGCGCGGCGGTCAAACCAACCCTCGGCCTCGCCCGCGAGGCTGAAGTGCACGTGCTCGCCGCGCACACCAAGCGCGAGTTCCTCCGACGCGGGGTCATCGGCGTTCAGCACCCACCTCGCGGACGCCGTCGCGTTCCGAAACAGCATGGCCTTGTCGGCAAAATACTCCGTGACCGAGGCATACCGGTCGAGGTGATCTGCGCTGAGGTTCGTAAGCACGCCGACGTCTGGGGCGACGCTCGGCGTATCGTGAAGCTGAAACGACGAGAGTTCCAGAGACACCCAGTCTGGAAGCCGCGGTCCACGCACGACTTCGCATAGCGGCGTGCCGATGTTCCCGGCGTCGGGTGCATCGGTGCCGAGCGCGCGGAGGACGTGGCCGATGATCGCGGTCGTTGTAGTCTTCCCGTTCGTGCCTGTGACGGCGATGTAGCGCAAACCGGGGGCAGCGCGCAACGCCAGCTCCACCTCGCTGATGACCTCGCGACCTGCGGTTCGGGCGATCCTGAGAGGAGTCGCTGAGGGCGGTATACCGGGGCTCACCACAACAAGCGCAGCGTTGGAGATGCGAGTCGCGTCGTGGCCGCCGAGCTGCGTCGCGATGCCAGAACGCGCAAGCGTCGCGGCGACGGTCGCGAGCTCTGCGCTGTCACCGTCGTCACATGCGTACACGGAGTATTCGCGCGCGGCGAGCAGCAGGCCGGCCGCTGCGCCACTTCGACCAAGACCGATCACCACGATCTCGCCCGCGCCACGAGGCGGTAGAGGGGTCGGGGTCACCGAAGCTTGAGCGTGCTGAAGGCGACAAACGCGCAGAGGATGCCGATGATCCAGAACCGAACTACAACCTGAGACTCGGTCCAGCCCTTCATCTCGAAATGATGATGCAGTGGAGCTCGCAGAAAGACTCGATGCTCGCGCGCGTAGGCGAGGCCGTACCGCCGTCTGCGGTACTTGAATACGTAGCGCTGCAGTATGACTGAAACCATTTCGGCAACGAACAACCCGCCGATGAGGAGGAGCAGAAATTCCGACTTGAGCAGGACCGCGATCGCGCCCAGAGCGCCGCCCAGCGACAGCGAGCCGGTGTCCCCCATGAAGATCTCGGCCGGATGAGTGTTGAACCAGAGGAAGCCAATGCATGCGCCCATGACGGAGGCACAGAAAACCGTGAGCTCGCCCGAGCCCAGCATGTAGAACAGGCCCAGCGATCTGCTTAGATCCACGCGGCCGATTACATACGCGAAGCCCGCGAATGTTATTGCCGCGATCGCGACCAGGCCGGTAGCGAGACCGTCGAGTCCATCGGTCATGTTGACAGCGTTGCTCGTGCCGGTCATCACGAATGTCACGAACAACACGTAAAGCCACGCCAGCGCCGGCGTCAGAGGAACGATCAGGAGATATTTGTAGAACGGCAGTGTGGTCGAAGCGCCCGGTAGCGCAGATAACGGAAAGTGCCACACATACAGGCCCACGCCCAGGCCGATGGCCACCTGCCCAATGAGCTTGTAGCCTTCGATAAGGCCACTGTTGGCCTCGCCGCGCGCCTTCTGACGCAGCTTCAGAAAGTCATCGAGAAATCCGATTGCGCCCATCCACACCATTACGACAACGCAGACCCAGATGTAGGGATTGCTGAGGCGCGCCCACAATAGCGTCGGAACGACTGTCGCGACAAGAATTATGAGGCCACCCATGGTCGGTGTTTGCGACTTGCCAGCGTGCGAGTCTGGCGTACCGCCGCGCACCACCTGGTGAACCCGATTACGTCGCAGCGCGCCGATGATCAGCGGTCCGACTAGAAATGTCAGGAGGAGCGCCGTTACCGCAGCGCCGGCGGCGCGGAAGCTGATGTAGTTGAACAGCCGCAGAAAACCGAGGTGCGGCGTGAGTGGGACGAGAAGATAGTTCAGCAATCGCGGTCGGACCAGCTTGAGATGTGTGGGAGGATGCGCTCCAGCTTCGCTCCGCGCGATGCCTTGAGCAATATGGTTGCATCGGGTCGCAAACGTGGCGCCAGAACCACCCACAGGTCATCGACGTCTTCTGCAAGCACGACCCTTTCGTTTTCCGGGGCAAGATGCCGGAGCGCGCGAGCAAATTCTCCGATCCCGGCGATAATGCTCACGGGCGAGCCGAGTGCCGCGAGCGCGACGGCCTCGTGGCACCGGTCCGAGTCTGCCCCAAGCTCGAGCATGGTACCCAACACGGCGACCTTCTGCTCGCCGGGTGCCGACGTAAGCATTTCGATCGCCGCGAGCGCCGAGCCCGGGTTCGAATTATAGGCATCGTTGATGACGAGGGCGCGCCCCATTTGCTGCCAGCTGGCGCGCATGGGCGGCGGCACCAGGGCGCTTATCCCAGCCGCTACGTCCGGCATTTTGACTCCCAGCTCCAGCGCGGCAGCAATGGCAAGCATCAGGTTCCGGAGGTTGTGCACGCCACGCATTGTCGAGCGAACGAACGTACCGTCGACGATCACCGACGCTGCTCCGTCGGCATCGATCTTCCATGACGTTGCACAAACCTCGCCTTCGTCGAGGCCTGCGCGCACGAGACGGCGTGGTGAGCTCGCCGCGGCAAGTTCAGGATCGGTTATAGGAACGATTCCAACCGCGACGTTGTGGAACACCGACGTTTCCTCCTTGAGCACGCCGGCCAGATCACCAAAGCCCTCGAGGTGCTCTTCCGCGATCGACGTAACAATAGCGATGTCGGGTCTCGTTATCTCTCTCAGAATCGCGATCTCACCCGGAATGCTGGATCCGACCTCGATTACGCCTACGTCAACGTCGGCGTCCATTGCGAGCAGCGTCAGCGGCACTCCGACACGATTGTTCAGGTTGCCGGTTGTAGCGTGCACCGTGAGGGTCGAACCCAGCGCCGCGCGGAGCAACTCCTTGGTGCTGGTCTTCCCATTGCTACCGGCGACAGCAACGACGACGCCGCCCCACGCGAGGCGCCGGTAACGGGCCAGATCGCCAAGAGCCACAAGTGTATCGTCGACGACGAATACCGGAACGCCCAGGCCGACGGCCTCGGCGGTGCGCCTCACGACGAGCGCACGCGCGCCCGCGCTCACGGCGGCTGCGAGGAAGTCGTGGGCGTCGAACCGCTCGCCGGCGAGCGCAACGAACAAGTCCCCGCGACGGACGGTACGCGTATCTGTCCACACGCGCTCTATTGCGACATCGCCGTGCGGCCACCGTGAGACGCCTCGTCCGGCGAGCGCTTTCGCAACGCGGCTGAGCGACCAGAAGCTGTCCGTCAACTCGCCAACCCGAGCATTTCTGCAACGATCTCGCGCTCGTCAAATGGTCGCTTCTCGGTTCCAACTACCTGGTAAGTCTCGTGACCCTTCCCCGCAAGAAGAATTGTGTCTCCTGCACGCGCCTGCTCGATCGCGCGGTGGATCGCAACCCGTCGGTCGCCGATGCGCTCGTGCTTCACCGTCATGCCGCTCTCGATCTCGTCCATTATCGTCTCGGGATTCTCGGTGCGCGGGTTGTCGCTGGTGACAATGACGACATCCGCTCCCGCTTGAGCCGCCGCGCCCATGATGGGGCGCTTGCCGGGATCACGATCACCGCCGGCCCCGAAGACGAGTATTATGCGTCCGCTGACAAATGGGCGCAGCGCGGCGAGCGAACGCACGAGTGCGTCGGGCGTGTGTGCATAGTCGCGTATTACTACCGGCGAGTCGCCGATCCGCTCAAGCCGCCCTGGGATCTGGGGAATCGCGGACAGCGAACGCGCGACAATATCCAACGGGGTCCCGATCGCCAGCGCAGCGCTTGCCGCCGCGAGAGCGTTCATCACGTTGAAGTCGCCCACGAGCGGAAGGCGAACCGGCGCAGCGTCCGCGGCCCGGCGCAGCGTCCAGGAGCTGCCGCCAGAATCGAACGTTATCCCCTCCGCACGGACGTCCCCCTCGGTAGCCCCGAACGTGAGCGTGCGCGGCGACCGCGGCAGCGACGACCACTCGGGTTGATCCGCGTTCACAACGGCGGTGCCAGTTGGCTTGAGATAGCCGACGAGTCTCGCCTTTGCAGCGAAATATCGCTCCATGGTGCCGTGGTAATCCAGATGGTCGCGCGTGATGTTCGTGAACACCGCCGCATCGAACGCAACTCCGTGAATCCGGTGCTGATCGAGGGCGTGCGACGACACCTCCATCGCGACAGTACGCACGCCAGCGTTGCAGAGCTCGCGCAGCACGCGCTGGAGTTCGTCCGGGCCCGGTGTGGTGAGGCCGAGCCCGCCCGGGATAACCGTCGCGTCGCGTCCGAGCAGCACTCCGAGCGTGCCGATTGACGCGGCAGGACCCGCTACATCGTCGAGCAAGCCGCGAAGGATGTTGACCGTCGTCGTCTTGCCGTTCGTACCCGTAACCGCAATGGCGCGCAGCTCGCGCGCGGGATATCCGTACCGCGAAGC
>JALYTX010000049.1 GCA_030854055.1 Gemmatimonadota bacterium | reverse complement strand
CCAGCACTCATCACCTTTGCCAGGAACCTGGCCGAGCGCATGGACGGAATTATCAGTCACTGCAAATATCCGCTCCACACCGGAATCCTCGAAGGCATCAACAACAAGATCAAGGTCCTGAAGCGGATGGCCTACGGCTACAGGGATGATGCCTATTTCTTCCTCAAAATCCGCGCTGCATTCCCCGGTTTTCCGTGAAGAACCCAAAAAAAGAAGCGCCGCCAGATCTGGCGGCGCTTCTTTTTCCCCTTGGACGCGCCTCGCCTATTGTGGTGCCACGAGGTTCGTGCTGTACTTCGCATTGATGGCAGCGACAAGCGCGGCGGTAACAGCCTTGTGCGCCGTCAACGTTGGATGCACTCCATCGAGCGAAACGCACGCGCCGAACGGGCTTGTTGCGTTGGCAAGGTTTGGAACCGTTCCGATGCAGCCGCTGGCCTTGAGCGACAGAAGCAACGGGTTGGGATCGTAGAAAGCCCAACCATTCGCCGTCGCCTGCGACGCTATGTACGCGTTGTACGATGCCACGGTTGTGGCGAGCGAAGCCTGCTCCGCTGAATCAAGCACAAAAATATCGCCGACCGGCGTCGACGGAATTGAGTTCCTCGCGCATCCAACGACGCGCGGGTGTGTGCCGGCGTTCATCTGCCCAAGAATCTGGATGGAAATGAGCGCCTGGTTGCCTGGCGACGTCAGGCAGTTCGGAAGGATTGTCGTCGTGCCGCCAGCAAACTGGTCGAAGCCGGCCTTGAACGCTGGGTTTTGCAGCGCCGCGACCGGAAACAACGCCGGCACCGCTGTCACATTCAACACTCCGATAAGCACTGCGCCTTTGAGGCTCGGAATTGCCTTGAGCCCGGCGACCATGGCGCCGTATCCCGTCTGGAAGGACGCGAGGGACGTCACGCCCGGAGTAACGCCGGGAGTCGCGACGAGAAGGCCCGAGAGCGCCGCCGAAAGCACGTCGTTGTTGCCGATCCAGGCGGATACAAACGTGGGACTCGCATCCGCAGCTTTCGCGACCTGCGTCTTGCCACCGAGTATGAACGTGGAAAGCGCATTCGAATTGGCTGTCGACACACCGGTCGGATCAATCGCCGCCGCACCCGGCACGGCGACATTGTTCAGCACGTTCGTGATTGATGACGCGCTGCGAAGCGCGCAAGGCGGTGCGGTAGCGCCGCCGAGGCGCGCCTGCGTCTGGAAATTGACGATCGGCGCTGGACAGCCTGGAAGCACGAGTGACGCGTATGCATATCTCGTGTTCATCGCCTTGGCCAACAGTGCAGCGTAGCTCTGTTGCTGCGTGCTGTCGTTGATACCAGCAGACTGGTAACCGGCTGTGATGCTGTTGCCGATCGCGACGTAGCTAGTGAAGAGAGTGTTGACCGGCGTGAGGGGCGGGACAACAGCAGTGGGGCCGTTGTCGGCGCAGGCGGCAGAGAGCGCGGCGATGGCCACTGCTCCGACCGCGCGGATCATGTTGCTGGATCGAATCATCGGATTCAGGCGCGGTTAGAAGGTGATGTTAAGTGCGGCCGAGAACACATTGGCCTGTAGCGCGTACGCACCAGAGTTGAGCTGTGTCGGATCCTGTGTCGGGCTTGTCGGCTCCGTCAAACGACCGCGGCGTCCGGGCGTGTTTACGTTCAGGTAGCCGAGGTCGAGCTTGTACATCGTGGTGACCGGGAGTGCGATGCCGAGTGAGAAGTTGCGGCGGTTCATGTCAGGAAGAATCGGCGTTACAGTCTGAGCCGGCGCCGGCGACTCCGCGTAGCTGTATCCGATCCGGCCTGTCCATCGAGCGAACTCATGCTCGGCGCCAAAACGGAGGAGCCAGGAATCGTTGTAATTCTCCGGGAGCACCTTGCTGCTGGCCGCGGCAGGACCGTTGAGCGTAATCGGGAGATTTTCAAAGGCAGACCAGCCAATCCGGCCGACATCAACGGAGAGTTTGTTGCCGTTTTCGGTGTAGCCAATGCCGCCCTGCATCTGCCACGGGTGCACGATCTGCGAGTAGCCGTTCTGGCTCACCAGCGCTCCTTTGGCGGCTGTACTGAACTGGCTTGCAAGCAGCGCGTCGAGCGGCACCGCGGTGGCTGCGCTGATGGGGTTGCCTTGCGGCAGCGTGAGGCCGGTGGGCACCTGGTAGAAGGACGCCTGCGCGTCGCGGTAGTTGAACTTGAGCGCTGAGAGATACCGGCCGCCCACCGACCACGGGCCGAACTTACCGTGAACGCCGACATTGAAGCCAACGGCGTTTGACGTACCGTGGAATTTTGCCCGCGCGAACTCCGTCTGTGACGCGATGCCCAACTGGCCAAAACGCGTCGTACCGCTCGCTATCTGTTGCGAGAGATCCAGCGACTGAGTGAGATCAACGGTGGAATGCCCGAAGATCGGGCCGCCGCCGATGGACCACTCGTCGCTCGCCTGCCACGCGATGTTCGGCTGATAGTAGACGGTCTGAAGCGCCGCACGCAGTGCCGAAAACCGTCCGGGAAAATCGTCATTCCACTGCGACGTCAGCCCGTAGGGCACGTACACCCCAAACCCGAGGGACGCCTTGCCAAGGCGCCACGCGGCAAAGCCCTCAGGTACGAACGCCGGCTGGATGTTGCTGCGGTAGTTGCGCCCCGTACTGTCCTGTCTGAACGATCCGCTGACGTTGATAATGCTCGCCCCGAGATTGACCGACTTCCCAGCAAGGTCGACCGCGCCCGCAGGGTTCCAGAAGATTGTGGATGCGTCGTCGCAGGGGGTGCCGGTGACGGCGAAGCCGCGGGACACTGCGCAGGTGCCGACTTCGTTCAGGCCGAACCCCTGGGCGGACACGCCGGCGAGCGGAATGCACGCAGCGAGGACCGGGGCCCAGAGCGCGCGACGTGGGAACGACATTGGAAGCCTCATGCTCATGGTTGGTGACGGAGGGTGAGATTCCGGACCGCCGGCTTCGAGCCGGACAGATGGTATGGAGAGTCGCCCAAGTTACCACCCGAGAGCGAGCGCCGCCAGACGATAAAACGAGTCCGATTGACTAACATCGGAAGGGGGGCTAACTTAGGAGGCTATTGCAATTCGTAATCGATTTATTTTACCTATGAAGACTTTCTCCTCGACTCCGACTGACATCGTTCACGATTGGTATATCGTGGACGCGGAAGGCATGGTGCTCGGCAGGCTGGCCACCGAAGTGGCCCGGGTCATCCGCGGCAAACACAAGCCTACATTCACCCCGCACATGGACGGTGGCGATCACGTGATCGTGATCAATGCGTCCAAAGTCAGGGTCACCGGCCGGAAGGCGGAGCAGAAGCGTTACTTCCGACACACCGGTTACATGGGCCACGAGCGATTCACTACGTTCGAGGACATGCTCGACAAGCACCCAGAGCGCGTCATTGAGCACGCGGTCAATGGAATGTTGCCCAAGACCGCGCTCGCCCGCACGCACATGCGCACCAAGCTTCGCGTCTATCCGGGTGCGAATCATCCGCACAAGGCGCAGCAGCCAAAGCAGTTGACCATAAACACCAAGTAAGCATGCCTGACGGAACTATCCATTCGATCGGCCGCCTAAAGGAAGCCGTCTGCCGCGTCTACATCAAGCCGGGATCGGGGAAGTGGCTCGTCAACGGCCGCACGTTGGGCGATTACTTTCCGCGTCCGGCTCACGTCTCCACGATCCAGCAGCCGTTCGCGGCAACCGACATGCTCGGGCGATATGACGTCACCGCGAACATCGACGGTGGTGGTCTTTCCGGTCAGGCAGGCGCGCTCAGGCTTGCAATTGCGCGCGCCCTCGTGAAGGAAGACGAGTCGCTCAAGCCCAAGCTCCGAGGTCTGGGCTTCCTCACTCGCGATGCACGCGTAGTGGAGCGCAAGAAGCCGGGTCGTCCGAAGGCTCGCAAGCGCTTCCAGTTCTCCAAGCGATAATTGTTTTTCGGGTGGCTTTCGAGCCGCCCACCATCCCTCATCCTCCCCGAGTTTCGACGGGTGCCGGCCCTGGCCGGTCGTCGCGGCGCTGACGGGAGGAGACGACTTCAACCACGCAAGGAACTATCAGCATGTCCCAGCCAAACCTCGAGCAGCTGCTCGAAGCCGGCGTTCACTTCGGCCACCAGACGCGCCGTTGGAATCCGAAGATGCGCAGATTCATCTTCGCCGAGCGCAACGGCATCCACATCATCGACCTTCAGAAGACGCTGCGCCAGCTCGAGCTCGCTCAGAAGCTCGTACGTGAAGTGGTCGCGCGCGGGGACCAGGTGCTGTTCGTGTGCACCAAGCGTCAGCTCGTTCCGATCGTGAAGGCCGAAGCTGAGCGTTGTGGGGCGATGTTCGTCACCGAGCGCTGGCTCGGAGGTCTGCTTACGAATTTCCAGACGGCGAAGAAGCAGCTCCGCAAGCTCAAGGATCTCGAGTCCGGCATCGAAGGTGGCGGCGACTTCGCCAACTACACCAAGAAAGAACAGCTGATGATGACTCGTCAGCGTGACAAGCTTGCCAAGAATCTGTCGGGCATCAAGTCGATGACACGACTGCCCGGACTCATGTACGTCATCGACTCCAAGAAGGAGCGCATCGCGGTCGCCGAGGCCAACAAGCTCAGCATCCCGATCGTCGCCCTGGTCGACACGAACGCGGACCCGGACCTTATCACTGTCCCCGTGGCAAGCAACGATGACGCAATACGCGCCGTTGAGCTGATGACAGCGTCCATCGCAGACGCGATAATCGACGCCCGCCGCGAAGCGCCTGTTCGGACCGAAGTCGAGGAGACGGAGTCGTACACGTACAGCTCGGATCGTGGCGCGGAGCCGGAAGCCGGTGACGAGCGCCGTCGTCGCCGCCGTCCGCGCCGCCGCCGCGCGAACCAGGAAGCTATTGCGGCCCGTCTCAAGGGCGTTCCCGGCTCCGAGGGTGACACTGCGCCGACGGACGATGGGGGCGAGGCTCCGGACGCCGGAGATGCTGACGACAGAGGCGCGGAACCGGCCGCTGAGTAACAGCGACCGACCCACCTCGAACGCCGCCGCGGATCACCACGGCGGCGTTCGTTTGACCGACACAGACAATACAACAACAGAGCACAACGATGTTCACAGCGAAAGACGTGCAGACCCTCCGCCAGCGCACCGGCGCCGGCATGATGGAGTGCAAGAAGGCATTGGAGGAGATGGGCGGCGACATGGACAAGGCAGTTGATCACCTCCGCAAGAAGGGTATTGCCAAAGCCGAGAAGCGCACGGGCAAGCAAACGAGCGAGGGCCTGATTGGGAGCTACATCCACCACAATGGAAAGGTCGGCGTCATCGTCGAGATCAACTGCGAGACCGATTTTGTTGCGCGGACCGAAGACTTCAAGGAGCTCGCGCGCGAGATTGCGCTGCACATCGCAAGCGCCGCTCCCGTAGCGGTAGACAAGGACGGAGTTTCGGCCGAGCTTGTCGAGCGCGAACGCGCTATCTTCGAGGAGCAGGCGCGCGCCAGCGGAAAGCCGGACGCGATCATCCAGAAGATGGTCGAGGGCAAGGTCGAGTCATATTACAAGGAAGTCGTGCTTGTGGCGCAGCCGTATGTCCGTGAGCCGAAGAAGACGATCGGTGATCTCATCAAGGAAGCATCCGCCAAGCTGGGCGAGCACATCCAGGTTCGCCGTTTCACACGTTACCAGTTGGGAGAGGAGTAAGACTCGATTGTCCGGGCCCAAGCTGCGACGTATTCTGCTCAAGCTTTCCGGTGAGGCACTGGCCGGAGACAAGGGTTTTGGTTTCGACTTCGACGTGATCTCGGGTTACGCGAACGAGATCAAGAACGTCGTGGCCGCCGGCGTGGGTGTCGGCCTCGTAATCGGGGGTGGCAATATCGTTCGCGGCGCCCAGATCTCGCGCATGGGAATGGACCGCGTGGCGGCCGATTACATGGGGATGCTCGGTACCGTCGTCAACTCGCTCGCACTGCAGGATGTGCTCGAGCGTATCGGAGTCGACACAAGAGTCATGACTGCCATCCGAATGGAGGAGATCGCCGAGCCGTACATTCGCCGACGAGCGCTCCGCCATTTTGAGAAGGGACGCGTCGTGATCTTCGCCGCGGGCACGGGAAACCCGTATTTTTCGACCGACACGGCCGCCGCGCTCCGCGCTATTCAGATACGCGCTGATGTGATTATCAAGGCTACAAGCGTCGACGGCGTGTACTCGGCGGATCCCAAACGAGATCCGACGGCGGTCCTTTACGAGACAATCACGTACAACGATGTCATGCAGCGGGAGCTCGGCGTCATGGACCAGACGGCGGTGACGTTGTGCAAGGAGAATAGCCTGCCTCTCATCGTGCTCAATATCAACCATCCTGGGGCGGTGATGAAGGCCGTCATGGGCGAACCAGTGGGGACGCGGGTGTCATGATGACCATTCCTGAAATTGTTAAGGATGCGCGCACGGCCATGGACAAGGCGATCGAGAACTCGAAGCGTGAGTTCGGATCGATCCGGTCGGGCAAGGCTTCACCCAACATGCTGGACACAGTACGCGTTGAAGTGTACGGGCAGCAGATGCAGCTCAATCAGGTTGCCAACGTCAGCTCGCCGGATCCACGCTCGCTTGTCGTGACTCCTTTCGACAAGGGCCAGATCAAGGCGATCGAGAAGGCGATTCGCGAGTCCGAGCTGGGCCTCGACCCGAGCACGCAGGGCGGGCTCATCCGCGTGCCGCTGCCATCCATGAACGAGCAGCGTCGCAAGGAGCTCGTGAAGATTGTTCACAAGCTCGCCGAGGACGGCCGCATCGGCATTCGTCACGCGAGAACTGACGGCCGAGACAAGTTGAAGAAGCTGGACAAGGTTTCCGAGGACGAGGTGAAGGTCGCCGAGAAGGATCTGCAGAAGATCCACGACGAGCACATGACTCAACTGGAGTCGCTGCTCAAGGCGAAGGAAGCGGAAATAATGGAAGTCTGACGCCAAAAGTGTCAGAGCTTACCAGACGGATCATCTTCGCATCCATTGCAGCTCCCGCCGGGATACTATTCGTGTATCTGGGCGGTCCGTTCCTCATCACCCTTCTCTCCGTCATCGCAGCCGTAGGAGCGTGGGAGTTCTGCCGGATCGCGCGCGCAGCCGGCGCTGAGCCATTCTCCACGCTTGCCATCATCGCCTCGGCATGCGTCCCGCTCTGCGTCTACGGCGTGCATCTCCGGTTGCTCGCCGTCGACTGGACCGAATTGGCGGTCGCAGTCCTGGCCGTCTTCGCGGCAACCGTATTCGCTCGGCGTGTTGACCAGAGACCGCTGCTTGCTGCCGCTACTACGATTTTCTGCGTGGCGTATGTGGGGCTCATTGCTTTCGTGTACGATCTTCGATTCGACGATTACGTAGTCGACGCGCGCGGCGGTACCGTGCTCGTCATGCTCCCGATACTGCTAACGTGGGCGACTGACGTCGGCGCCTACGCATTCGGAAGACTGTTCGGCTCGCACAAACTGATGCCGTCCGTGAGCCCGGGGAAAACGATCGAAGGGGCGTTGGGGGGAATGCTGCTGTCGGTTGTGATCGGGTGGCTGTACGTTCGGTTTCTGCTTCATCCACTTGCACAGCTCGCGCTCCTCCCGCTCGCCACGATCGTGTTCGCGGTTTGCATCAGCGCGGTCGCACAGGTGGGTGATCTCGCGGAGTCGATGCTCAAGCGCGAGGCAGGCGTGAAGGACAGCTCGACAATAATTCCCGGCCACGGCGGAATACTCGATCGTTTCGATAGCCTGCTGTTTGTCCTTCCAGTTGCTGCCATGCTGCTGCGTGTCATGTTGATTCCGGCGCCTGTGTGAAACGTGCTGAAGCGTGTTGTGAAGCGCTGCGCGGCGTCTTGCGAAGCGTACAGCAGAACACCGCGCAGCTCTGCCATAACGCAGCCGTGACGCAGCCGTGACCGCATGTGGCGTCGCGATACTGGGCTCGACCGGCTCGATCGGGACGGCGACGCTACGGGTGATCGCTCGCCACCCCGACCGCTTCCGCGTCGTTGCGCTCACCGCCTTCGAAAATGCGAGGCTCCTGCGGGATCAGGCCGAGGCGCTTCGGCCCGCATACGTCGGGATCGTCAACCCCAACGGCGTTGTCGAGCCAGCGTGGGCGACCGGTCCCGAATGTCTGGTGGCTGCCGCCTCGCTCGCCGGTGCAGACATCGTCGTCAACGCGGTCGTTGGCGGTGCCGGACTTGCAGCGACGATCGCCGCGCTTCGAGCTGGCAAACGCGTCGCACTGGCCAACAAGGAATCGCTTGTGATGGGCGGCGAATTCGTGCTGCGGGCGCGCGAAGAGGGAGGCGGACAGATTGTTCCTGTTGATAGCGAGCATAGCGCCATTCTCCAATGCATCGGCGCGCGTCCGCTGTCCGAGGTTAAGCGCCTCATCCTTACCGCTTCCGGCGGGCCCTTTCGAGACTGGAATGCGAGCCGCATTGCCGGGGCGACCGTCGACGACGCGCTAAACCACCCGACGTGGCGCATGGGACGCAAGATTACCGTTGACAGTGCCACACTTGCGAACAAGGCGCTCGAAGTTATCGAGGCCCATTACCTGTTTGGAGTTCCGTATGATCGCATTGAAGTCGTTGTACATCCGCAGAGCGTGATCCATTCATTCGTCGAATTCGTGGACTCGAGCGTGATTGCGCAGCTCGGATTTCCCGACATGGAGCTGCCGATTCTCTATGCGCTCACTCATCCCGCGCGTGTACAGGATGATTGCGCGCGGGAGTTCGATCCTGTCGCCGTATCGCCGCTCACCTTTGCGCCAGTCCGTCTGGATCGCTTTCCCGCGCTGACGCTCGGGATCAATGCAGGGATCGCGCGTGGGGGCGCCCCGGTGGTGTTCAACGCGGCGAACGAGGTGGCTGTTGCCTTGTTTCTCCAGAATCAGATTGGATTCGGCCAGATTTCGCAGCTGATCGGGAGCGCTCTGGATGCATGCTCGACGTTGGCGTGCAGATCGCTAGACGATGTCGCATCGATCGATGCAGCTGCTCGCGCACACGTCCTTTCCCGAGCTGGAAACTAAGGCGCGTACGCTTACAGGCGCCGGCGGTGACTAGATTTATAGGTGATGCGCGCGAACCGGAAGGGGCACGGCACCTTCGAGCGGCACGGAACACCAGACCCAGCGATTGGCACGCATGGCCCTCCCCGAAAACTGTCCGCTCGCGGCGCTCATTTCCAGTCGGCTGATCGAAGAGCGGGACGCCCTGACACAGCGTTGGTTGGAGCGCATATCTGCCCGTGTCGACGTAGAGCCGGGGAAAGTCTTTCCTACAGAAGAGTTGCTCGACCACGTTCCGGTGCTGATCGATGGGATCGCCGCATACGTGGGGGATCCCGCGATCGTGGTCTCCACGGACATGGCTGTTGTGGACAAGGCCCGAGAGCTCGGTGCCCTCCGGCATGATCAGGGTTTCGACCAGTACGAAATCCTCAAGGAATTCGAGATCCTCGGCGGGATACTCCTACACTTCGTGGGCGAGGTCGCGGAGTCGAGCGGCGGACAATGTGGACGCCGCGAGTTGATCGCCTGCGCGCAGCGAGTGTTTCATGCGGTCTGCCTGATTCAGCAGGCGACGTCCACGCAGTTTCTGCAGCTCGTCACGGATCGCGTGGCTGAGCGTGAGGAGCGGCTTCGGGCATTCAACCGCGCGCTGACGCACGAATTCCGCAACCGGATTGGCGCTTCCCTGGGTGCCGGCCTTCTGCTGGAGATGCCCGCCATCGACGAGGAAAAGCGCACCGAACTTGCGGCGCTCATCGTTCGCAACGTGCGTGGGATGCAGGGAGTTCTTGAGAACCTGTTGGAGCTTACCCTCGTAGGCGCGGAAGCAAGGCAGCACCGTCACGTCCGACTCGCAAGCGCGGCGGCGGAAGTTGCCAGAGAGCTTCGTGAAATGGCGCTGGCGGCAGGTATCGAGCTTAGGCTTTCGGAGGATATCCCCGACGTCGAGGTGGCAGCCGCCGCGGTCGAGCTCTGCCTCACAAATCTCGTAGCCAACGCGATCAAATACAGCGATCCTGGTGAAGAGAGGCGCTGGATCCAGGTAAGTGCAGCGATAACACATGCTCCGGACGGCGACCCTTCTGTTTCCGTTGAGGTCGCCGACAACGGCCTTGGCGTCCCCGAGAGCGAGCGGGGAAGGCTATTCGAGCGCTTCTTCCGTGCCACGCACGCGACCCGGGACATCGAAGGCACCGGCCTGGGGTTGAGCATAGTCCGGGAAACGGTGAGCGCATTGGGCGGCCGCGTCTGGGCGACCTTTCCGGACAAGGGTTCGGTCTTCGCCTTCTCTCTACCGTGTCGCCGGGAGCTGGACGTCGCCGAACTCAATACTGAGCAGGAAAGCGGGACCTAGCGGCATCAGCCACACTAACGCGATGCTCTGGCTGGCGGTCGCTCCCCGCTACATTTACAGGCTTGTTCACCGAATGCGCCGGGCCAAAGCACGGTGTGGCCCGCCAAACATCGTCCCGCCGCAATGTTAGTCTGGCTCGCCCCTGTATTCGTCCTCGGACTCGTAGTCTTCGTCCACGAGCTCGGCCACTTCCTCGCTGCGAAGACCTTCGGCGTATACGCGCCGCGGTTCTCCATCGGGTTCGGGCCGGCTATCGTGAAAAAACGCATTGGCGAGACCGAGTACCGGATCGGGATTCTCCCAATTGGAGGCTACGTACGGATGGCCTCGCGCTTGGACGAGGCAAGCGCTTCGCTCGAGGGCGGCAGCGAGCTCAGCGCGGACTCCGAGACGGGTGACCCTAACGAACTGGTGCCCTTCGGAACGAAGCCAGTTCCGGAGAATCGGTGGTTCGAGAGCAAGCCGCTGGCGGCACGGCTCGTAATCATGCTTGCTGGCGTCACGATGAACGTGCTTCTGGGCTTTGTGATAAACGTAAGCCTTGCAAGCATTTACGAGCGAGCTCCGACAAGCCGTATCAGCGAGGTGCTGGCGAACAAACCCGCCGCACTTGCAGGCCTCCAGGCGGGGGACAGCATCGTGTCCGTGAACGGAGCAACGATTGGAAGCTGGAACGACTTCGTCGCAGTAGTTAAGCGTTCGAGCGGTACGCCGGTCGCCCTCGGCGTGCTCCGAAAAGGCGCGCCGCTGGCGGTGAGCGTCACGCCTGTTGCTGAATCCGTCAGCGCTGGCTCTTCAGGAGCGCGCGCGAGCGAAGGACGAATCGGGGTTGCGGCCGGCCAGAGCAGCGCGAGCATTCCGTTAGGGCAGGCGATTGCGGACGGCGGTACGGCGACGCTAGGGATGGGCACGCTGGTCTTCACGTCGCTCCGCAGCATCGTCACGCGCCGGGTGTCAATGAGCGAACTGGGGGGACCGATCCTCATAGCGCAGTCTTCCGTGCAGGCCGCTCGACAGGGAGGCTCGGTGCTCTTCTATCTCATCGCGCTGCTGAGCGTCAACCTCGCCGTGTTCAACCTTCTTCCTGTTCCGATCCTGGACGGCGGACAGGTAGTGGTGCAGGTCATCGAGTCGGCGCGCGGGCGGCCGCTGAGCGATCGCGCGCGCGAGAATGTCGCCAGGTTAGGGCTTGTCTTGATCCTCGCGCTTTTTGTAATGGTCACGTTCAACGACCTGAAGCGGCTGATCTTTGGCGCAGTTGCCGGGCATCCCGGCTAGCGCCCGAGCGCGGGGTACCGATCGTCGCCCGGATCACTTAGTTTTAAAGGCTTACCAAGAAATAGATGACCCGACGCGCAGATAGCGCGACACGCACACCCTGTTACATGGCTTTCGACAAGACTCCGACAATCGAGAAATACCGCGAGAACGAGACCGACACCGGCTCCTCGCGCGTTCAGGTGGCCGTCCTCACAGACCGCATCAACTATCTGAACGAACACTTCAAGACGCACAAGAAGGATCATCACAGCCGTCGCGGATTGCTGAAGATGGTGGGCCGGCGCCGCCGGCTTCTCGATTACATGAAGCGGACCGAAGTCGAGGGGTATCGCCAGCTCATTGCAGAGCTCGGGCTCCGTTACTAACACGAAAGTTGAACGGAAGAACGCGCGTCGTGAGGATGACATTACCGTCATCCATCATGCGCGCGTTTCGTGCTTCCGTCACCCCGCACGGGGCGTGGCTTGAAAGAAACAGTGAAAAAATCTGAGAGACGATGAAACGCATTGAAAGGCAGTTCGCCGGACGGACCCTGAGCATCGAAACGGGCCGGATGGCGAAGCAGGCAGCAGGCTCCGCGCTCGTGCAGTTCGGAGACACGATGGTGCTCGTCGCGGTTACGGTGAGCGACAACGAGAGCACGCTCCCGTTCTTCCCGCTCACGGTGGAGTATCGCGACAAGGCGTACGCCGCAGGCAAGATCCCCGGCGGATTCATCAAGCGCGAAGGACGTCCGCACGACAGCGAGATCATCTCCGCACGAATCATTGACCGGTCGATCAGACCGCTGTTCCCGGAAGGTTTCAAGAACGAGACGCAGGTGTTCGTCTCTGTGATCTCGGCCGATCAGGAAAACGACGCTGATGTGCTCGCTCTGGTTGCGACTTCATTCGCGCTCAATGCGTCGAAGATTCCGTTCGTGGGCCCGATCGCAGGCATCCGCGTTGGACGAGTTCAGGGCAAGTGGGTGCTGAATCCTACGTTCCTGCAACTGCAGCACAGCGAGATGGACATCGTGATCGCCGGATCTGCCGACTCGATCGTCATGGTCGAGGGTGGCGCGATCGAAGTGGGCGAGGATGACATCCTCGGCGCCATAACGGTCGGTCACAAGGGAATCAAGGAGCTTGTAGCAATGCAGGAGGAGCTGCTCGCGGAAGTGAGGCAGCCCAAGATGTCGTGGAAGAAGTCGGAACTTCCCGCGGGGCTTTCGGCGGCAGTCGACAAGCTTGCGCAGGGCAAGATCGTATCGGCCATCAATCAGGCGGATAAGCATACGCGCATCGAAGCCGTCGAGGCGGTCAAGAAAGCGGCCGTCGCCGATCTTCTCGCGGACTTTCCCGACAATCCCAAGGACATCGCCCACCTTGTCGGCGATCTGGAGTACAACGCGCTTCGCTCACAGGTCCTGGATACCAAGCACCGTGTCGACGGCCGTACTACAGACCAGGTTCGACCGATCTCGATCGATACGCGGCTGCTGCCGCGCGCCCACGGCTCGGCGCTGTTCACACGTGGACAGACTCAGGCGCTCGTCGCCGTCACGCTGGGCACCGCGAATGACGTGCAGCGGCTCGACTCGATCGACGATGCTGGTGAGACGACAAAGTCGTTCATGCTCCACTACAACTTCCCGCCGTTCTCGACGGGAGAAGTACGGCCCATCCGCGGCACCAGCCGGAGAGAAATCGGTCACGGAAATCTTGCCGAGCGGGCACTTCAGGGGGTGTTGCCGGCATTTGACGAGTTCCCGTATACCATCCGAATCGTTTCCGACGTGCTGGAGTCGAATGGATCCTCCTCGATGGCTACGGTTTGCGGCGGGTCGCTGGCGCTGTTCGACGCCGGCGTCCCACTGCGCTCGCCCGTGGCAGGCGTGGCGATGGGCCTCATCCAGGAAGGCGATCGTTATGCGATCCTCACCGACATTCTCGGTACCGAGGACCATCTGGGCGACATGGACTTCAAAGTCGCCGGAACAGAAAAAGGTATCACGTCCATCCAGATGGACATCAAGATCCAGGGCCTCGATCTGAAGATCATGCAGGAAGCGATGGCTCAGGCACGCCTCGGCCGACTGCACATTCTTGGTAAGATGGCCAAGGCGCTGTCGACCGCGAACCCGGAGCTTTCGGAATACGCGCCGCGCATTGTCACGGTGAACATCAACCCCGAGAAGATCGGCGAGCTCATTGGGCCGAAGGGGAAGACCATTCGCGGGATTCAGGAAGAGACCGGCGCCGAGATCAGCGTGGACGACAGCGGACTCGTCACGATTGCAGCTGTCGGCGGCGAGGCGATGGAGCGCGCCAAGCAGATGGTGCAGGCGATCACCGCTGAGCCGGAAGTTGGCGCGACGTACGAGGGGACGGTGAAAAGCACGACGGCGTTCGGCGCGTTTGTCGAGATCATGCCCGGCACCGAAGGGCTGGTGCACATTTCGGAGCTCAAGCACGGACGCACCGAGAAGACCGAGGACGTGGTGAAGAAAGGCGATCGCGTTCGAGTGAAGGTTCTTGATCGTGACGAACGCGGCCGGCTGCGTCTCTCGATGAAAGCGCTCGAGACCGGTGCGGATGGCGGCGCGACGGGCCAGTCTGGTTCAAACGGCGACGGGCCGGCTCCAGCCGCCGGCGGCGAGGAGCATCAGGAAGGCGGGGAGCACGGTGAGCGCAGCGAGCGTCCCCGCCGTCCACGCAGCGGCGGTCGTGGGCGCAGGGATTAGCGTAAGCGAGGCGGACATCCAGCGGACTGTTCTCCCGAACGGCCTGACCGTGCTCTCGGACCATGTTCCGGGAGTGCGGTCCGTTGCGTTCGGGGCGTGGGTGCGCGCCGCCACGCTTCACGAACGTGCAGAAAAGATGGGCATCTCCCACATGCTCGAGCACATGGTGTTCAAGGGCACGCGCACTCGAAGCGCGAAGGAGATCAGCCTTTCGCTGGAGACGCTCGGAGGATCGCTCGACGCCTACACCGCGCGGGAGCACACGTCATACCAGGCGCG
>JALYTX010000024.1 GCA_030854055.1 Gemmatimonadota bacterium | reverse complement strand
CAGCGTCAGTTTACCCGTGTCGAGTGCAGGCTTGATCAGAACGCCGGGGCTCGAGAAGTTGGAATTCGTCTGGCAGCCCCGTCCGCACTGTCCGCAATAGTGACACGCCATCCGGCCGTTCAGGGGGCGTGTGATGATCGACAGACGTCCGGGAATACACGTGATCTTGAGCTTGTCGCAAGCATCCTTGATCATCAGCTCGTAACAGCGCGGCCGCGGCGCCGGCTGAAAGATCCCGTCTGGTGCGTTGCGCAGGCCCTCGTTGCTTCCAAACACTCCGATCAACCTGTCAACTCTATCGTAGTACGGCTTGACGTCATCGTAACTGATCGGCCAGTCGTCGCCGAGTCCGTCGATGCTCTTTCCGCGAAAATCGTCGGGACCGAAACGGAGCGAGATGCGGCCCCAGTGGTTCGTGCGGCCGCCGAGCATGCGAGCGCGCCACCAGTCGAACTTTGTGCCCGGTGCGGTTGTGTACGGCTCGCCCGCTATGTCCCACCCGCCGATGCAGCCGTCGAATTCGCCGAATGGCTTCTCTCTCGAGCTTGCACCGCGGCGAGGCGAGGCGTATGACGGCACCAGCATCTTGGAGTCGCGGGTGCTGTACCACTCGGGCCCGGCTTCGAGCATCGCGACGTTAGCACCGGCCTGCGTCAGAACGTGCGCCGCCATGCCACCACCCGCGCCGGAACCCACGATGCAAACGTCGAATTCTGGACGCTGCGGAACCTGGGACATCTACTCCTCCAACCGTGAATCGTGCGAGATTCCATCAACGTCGGGCCGAGGGCGCGAAGATAGTGCGCGGTTGGCACCGTCGCAACGGTGTCCGGGCGCCGGAAGTGCTCGCCAGTACTGGCGCGGTGAGGCGACCCGGCGGAACTTCTTCAGTGCGGTATAAACTTCCATGAACATGTCGACAGAAATAACCAAGGAGTTCCCGTGGGCCGGGGGCGAGCGAGTGTACCTCAACGCCGCTGCGACCGGACCGCATCCGGCGCGCACTGTCGCTACACTCGAGTACTGGCTCGAGCTGCGGCGCGAGCCGTGGAGGATCGGTCTCGACGAGCAGTTCGCGGAGCTCGCAAAGGCTCGGCGACTCTGCGCCGGTCTGATTGGTGCGGACCCGGAGGAAATAGCCCTAATGCCGAACACGAGCAGTGGCCTGAATATGGCTGCTCAGGTGCTGCCCGTGCCACGCGACAGGATCATCCTTGGCTACGACGGCGACTTTCCGGCGAACGTCTATCCATGGATGGCGATCCAGCGCCATGGTGGCGCGCGTTATGAGCAGCTGCCGCTCCGCGGCGACGGGCTGCCGGATTGGGAAGCGCTTCCAGCGAGACTCGAGCGCGGCGACATCGGGATGGTCGCGATATCCTGGGTATCGTTCGTGTCCGGCGATCGCGCCGATCTGAAAGCGATCGGCACCATGTGTCGCGAGCGCGCGATCTGGTTTGTTGTCGATGCAATCCAGGGTGTGGGCGCGACGCCGCTGGACGTGCACGATTGCAACGTGGACGTGCTCGCGTGCGGCGCGCAGAAGTGGCTGCTATCACCGTGGGGATCGGGGTTCTGCTACGTGCGAAAAGATCTCGTGCAGAATCTGGAGCCGGTCACCGGCGGCTGGCTGTCCGTGCACGGCGCTGAAGATTTTTCCCACATGCTCGAATACGACCTGAGCTATACCGACGACGCGCGCCGGTTCGAGGTCGCGACCATACCGTACCAGGACATGGCTGGCATGAACGCCAGTCTGGAATTCCTGAACGAAATCGGACTTGGCAACGTTCAACAACGCATCCATACGCTGGTCGGCCGGCTCGTGGAAGGAATAGCGAGCATTCCGGCGCTCACGCTGGTGACCCCGCGCGATGCCAGCCGGCGCGCTGGCATCGTATCGTTCAGCGTAAAGGATGCGCAGGCCGTCTCCGCGCGTTTGACGGCGGCGAACGTGACCCATTCCATAAGGGGTGGAGGGGTGATACGGCTGTCGCCGCACATATACAACACGGAGAGCGAGATCGACCTGGTGTTGGGCGCGATGGATGGCTGACACTCCGCTGAATCTGAGCCCGGCGGAGGGAGACGCTCCAAAGATCGGCGTGTTCGACGCCACGATGCTGGTGATGGGTGGCATTGTGGGCGCCGGAATATTCAGCAACCCGGCCGTCGTCGCGAAGATGGTGCACAGCGGCCCGCTGATGATGCTCGTCTGGGCGATTGGTGGAGTGATCGCGCTCGCCGGCGCCTTCGTGTACGCCGAGCTCGCAGCAAGACATCCCGCGCGCGGCGGCCATTATGCGTACATGCGCGACGCATTCCACCCCGCGGTTGCGTTCATGTTCGGATGGGCAATTCTCCTCGTCGTCCAGACTGGCGGCATCGCAGCAGTGTCGGTGATTTTCGCGCGATATTTTCTTGCTGTAGTGCCGCTACCGCTCTCGGAGACGACTGTCGCAGTGCTCGCGCTGGCGCTACTCACGGGAATCAACTGCGCGAACCTCAAGGCGGGCAACAGGACCCAGAGCCTGTTCATGGTCCTCAAGGTGATTGCGATCGTAGCGATTATCGGATGCGGAGTCGCCATAATGGCGCACGGCACCGGTTCGACGCAGATGCGGGGCAGCGTGGCGGTGTCGCCATGGCGCGGCATCGCTGCCGCGTTCACGCCGGTGATGTTCGCTTATGGCGGTTGGCAGACCGCCAGCTTTGCCACCGCCGACATGCGCGACCCCGCGCGCGATCTTTCTCGCGCAATGCTCTACGGTGTGCTTGGTGTAGTCGCGCTCTATCTGGCGATCAACGCAGTGTTTTTGCTCGCGCTGGGCGCCGACGGACTCGCGACAACCGTGACGCCCGCCGCCGCGGTCGTGGACCACGTTTCGAGCAGGATGCACGGAGGCGCGAGCGTGATAGCCGGATGCATCGCACTTTCGACGTTCGGCTTTCTCAGCCAGGGCATGTTCGCGACGCCGCGCGTGTATCAGGCGATGGCGGCAGACGGCCTGTTCTTCAAGGCCATTGCGCGCATCTCACCGCGGTCACACACTCCAACAACCGCCATCGCGCTGCAGGGAACCCTGTGCGCGATCGTCGCGGCGTCGGGCAGCTACGAATCAATAATGAGCTATGTCACGTCCGTTGATTTTATGTTCTACGGACTTGCGGCGCTTGCATTATTCGTCTTCCGCGCACGAGATCGCGGGCGGCTTGACGCGGTCGGATACTTGGTGCCCGGTCATCCGTGGACCACGGCATTCTTTCTGATCGCGAGCTGGTTAGTTGTAGCGACCACCGTATACAGCGATCCTATTCACAGCATCATCGGGATCGGGGCCCTGTTGCTCGGAATTCCGGCATACTTCGTCTGGATGAAGGTCAAGAAGAATGAGGCGGCGGCAATAGCGTAAGGTGGTGCGCAGTCGATGGCGCTTTCGGCGCGCCTTGCGCGCGGCTCTGAGACTGCCATACCTTCTATTTTGACGCGGCAGCTTGCCGATCGTCCTGCAGTGGATGGGAAGCTCCTTTGTGAAACACCGTCTCAATCTCTGGCCATCCCTCGCCATTATCGCGGCCGCATGCACCGGCGGAGCTGCCGCCACGGGACCGTTGGGAACGCCACACGACACGGGCGGCACCGCGCCGGCCCAGGCAGCTGGTATTTCCGGGAATCGGAGCGTGTTCCCGCCCGACAACCCGTGGAACCGCGACATCTCGGGCGACGCGGTCGATCCCGCATCAGCCGCAATGATAGCGTCCTGTGGTGCGTCGTCGTCGCTCCACCCGGATTTCGGCACTACGTACAATGGTGCGCCGAACGGGATCCCGTATATCGTGGTGCACTCTGGGCAGACACTTGTGCCGGTCAGCTTCTACTACGCATCGGAGAGTGATGCCGGCCCGTATCCCATCCCACTGGATGCCCCGATCGAAGGCGGACCCTCATCCACGGGTGACCGGCACGTCATTGTTCTCGACGCCGACGCCTGGAAGTTGTACGAGCTATTCGATGGCCAGCCGGGTGCGTCGTCGTGGGCGGCAGGTTCCGGCGCGGTCTTCGATCTCAGCTCCAACGCGCTCCGGCCCGCCGGATGGACGTCGGCAGATGCAGCCGGTCTTCCAATATTCCCGGGTCTCGTGCGGTACGATGAGGTCGCCGCGGGAACGATACCGCACGCACTGCGCATGACGTGCCCGAGAACGCGGAAGGGTTACGTGTCACCGGCGCGACATCAGGCGGGAAGCAGCACCGATCCCACGCTTCCGCCGATGGGCGCGCGTTTCCGGCTCAAGGCCACTGTCGACATTTCGGGCTTCTCGCCGAAAGTCCAGGTCATTCTTACCGCGATGAAAAAGTACGGGGTATTCCTGGCGGACAACGGGTCGGCGTTCTTCGTGAGCGGCGCACCCGACCCTCGCTGGGACGACAATGACCTGCACAACCTCACGAAACTGCACGGCAGTGACTTCGAGATCGTGCAGATGGGAACTGTCAGCGGTCCCTGAAGCCGTTATCCGGCTCGCTCAGCGCGTCGTGAGCTCGAGCAGCGCCTGCCGGGCGCGTGCGTCCTGCGTACGAGACAGCAACGATATCGCGTGGCGTCGCGTCTGCAGCGACTGCGCGGAGTCTCGCGCAATACCGACCAGCCACCCGATGTCGGCGGCCGAGCCGCGCTCCGACATCACGTCCATAACGGTTCCCCGCGCGCGATCACCTGTCATGGTTGAGAACGCGGCACGAAGCAACTCGATGTCCCGACCGCTCGCCTCGGCGCCGCCGAGCCCTCGGACGACGGTCGCAACCTGCGCGTCGGGCACGTCGGTGCGACGCAGCTCGCTTCTGAGAAATTCGCGCGCGCGGGGATCACCGGATTGTGATAGCGTACGCAGACTCTCGTCACCAATCCACGACGTGCGATTTTCGCTTGCAAGTTGAACGATTGCCGGCACGTCCGCGCCGTGATCGAAACGCGCCAGCAGGTTGAGCGCGTACCGGCGCATGGGTTGCGTCTCGTTCTCGTCACGCGCAACGCGAAGTAGAAGCTCGCCGGTACGCGCCGCACGCCCTGAGGCATCGTTGTCCGCGAGCGAGGACAGAGCTGTGCGACGCGTCTCCAATGGCCGCGTCTGATCCACCACTATACTGGTGAGACCGGGCGCGATGTCAGACCCATCCGCAAGACTTGCTGGGAGAATCGCGTCCCTGCTGACCCGTCCGTCGGCGTGCGCGGCTATGGAAAGCAGATAATCCGTTGCCTCCCGTGCTGTCACCGTACCCAGGTCCGTCGCCGCATCCGCCTGATGCAGCGGGCCAGCTACCGTCTGAATGCCGATGACGAGCCGATCCGCGCGCTGAATGACGACGCGCACGGGACCGGCGGAGCACGTCTGCATCGCAACATCACTGCCGAGACTGACGCGCCCATAGAACGACGAACCGTTGCCGGTGGAGAGGAACGACTGACCATCGCCGCAGACACCCGGTCGGGCTGCGAACTCAAACTGAACGCGGGCCGCCGCAGTCGCGTTGATGCGCGCGTCGAGTGACTGCGCCGACGCAATGATCGCGCAGCTCCCCAGCGCCAGCGACGCGAGTGGGAGCAATATTCGAAGTACTCTCATTTATCGACGATCTCCATGAGGAGTTTGGCGGTGCGCGGATCCTTGCGACGCGCCAGGGCATCGATCGCGCGGCGACGCAGCATGGGGTCCGTGCTCGTCCGCGCGATGTCGAACAGTCTGTCCGCGGCCTGCGGATCGTCACGCTGATCGAGAAGCGAGACAACCTCCATGCGCGTCGCCCTGTCCGAGGCTCCGTCGTAGATTCTGCCGAGCTCGGCGACCTGCAGACCGGTGCTGCCGGCGTAGTGAAGCGCAGTCAGACGCACGTCTGGAGCGATGTCGGTGCGAGACATGAGGTCGCGGATGCTCTGGCGCGCCGCGGGCGAGTCCTGCGTGGCAAGGGCGCGCACCGCTATGCGCTGCAGCGCTGGATTGCCGGCGGAGGTCGCGAAGCGAGTCAGAGCTGCCGTGCCCCGGTCATCCGACGCGCGTCCGAGCAGACTTATCGCCTCGCTGCGGACGGTAAGGTCAGGGTCGCTCTGCGCGGTGTTGATCAGTAGATCGGTCGTGTGAGCATCCCTGTTCCGAGCGATCAGTGCCAGCGCGCCGCGGCGAAGTGGCGCCGAACAAGCATCGCGGCGTGCCAGCACCCTGGTCACGGCTGGCTCGGCGCTCTTCGGGTCCATCTGGACGAGCGCGTTGAGCGCTTCAATGCGCAGTTGTGCATCTTCGTCATCACAGGATGTCGTGCTGGCGTCGGCGGAGCGGGCAAGCTGCGCCGCCGCTGCAGCATCACCACGCGCCGCGAGTGCGCCGCGGATTCGCATCGCGAGAACCGCGGCATCCGTACGGGGTCGATTGAACTGGACAGTCATAGTATTCTGCAATCCAGCCAGCCGGACCGCGTTGGACACTGCTACAGATGTTGACCTGGAGGCCGTATCCGGTGGCGCGGACTCGAGTGTCTGAAGCGCCTCGTGCAGATCCGCAATCCCGCCAATCCGGTACAGCGAAAACGCTCGCCAATAGCTCGCGTCGGCGCGATACTGCGAATTGGGATACTTCTGAGAGATGAGCGCGAACAACTGCGCCGCCTTCCGGTACTCGCCCGAGTTGAGCGACTCGCGAGCAAGTCTGTATAGCGAATCCGCCGGATCACCTGTCGCCCACGGCGCGCGCGGGCGCTCGGACATCCCGAAACCTGCGGACGCGAAATTCAGGTTGAAATCCTCGGCCGAAGGGAAATCAAATGTTCCGACGCCGAAGTCGAATCGCGCTTCGTTGACGCGATCCATGGCCTCGCGCACTTCCGGCAGATTCATCGCGCGCGATACCCGCGCATCGACATCCAGCGCGTCATCAATATCGATCGCGCGCAGCGGAGGCAGCGGAGGCAGTGGAGCAAGGGGCGGTACTGGGGCAACCGGCGGTGCCGGCGGCGGCGGCGGCGGCGGAGCTGGTGGCCGTGTTCCCTGTGCGACCGATGTCGCCGACACGGCGACAATCACGACCGTAAGACGTAACAATGTGTTTCGCATGATCATATCCTCAGTCTGTAGTGCTGGCTTCGAGGGTCGCGTCGTGAACGCGCGGGATGACGTCGTGTACCGTTAGAGCCTGGCGGATAAACTGTAAGTCGCTTGCGTTGCCGCGACCGCGTAAACGCGCGACCTGTGCGAGCACGAGCTCGAGATCCTCGAGCAGGCGGTGCAGTGTAGGATCGCTTCCAGCGCGCGAATCGAGCAGCAGGTGAGTCTGCGTGAGCAGGTCAGCGGCACGTGCGGCGATGGCAGTATCGGACTGCGACGATCGGTCGGACGGCAGCGATGCGAGCAACGCGGATGTCTGCGTGAGATACCGCGCCATGTCGGAACCGCCGAGGGCGCCGACGTCACGCGGCTGCGTCGAAACTTTCGCCAGTGCAGTCATGGACGGACCGGCCACAGCGTCGATCGAATGCGAATGGGTATGCGGCGCCAGTTGTGCGTTGCGGGCGACGGACGTGGTCAGCGAATCGGGGGCGCGCGTGTCGATCGCGATGCCTCCAACTGCCGGTGGAGCAGCATTTGATGAACCCGCCACAACGTGCGTGATCGTGGTCCGCGGCGCGAGCGACCAGCCCATCGCCACGCCGATGACGAGTGCAGCAGCCGCAGCCATGGCCGGGACCTGCCATGGCACGAAGCGTGTTGCACGAAGTGGGACCAGTCGCGTTCCCGAGAACACTCGCTTCTCGATCACCGCCCACATCTCGTCGATTGGTGCCTCCGGCGGCCTACGCGACTCCAGCAGCGTCATGCGGATCACACGGTCGGCGTTCTCGTCTTCATTCATCCTGCGAACCTCCACTGCGTATGCATGGATAGAGCGATCACTGATCTCTCAGAGCGCCGAGCACTACGCGCAGTTTCGCGCGTGCCTGCGCCACTCTCGTCTTCGACGTTCCTTCAGCGATCTGGAGTGCGTCTGCGATCGCAGCGTGCGTATAGCCTTCCAGATCGTGCATTATCAGCGCGGCGCGATAGATCTCCGGCAAGTCATCCAATGCCTTCTCGAGCCGCGCCGCGAGCTCGCTATCGTAGCCATCGCCAACGCTCGCGACATCTCGTGCTTCATCCAGATCCACCAGGCGCGCCGTGCGGCGCCGCGTGCTGCGCATCGCCTCCAGCACGGTCGATACCGCTATTCGATGGATCCAGGTCGAAAGAGCGGCCTCCTGCCGAAAGGTTTCCAGCTTCGCAAAGACGCGGACGAAGGCATCCTGTGTGCACTCGCGCGCCATCTCGTCGTCGCTCGTCATGCGGTACGCGAGTCGAAAGACGCGCGGCGCATGCGCGTCGTAAAGCTCGCGGCCGGCAAGCCGATCGCCTTTGAGGACGCGTGAAATCAGGAGCGCATCATCCACGCGCTGTCTTTGCGAAATAACCGGCCAAGCTTTGGGTGTTCGGGTAACCCGCGCCTTCCATTGCTTCCCATTCCTGATAATTGGATGCCAGGACGACCAGAAGCGTTCGCTCGATCACCCCGGGGCAGCAGTCCTTACCAGTCAAGCATGCACGTACCTGGAGCGGCCGTCGGGTGGCGCAGTATCTTAAATCCACTCTGAACATGCAACCGAAACCGCTCTCTGTCGCGCTCTCCGCCATCCTGCTGGCCGGAACGATCTACGCCGGAGCGCGACCCGTCGGGCCACTGCCGCCACTCGGCGGGCTGCTCGATCCGGTCCGCGGCGTCTGGAGCGCCGCAGGGGATGCGGTATTTCCGCGCGATGCCTACGTGCGGATCCCCGGACTTAGCGGGGTCGTGAGCGTTCGCTACGACTCGCGCGATGTTCCGCACATCTTCGCAACGACGGAAGAAGACGCGTACCGCGCCCTGGGCTACGTAGTTGCGCGCGACCGCCTGTTCCAGCTTGAGATCCAGACTCGCGCCGCATCGGGACGCCTCACCGAGCTCGCGGGTGCGCGCGCTCTCGAGCTGGATCAGAACACGCGCAACGTCGGCATGCCGCGCGCGGCAGAACTCAAGCTCGCGGCACTCCCTCCCGGCAGCCCGTCGCGCAAGATTCTGGACGCCTACGCCGACGGCGTGAACGCGTACATCGATGCGCTGAAACCAGCGCAATATCCTGTCGAGTACAAGCTTCTGAACGCGCGACCGGAACGCTGGCAGCCGATCAATTCGCTGCACCTGTTGAACAGAATGGGATGGACGCTCGCGTCCCAGAACCCGGATCACATACTCGCACGCGCCATCGCGATGGTCGGAGATAGCGCGGCCCGCGCGGTATTCCCGCAACACACGCCGATTCAGGAACCCATCCAACCTGTTCCGGGATGGACCGGGCCGCGCAACGCGTTCCAGCCGATAACGCCGCCGGGAAAACCTGACACGACGGCGAACGACCTCGCATCACTGTACGGCCAGTTCACACGTGACGATCCTGGCGCGGAAGTGCATGCGTCGTTCGCGAGTAACAACTGGGCGGTGGCGCCGTCACGCACGGCAAACGGCCACGCGCTACTCGCCGGCGACCCACACCTCGAGCTGACGCTGCCCAGCATCTGGTACGAGGTGCATCTGGTGGTTCCCGGTACGCTCGATGTTTACGGTGTTACGATACCGGGCGCGCCCGCGGTAGTGATTGGTTTCAATCGCGATCTTGCGTGGACGTTCACGAACACCGGCGCGGATGTGATGGATTTCTACCGCGAGACGGTGGATGATTCTGTGAGTCCGAAAAATTACCGGTTGGACAATGCATGGCGCCCGCTGGTGCTCAGAACGGAACAGTATCGCGACCAGACGGGCGTCGTGATACACACGGACACCGTACGGTACACGCATCGCGGTCCCATGATGCACGAACACGGCGCATGGATATCCATGCGATGGACGGTGCTCGAACCGTCGAACGAGATGCAGGCGCTGGACGACGCGGCGAAGGCGAAGAACGCGCGCGAGTTCCAGGACGACGTCGCGCGTAATTTCCTTGCGCCGGCGCAGAACATGCTCGTCGCCGATCGTGCTGGCTCGATCGCGATCCGTTCGACCGGCCACTTCCCGATCCGTCCCGGCGACGGAGACGGCGAGATCATTCGCGATGGCTCCCTGAGCAGTAGCGACTGGCGCGGGTTCTGGCCCGTTGACAGGTATCCTCAGTCGTTCAATCCCGAACAGGGTTTCCTTGCGTCGGCGAACCAGGAGCCCGAGATCGCAAGCGCCGAATACGGATATCTCGGCGCCGACCACCAGTACGAAGTATGGCGCGCGCTGCAGATCAATCGGCTGCTGCGCGCAAACTCGCGCGTGACGCCAGATGACATGATCGAGTACCAGACCGATCCGTCGAGCGTGCGCGCCGATATGTTCGTCCCCTATTTCATCGCTGCAGCCAGGACACAGAGCGAGCGAGGGCGGGGCAGTGCTGAGCTGAGCACGGCAGCAAGACTGCTCGCAGAATGGGATCGGACGTACCGGTTGGACAACCAGCGCGCTGTCTTGTTCGAGACCGCGATGACTATTCTTCCCGACAACACGTGGGACGAGCTCATTAAGAATGGCAGGCGCGTCGCGACGCCCAGTACGGCGGTGCTCGCCGAGCTGCTGACGCAGCCCAGGAACGCGTGGTGGGACGATCGCAGAACACCGAACGTTGTCGAGGATCGCGATGACATTCTCGCACGTACTCTCATCCAGGCATACGAGCAAGTAGTTCGCAAGCACGGCGCGCCGGAATCCGGGGGTTGGCGATGGGATCACATCCGGTTCGCGAACATCTATCATCTGCTCCACATTCCCGCGTTCTCTGCATTGAACATTCCGGTACCGGGCGGCGTCGGCACTCTCACGCCTTCAACCGGAAGCGGCGAGGACGGACCGAGCTGGCGGATGGTCGTCGAGATGGGGCCCGAAGTACACGGCTGGGGCACGTATCCGGGCGGGCAGAGCGGTAATCCTTTGGGGCCACGCTATGAGGATCGCCTCGCATTCTGGAAAACGGGCCGGCTCCAGGCACTAATGTTCCCGCGCACCGCAGCCGAACTTCCCGCCACGCAGACGAGTTCGACTCTCCGGCTGGAGCCGGCGCGATGACCGGGGCAATAACCGCGTTCATCAGCGTGCGTCGCTTCGTGAGCCGAATCGTTATCCTCGCTATTATTTGCGCCTTGGCCACTCTCTGGTTTGGATGGCCGTTTCTCATCCCGATCGGATTGTTCTACGGCGCAATCGACCGGCGCGCGCGCGCGCGCGGAACGACTGCGGCACTCGGCGCTGCCCTCGGATGGGCCATCATTCTCGCGTCCGATGCCGCGCGCGGAGCTGACATCGGCGCCGTGGCTTCGCGCGTCGGAGCGGTACTTCAGGCACCGCCGTTCGTGTTCGTGCTGCTGACTCTTGGTTTTGCAGCGATCCTGTGCGGTACAGCGGCAGTGCTAGGGTCTGCGCTTCGGCTGGATCGCGTATCGTTTCGCAGGGGCGGGCAGCGCGCCGAGGAGTGAATCACGGAACCGTTCTTCTCGGAGAATCGGGAGTGATGCACGTCATCCCGCCGAAGGTCGGGATCCATGGGTAACGTCATCCCGCCGAAGGCCGGGATCCATGGACGACGTTCTCGGAATGCATGCCACGGTTGCAGGTGTAGATAGGCTCCACGTGGGACGAGTCCCAAGGCAGTGACAGCGGAGATCACGTACGATTCTGTAACTCCGCACCGGAATCGCCACGATCGGCGCGCCGCCACACGCCAACCGCAATGGCGACAGTCCACGCAGCGATCGCTTACACCTGCAAACTGGATACTCACACCTAACGCGTCGTCCATGGATCCCGGCCTTCGGCGGGATGACGAAGGCGTCCGCCTAACGCGTCGTCCGTGCATCCCGGCCTTCGGCGAAATGAGGATTCGCTTTCCTCCACCCGAGTTCCACGCAGAGCCGATTGAACTTGCGCGGTCGCAAGGACGTTCCGTCGCCGCGTCCACCACGTGCGCGCCGCGTCTTCGGAAACTAGAATTAGGCAACCCCCTCCCATGCGCACGGAATATCAAATGGCGCCACAATCAAAGAGTCTGCAAGACACGCTTTACAGCGACCTCGAAAACGAGCTCAATACCACCCGTCGGATGCTCGAGCGCTATCCCTCAGGCCACGACGATTGGCGCCCGCACGAGAAATCGATGACACTCGGTCGGCTCGCGGCACACATCGCCGAACTCCCCGGATATGGGACGATGCTCGTCACGACCGACGAGATGGATTTCTCGGCTCGCGACTACAAGCCCACGGTATACTCGAGCGCTGCCGAGCTTCTTGCGGTGTTCGACGACAAGGCGAAGATCCTGCGTGAGACTCTGCCCAAAATGGATGTTGAAGCGTCTGAATCGACGTGGACGTTGCGGGACGGCGACAAGGTGTACTTCTCTCGGCCGCGTGGCGAGCTCATCCGCCACATGATGTTGAATCATCTCGTACATCATCGCGCGCAACTCGGCGTTTACTACAGAATGATGAATGTCCCGGTCCCGAGTTCGTACGGCCCGTCTGCGGACGAAGGCATGTAATTGAACGCCCTGGACGATCCCGCTTTCCGTGTTCCATTGATCGCAGTGGCCGAAGCCGCGTTCGTTACCGCGCCGTAGGTAACTCCAATCAGCCAGGCCGGCGGCGCTTGACGCAGGCGGAGTACACGAGGAAGCGCACAGACCGGCCCGCCGGCCCGGATTCTGCCTTGTAGACGTCTCGATCGTCGCAGGCGAGCGACGCGTGGCCGTCCGCGCGCTGCGTCATTAGCCGGGAACGGCCGATACTGGTTAGCAGGGTGACATGCCGACGCGGCGGACTCCACGAGCCCGCCGTTCCGAAGGGGAGATGATGACGTTAAGCTCGTTCGAGGTATTGCTGGCTCAGCACTGGGTGGTAATTGGACTGGTTCTGTGTCCCGTACTAGTGGTTATGATGGCCCTCGCGGCCCTGTCCTGCGAGGCGTGCGGAGCGCCGTTCGGCATCTTCCGGCGCCGTCACCGCACAATCGACCTCTGCCTGCGCTGTGCCGTTCTCCACGACATCCGGCGCGAGAGTGACAGAAACAACGCCGAATCCGACGTCACGCCATCCGGATCCGGCACTGTTGCCCCTGCCGCAAGCTCGATCAACGGGTCACCGCGCGCCGAGCTGGATGGTCCGGTTTATACGACCCAGTCCCCGGTCGAGCTGGGCGTCCACCCGCACCCTGCGGGCCGCTAGCGCTCCAGAGTGCGGGGTCGCGTCGTGCGGACCCCATGTGGACCCCCGTCATGTTGGAGTCAATGGAGCTGAATCCGTAGGCTCAGCTGGCGTTGGTGGCTGGCGCTGCGAGAGATATTGCTGACCCAGTGCGGCCGCGCCCGTCAGCGCCCCCATTCCCATTGTCTCGACTGCAGAGCTGGGCACTATCATGAGAGCGCCCTTTTCCTTGAGGCCTTCGTACAACATGTTCATTGCGCGAAGATGCAGCGCTGTCGGGTTGGCCCGGTAGGTCACGGCCGCCTTGTCGAAGAGCGCGGCGATCTCGACCTCCGCCTCTCCCAGAATCACTCGCGCCTGTTTTTCCCGTGTCGCCTGAGCCTGTCGTGACATCGCGTCCTGCAGCGATTCGGGGATCAGCACATCGCGCATCTCAACCGCCTGCACTGTCACGCCCCACGGACTCGAGCGCTCGTCAATCAGCTTCTGAAGCTCGCCCTCGATGTGCTCGCGGCCCAGCAGTAGGTCTGCGAGCGACGTGCGGCCGATGATGTCCCGGAGCGCGGTCTGCGCGGCCCACGTAACCGCGTTGAAGTAGTCCTGCACCTCCAGCGCAGCCTTCTGCGGATCGTGCACCAGCCAGAACAGCACCGCGTCCACATTTACTGGAACGGTATCAGCGGTGAGCGACTGCTCCGCCGCGAAACCGGTTGTGATCACACGCTGATCGATCCAGCTGTTGACACGATCCGCGAATGGAATAACCCAGAAGAGGCCGGGTCCTCGCAGGCCAACGAATCGTCCGAGTCGCAGCACGACGCCTCGCTCCCATTCGGCCGCGATCTTGGGAGACTGGGCCAGTATTGCGCCGATGACGGTGAACACGATTAGCACGCTCGGCCTTGCGGTTGCAGCCGCGGTGAGGAATCCGAGCAGAACGAAGCCGATCAGTACGAAGATCGCGACGATGTTGAGTCGTGGGCCGCCCACCGGACGGCCATTGTTGCGTGGATTGCGCATGGTCGCCAGCGCCATGCCGAAGTCGTTAGCCATTTGAAGCCGCCTCCCTTTGATAGGTGTGTTGCAGGTGGTCGATCACATCCGCCGCGGAAAACCCCAACTCTGCCATCTCCGCAATGAAAACCGACGATCGTTCCCTCAGCTCTCGCGCGAGATGGTTGGTACTCTCTCTTTCGGAGTACGCGGATCGGATCCTTATGAAGGTCCCGACTCCGCGCTGCGTCTCGACCACTCCTTCCCGCTCCAGCGATGCATAGGCCCGGGCGACGGTATTCGCATTGATCTTGAGCATCACCGCGAGCTGCCGGACTGTCGGAAGCTGGTCGCCAGGCTCGAGCCAACCAGCGGCCACCGCGGTCCTCACGGCGCGCTCAAGCTGGGCATAGATTGGGGCAGGGTTGGCTGGGTCGATGCGAAACATGGTCTGTATGGTTGTATTATATCATTAGTACAACGACAGTCAACATGCGGCCGGCCCTGATCCCCCTCCGCGAAAAGGGGTAGTTGGCGGACCGCTGTACTGGCATTCCCACTAATCAACCACGTTATGCATCACATCGTCAGGAACTTCCGGAACGCCAGAGTCGGCAGCAACCGGGCGCTCGCGACAATCGGCCTGGTGGCCGGAATGGCCGCGTTGGCCGGTTGCAATCTGGACAACGGCTTGACGGCAACGGGCGGCCCGCAGGGTCTGGTGCAGTTCATAAACGCCGCGCCGCGCTACCGGCTCGTGAACCTCAAGATCGACAGCACCACGGCCGTCACCTCCCAGGGCTATGGCTCCGGTACTTCGGCATACGTGAGCGCGCTTACGAACGCGCGCCTGCTCACAGTGCGCGACAGCGCCAACGCGAGCACGCTGGCGTCGTCTTCTCTCCTTGTCGCGGATCAGTCGGTGTACCTCGCGATCTTCACGCAGCACGCGACCGGCGGCAATCTTCTGATCTTCCCCGACACGGTCTCGGCGCCGCCCGGCACCACTGTGGGATTGCGGGTGATAAATGCGTCACCCTCCGCAGGCAACGTCGATGTCTACGTCACCGGCGCCGACTCGACGCTCACCACGCCCGTCGCAACCAACGTACCGTTCGAAGGGACATCGGGCTACACGTATCCCGCCAATGGTGGAACGTTGCGGCTTCGCATAACCGTGGCGGGAACCCGGACAGTCCTGCTCGACGTCGATGCCAGCGCGCTCAATCCCGGTCAGGTGCGCTCGATCGTTCTCCTCGACGCCGCCGGCGGTGGCCTCCCCGCCATCTACTTACCGGTGCCGGATCGCGGCTAGAACAGCGCCCAAAAGTGGGGTCGGTGTCGGCATCGCCCCAGTAGCGGTCCAACGCAGCGGCTGTATGTTTGGCATCGTCGATGGTCGCGCTGATCCCTTCAGCGCGACCATCGAGCGCCTACAAACTGCACTGCAGCAGGATCTCCGATGACCGATCACGATTTCACGCGGCGGGACTTCATCGCCGGTACAGGTAAGCTCGCCCTCGGCGCGATGGTCGCACCGCGCATGATGACGGCGGCCCGTGCCGGCAGCGCACCCGGCGATCGCCTCAACGTTGCGATAGTTGGTTTCGGAGGACAGGGATCGGTGAACGCCGAGGCGCTCACGGAAGTCTGCAACATCGTCGCGATCTGCGATGTGGATGCGGACCGGATGATTCTCAAGAAGCTCGCTGACCCTGATGGAAAGGGCACGCCCGCGCGGCTTCGGCTCGAAGCGCAGATACCGAAGGCCAGGCGTTACGCCGACTTTCGCGAGATGCTGGCGAGGCAGACTGACATCGAGGGAGTGGTGATCGCCACGCCCGACCACAATCACGCGGTGATTGCGAAGGCTGCGATGGAAGCCGGCAAGCACGTGTATGTCCAGAAGCCACTCACGACAACAGTGCGCGAGGCACGCGTGCTTCGCGAGCTCGCAATCGCCAATCCACATCTCGTAACGCAGATGGGGAATCAGGGACACTCCGGCGACGGAGCGCGGCTCATCAACGAGTGGATACAGGCTGGGATCATCGGTCCGGTGCGCGAGGTGCACGTGTGGACCAACCGGCCAAAAGGCTACTGGCCGCAAGCGATTCCACGTCCGTCACAGACAAGACCGCCTGTGCAGTATCCCGACGACGGTTTCGGTACCGAATGGGGACAGCGCCGGCTCGACGACACAGTGGCGTACGCAATGGGATCGTATCCCGTGCCGGACGGCCTTCGCTGGGATCTCTATCTTGGCGGCATCCCGGAAGACATTCCATACCATCCCATCTATCATCCGTTCAACTGGCGTGGCTGGACGGACTTCGGCGTCGGCGCACTCGGCGACATGGGCGCGCACCTGATCGACCAGCCGTTCTGGGCGCTCGGCCTCGCATATCCAACGAGCATGGAGGCCACGTCGACGCCGTGGGGAATGATGCAGCTACCGGAGCCCGCGCGTCTCACTGCGAGCGACAGACCGAAGAGCAGACAGGTGTCGTATCCGCTGGCGACGACCGTGCACTATGAGTTTGCGGCGCGAGGCGCGCAACCGCCGGTTCGAATGAGCTGGTACGACGGCGGACTGTATCCGCCGCGACCGAGCGTGCTCCCAGATGAGGTGACGCTGAAATCGAATGGAGTGATCTTCATCGGTGATCGCGGCGTACTCATCAACGACACGTACGGCGAGAATCCGCGACTGTATCCAACATCGCTCATGGCCGACGCGGCGCTCGTGCCGGAGCGGTATGGGCGCATAGCGTGGGGACACGAGGTGAACTGGGCGAAGGCCTGCATGGGACAGGCAAAGGCAAGCTCGCCGTTCGAGTATGCGGCGCAACTCACCGAGACAATGCTGCTGGGAATAGTCGCTCTGCGCACAGGGCAGGGACGGAAGCTTCTCTACGATGGCGATCGCATGGTGGTCACCAACATACCCGAAGCAAATCGGTATCTGCAGCGCGAGTACCGCGCTGGCTGGGCGGTATGATTCTTTTCAATAGCGAGGTCGTGATGTACGCAAGAGTCACAAGACGCACTGCTGTCGTTTCCTCAGTCGCCGCACTCATACTGACCGGCGGATGCGCAAGCAATTCGGGGAGCGGGTCGATGTCCAGGGCGTCAGTGCAGAACGGAGCAGGAGCGATGGTCGTGAACGATGTTGCAGACTCCGCGGGATGGCGAACGCTTTTTGACGGCAGATCGGTGGCCGCGTTCCGCGGATACCGAATGGACACGATGCCGTCGGGCTGGCACGTTGGTGCCGGCACGCTGACCAAGTCGGGAAGCGTCGAGGATCTCGTCACGCGCGAAAAGTTCGCTAACTACGAGCTCTCTTTCGAATGGATGCTCGGCAATGGCGGAAATTCCGGCGTGTTCTATCGCGTCACGGAAGAGTACGATCGTCCTTACTGGAGCGGGCCGGAGTATCAGTTGCTGGACGATGCAGGCCACCCAGATGGCAAGAGCAGGCTGACAGCGGCGGGCTCCGCATACGGTCTATATCCGGCACCAGCCGGCGTTGTGAAGCCGGCCAATCAGTGGAACACCAGCCTGCTGGTTGTGAACGGGAATCACGTTCAACACTGGATGAACGGTCAGAAGCTGTTGCAGTACGATTTGCTGAGTCCTGATTGGGAGGCGAAGGTAAAGGCCAGCAAGTTCGGTGCGTGGCCCAACTACGGGCGCGCCAGTACCGGTTACATTGGAATCCAGGGCGACCACGACGGAGTACTGTCACTGCGCAACATCAGGATACGAGTGCTGAAGTAGGACGGTAGTAGGCTCGCACAAGGTAGAGCACCAGGGCGGCCGCGAGCGTAGCGCCGACGCTGATGAACTCCTTTCGTGTCGCACCGCTCAACATCCAGACGATTACCACGCACGCGAGTAGCGGCACAACGGGCCCTCCGCGCAGCTGAAAAGGGGGGCCACCGGCGGTGACGTTCTTCCGCTTGAGCTGAATCGCGGCGAGACACGTGACGATGTATATGAAGAGCGTGGAAACCGTCGAGAGCACCACCAGTGACCGAAACGACCCGGATATCGCGAAGCCGCACGTTACCACTGCTTCGAGAACGATCGCGACGACGGGAGTATGCGTGACGGGATTGACAGATCCTACTCGCGCCGGCAGGTAGCCGTCGCGTCCGAATGCGAAGAGAATGCGCGGCGTCGCGAGCATGTCGCCGCTGACGAAGCCAAGCGCCGACACCGCTGCCGCCACTGCCATCAGAACCTTGCCAGCGGGGCCGAATATGGTGGCGGCTACTGTTGCGAGCGGAGTTTCCTGATCAAGCGAAAGCGAGGGGCCCAGAACGCCCTGTGCGACGAGATGAACGGCTATGAACAGCGCCGACACCGAGCCGAGTCCGACGAGTATCGCGAGCGGCACCGTGCGCGATGGGTTCTTTACCTCTCCGCTCGACGTCATCGCCCCCTCCACTCCCGTGAACAGGAAAATGAGAACGAGGCACGCCGAGCTCAGCTGTGTGAGCGTCGGCGTCGATGTCCACGCATAGTTGACGGGGTGGACGTAAAATGCACCGACCACGACAAGCAGCACTAGCGGCAGAATTTTCGCGAGCGTCAGCACCTCCATAAGGCGCGCGCCCGTTTGGACTCCGCGCACGTTGACGGCGGCGAGCCCGGTATAGAGAAAGATCAGGAATGCGGCGCGCGGAGTCGCGGAGCCCAGTGCTGGAAATAGCAACGCGAGCGAGCTGGCGAGCACCGTGGCGATCGCGGCCGCGGAAATCATCTGCGAGCCGAACCAGAACAGAACGCCGGTCAAAAAACCAACGAAGGGACCGAACGCGGCTTCGGCGTAAGCGTACGTGCCACCTGGCGCGGATACGCGACTACCGGCGGCGGCGAAGCTCAGACCGATCAGTCCCGCCGCCGCGGCGCAGACGATGTACGCAACGATGGCGGCGGGACCGAGTGTTGCGGCGACGAGCGCGGGAAGAACGAATATTCCCGAGCCGATGATGTTGTTGACGACGTTCGCGCCAAGTGCGCGCACGCCGATCGCGCGGATGAGGCCAGTATTAGCGAGGGCCGCTGTGGATGCAACTTCTTCCATTTTGTCCGGGTCTCCGTTGGCTGGCGGTGCGACCGATGGGTCGCCCAACATACGCGCTGGACCACTCTCCCGTCAGCGCTCCATCCGTAGCCGACGTGACGACGACCGCGGGGCATTCCCTTATACATAGATTCAAGAAATGCACGATACTGCAGAACTCGTTTCCCCTAAGAGCCATGGCTTTTGGGAGACGGTAAAGGAATCGCTGCGCGGTTCCCAGCAGGATTACACGCGCGGTAGCATCGCGCGCGCGATAATGCTGCTCGCCGTGCCGATGGTTCTCGAGATGGTTCTCGAGAGCGTGTTCGCGGTCACCGATGTTTTCTTCGTCGGCAAGCTGGGTGCTAACGCAATCGCGACGGTCGGCCTCACCGAATCGTTGCTCACGGTACTGTATGCGCTGGCCATGGGCCTGTCCATCGGTGTTACTGCAATGGTCGCGCGCCGGATCGGTGAGAAGGACGTGGACGGTGCACGCGATGCGGCCGTCCAGGGTGTTCTGGCCGGTCTCATCATCGCGACAGTGCTTGGCGTCACAGGCGTGATTCTCGCGCCGCGGTTGCTTGGGATGATGGGTGCATCACCGGAAGTAGTACTCACCGGGTCCAACTTCACACGCGTGATGCTCGGCGGCGACGTGAGCGTGCTGCTGCTGTTCCTGGTGAACGCCATATTCCGCGGTGCGGGAGATGCAGCTATAGCGATGCGTGTGCTATGGCTTGCGAACGCGATCAACATCGTGCTCGGTCCGCTGCTGATATTCGGAGTCGGACCGTTTCCGCGATTGGGTGTCACGGGCGCCGCCATCGCAACCACCATCGGACGCGGAACGGGCGCCGTATTCGCGCTGTCACGACTGATGCGCGGAAAGGGGCGCATTTCGATCGTGCCGGCGAACATTCGTGTTCATCTCCGCGTGATGAAAGAGCTCGTCACTCTATCAGCTGCTGGTACGCTTCAGATGATAATCGGAATGGCGAGCTGGATCGGACTCGTTCGTATCATCTCCACGTACGGGAGTCAGGCTCTCGCGGGATATACAATCGGGGTGCGCCTCATCATCTTCGCGATGCTTCCCTCATGGGGGATGAGTAACGCCGCTGCGACCATGGTAGGACAGGCGCTTGGTGCGAAAGACCCCGTGCGCGCCGAGAGCGCAGTGTGGCGTGCGGTGGTGTACAACACGCTCTTCCTGACTGTTGTTGGATTGGTATTCCTTTTCGCGACTGCACCGATCGTCGGCTTCTTCACGCGCGATCCCGCAGTCGCCGGCTATGCTTACGACTGTCTGCACACGGTGTCATACGGATTTATTCTGTATGCGAGCGGCATGGTTCTCACATCGGCGTTCAACGGCGCTGGTGACACGTGGACTCCGACGGTCCTGAATCTCATTATCTTCTGGCTGTTCGAGATTCCGTTGGCGTACTTTCTGGCGCAGACGATGCACATGGGGCCGCACGGAGTATTTCTCGCGATCACCGTGGCGTTCTGCGCGATGGCGGTGGTCAGCGCGCTCGTTTTCAGATTGGGGAGGTGGAAGCAGCAGAAGGTGTAGCGGTGACCAGGCGGGTGCGCCGGACGCCAAGCATAGGCGTCTCCCCATGCTGTGCCGCGCGCAACGAAACAGCGATTAGTATAGTATCCACAGCGCGGTCCTTACCTCGCGACCGCGCCTTGCGCACGCCTTCAGATACTGTCGCACTATCATGGCAAAGCTGATCTACCTTGAATGCACCAAGTGCGGGGAGCGACTGAGCCCCGCCGAGCCGCATACCGTGTGTCCCGTGGATGGCGGCTCGCTCTACGCCAGATACGATCTCGAGCCATATCGCGGCCTGGCGTCACGAGATGCGCTCAAGGGGCGCGTCGCGAGCATGTGGCGCTACTCGGACGTTCTTCCGGACGTGGAACCTGTCACCCTCGGCGAGGGCTTCACGCCGATGCTGCAGAGTCGCCACAATCCGAGCGTGTACATCAAGGATGAAGGCTTGAATCCAACGGGCTCGTTCAAGGCGCGTGGGCTGTGTGCCGCGGTGACGATGTGCAAGGCTTATGGCATCACGAAGCTCGCGATCCCATCTGCCGGCAACGCGGCCAGCGCGCTCGCGGCGTACTGCGCGGCCGCGGGAATCGAGGCGTACATCTTCATGCCGAAAGACGTGCCGATCGCGAACCGTGTGGAATGCCAACAGTACGGCGCGCATGTTACGCTCGTGGACGGTCTGATCAGCGACTGTGCAAGGATCATAAACGAGCGCAAGGAAGCCGAGGGGTGGTTCGAAATCTCGACTCTTAAGGAACCGTTTCGCGTTGAAGGCAAGAAGACAATGGGATATGAAGTGGCGGAGCAGCTCGACTGGACGCTGCCCGACGCGATATTCTATCCCACGGGCGGTGGGGTGGGTCTGATCGGCATGTGGAAGGCGTTCGACGAGATGCAGTATCTGGGATGGATCGGTTCCGAGCGCCCCAAGATGATCGCGGTGCAGGCGGCCGGCTGCGCGCCAATTCCGCGCGCGTGGGAGGAACACAAGCCCGTGTCAGAGTTCTGGCAGGGTGCGCACACGATCGCGTCGGGACTGCGTGTGCCCAAGGCCTATGCGGACTACATCATCCTGGACATTCTCGCGCAGAGTCACGGTACCGCGGTGACAGCGACCGACGACGAGATGCTGCAGGCGGTGTCCACCATGGCGTCGACGGAAGGCATTTTCGCTGCGCCCGAGGGTGCGGCCACACTCGTGGCGTACGACAAGCTCATCGCCTCGGGCTTCCTTGAGGCCGAAGAGCGGGTGGTGCTTTTCAATACCGGGTCCGGACTCAAGTACATCGACGTGATCGAAAAGGACAACTGACTTCGGCGATCGGCGTCGATTTCAGACAACGCCGTTCGACTATTCCGTGGATAGCTGTTTCGACCACCCCAACGGAGCTTCAGTCATGAAATACCTGTGCTTGATCTACGAAGACGAAACCATCTGGCCAAGAATGTCCAAAGAAGAGTCGGACCGGATGATGAGTGAGTACGGTGCGCTCACCAACGATCTCAAGGCGAGTGGTCAGTGGCTCGCTGGCCACGCGCTGCAGCCCACGTCGTCCGCCACGACCGTCAGGGTACGCAATGGATCGACACTCGTAACCGATGGTCCTTTCGCGGAGACCAAGGAACAGCTCGGTGGCTTCTATCTCATTGAGGCAAATGATCTCAACAACGCAATTCAAGTAGCCGCACGAATCCCTGTAGCGAAATATGGATCGGTGGAAGTTCGACCGATCATGACCTTCGGCTGATCGAGCTCGTGAGCGGCAGTCGGGAGCCGGAATGACGGACGCCGGGACGCGTGTGCGGGAGATCGTGGAGAGCACGTATCGCTCCGACTCGCGCCGCGTCCTGGCAACGCTCGTCAGGTTGTTGCACGACTTCGATTTAGCGGAAGAAGCGCTCCACGACGCGTTCGTTGCGGCGATGGAGCGCTGGCCCGTGGAAGGTGTGCCGGGCAACCCTCGCGCATGGCTCGTCAGCGCGGGTCGCTTCAGAGCTATCGATCAGATGCGCAGGCGCGCAACCTTCGGTGAAAAGCAGCCGGAGCTGATCTACGAGCTCGAGCAGGCCAGCGTGTACGCCACTGGCGATGCTCCGGAGCACGACATCGCCGACGATCGACTACGTCTGATATTCACGTGCTGTCACCCGGCGCTCGCGCTCGATGCGCAGGTAGCGCTCACGCTACGTACCATCGCGGGCCTTTCGACGGAGGAGATCGCGCACGCGTTCCTGGTACCCGCTCCGACGCTGGCGCAACGAATCGTCCGGGCAAAGACCAAGATTCGCGACGCCAGGATTCCGTACGAGATACCGGAAGTGCCTGAGCTTTCGCGCAGACTCGACGCCGTGCTTGCGGTTGTCTATCTCATATTCAACGAAGGATACTCCGCGACATCGGGCGACTTGCCGACACGCGCTGATCTCTGCGCTGAGGCCATTCGTCTCGGCCGCCTGCTGATGCAGCTCCTCCCGGAGCCGGAAGTGATCGGATTGCTCGCATTGATGCTCCTTCACGATTCGAGACGTGCCGCTCGAACGGCGTCGGACGGAGCAGCGGTCCTGCTCGACGACCAGGATCGCGCACTGTGGGATCGCGCGATGATCGACGAGGGCACGCGGCTCACCGAGCGCGCACTCGCGTTGCGTCACGCGGGGCCCTACACCATACAGGCCGCGATCGCCGCGCTCCACTCCGAAGCGCGCGACGGGAGCGCGACCGACTGGGCGCAGATCGTGGGATTGTACGACCTGCTCAACCGCATGCAGCCTTCACCAGTCATCGAGCTCAACCGCGCGGTCGCGGTCGCAATGAGCGAAGGCGACGAGCACGGCCTGGTACTCATCGACGCGCTCCTCCGCCGTCAGGAGCTGACCCGCTATCATCTCGCCCACTCGGCGCGTGCCGCCCTCCTGCGGCGGCTGGGCAGACATGACGATGCGGTAGCCGCCTACAGGACGGCGTGGGACCTCGCCGATGGAACTACTCGCAGATTCCTGGAGCTGCGCATCGCGGAGCTGGGTGGCTGAAGGAGGTAAGGCCTGCGTATCAGGTTATTGTCAGGTTCATGTCAGCATTCGGGCCGTATCTTTACAATCTTGGGGTTCCATTAGAAGACCAAACCATCAGAGGTTAGCATGACCCGTATTTCAACGCGCTTCCAGGTCGTGATGGCCGCGGCTGCGCTTGTTGCTCCCGCCGTGCTGGCGGCCCAAACTTTCACTGTACACAAGTCCACACTCGGCGGTGAGGGCGGTACCGATTACCTCACATCAGACCCCGCAACAGGTCACGTCTTCGTCTCGCGTGGAACGCACGTGATGGTCGTGGATGGCGCATCAGGCAAGGTGCTCGGCGACATCCCGAATACACCGCGCACGCACGGGATAGCGCTCGCTCCAAAATGGAATCACGGCTTCACGACGAATGGCGGCGACTCGACGTCCACGATGTTCGACCTCAAGACGTTCGCCGTGATCAAGAAGATCCCCGCAGGCATCGACGGGCTCGACGGCATCATGTACGACGACGCGACGGATCGCGTTCTAACGATCAACCATAGCCACCCGACGGGCACGATGGTCGTGATCGATCCGAATTCGGGAACGGTCGTCGGGCGCGTGACGCTTACCGGCAACGCGCCCGAAGGCGGCGTGAGTGATGGTCACGGCAGGATCTTCGTGAACCTCGAGGACAAGAACGCTATCGACGTGGTCGATACGAAAACCTGGTCCGTCGTTGCTACCTGGCCCATTCCGACATGCGACGGGCCGACCGGCATCGCGATGGACCGCAGATCGCACCGCATCTTCTCAGGCTGCAGCAAGAACTCAGTCGTCGTCAATTCAGACAATGGCAACGTCGTCGCACAGATCGCGAACGGCAACGGTGTCGATGCGCTGGGTTGGGATCAGGGCCAGAAGATGATGTACATCCCCGCTGGCCGCGACGGCAACGTCACTGTCGTGCACGAGGATTCGCCGGACAAGTATACCGTCGTATCGACAGTCGCGACGCAGCGAGGCGCGAAGACGATCGCCGTGGACGCCAACACGCATGTCGCGTACGAGTTCACACCGGAGTACGGGCCGGCACCGGCACCGCCGCCAGGCTCGCCGCCGCCTACCGGTCGCTTTGGCCCGCGCGGGCCGATGATCGGGACATGGTTCATCTCGATCATGCACTAGGTTGCGCTAGTGGAAGTGGAAGCAAAAACGCCCGGGCCTCAAGGCCCGGGCGTTCTTCTTGGGGCGGCCCGGAATCACAACTTTGAGTGGGGTGCACCGTGGAAAATGCCCCTTACATCCGCCGATCGGCAGCGCGGCGATTCATGACGCCATTGCCATTCCCACGCGGCGCTTCATGTTTGTGTTCCTCGGTCGAGTAACCACACGACGGAAAGCACGATAACAGCGACGGGCAGTGAAACGAATGCAGCTATCGCCAGGAGCGCTGCCAGCAGTACCAGTAGGAGCACTCCAAGGCTGTGCGCGCCTACCGAGAGCCCCCTGGCGAAGTGAAAGTAAATGAACGCTCCTACCCACGGCGCAACCGCAGCAATCCATAGCAACAGAATTGTGCGCGGGCGCACTCGGCGGAATCGCAGTCCCCGCACAGTCCGCGTGAGCCACAAGGACGGTCCGAATATCACAGCGGCCAGGATGCCGGCGGTAACGATTACGGCAACGGCGACGAGCGACTTCGGCATTACGTAGTACGCATCAAACGTAGCTCAGCCACCAGTCGGATCGTCGCTGCTTGAGCCGCGCGTACCACACACACGCTGGAAAGAGGATCAGCACGACGATCGCCCACACCAGGTACACGCCCGGCAGGCCAAAACCCCAGCCCGGCGGGAATGTGATCGGATACTTGCTCAGATCCGGCGACTGGAACATCCAGTGCGCGTCGCCATAGCGGGCGTAACACAGTATGACCGCCAAAGAGTGTGCGATGGTGATGTGAAGGATGTAGTAGAACATCGGTACCTTGCCAATGATCACCGCCGGCCGCAGCACGCTCGGCGTGCGTCCATCCACCGCACGCAGGAACAGCATCGCGGGACCGAGTGTCATCAGCAGGAACAGAAGCGATGGTGGGTACTTGGTCGTATTGAGGAACGAGAGAATGGTGAACACCGTCGATCGCTGCACCGACCAGCGGTTGGGGTCTCCGCATATGTTCGCGGCGCGCAACAGCACGAACGCGGCGCTCAGCCCAAGACCAAGTTGCAGCAGGAAAGCGCGCCTTCGCCCTTCGTCCCAATTAAAAACCTGACCCAGGCCGTATCCGGCGGCAGTAACGCCGATCCAGGGAATCAGTGGATACGCTTCGAATACGGTGAAGCGCGGCGTCGTGACGATCATTCCCGGTACGTGCAGAATGGACCACAGCCACGACAGCGACCCGAATGACGCCGGACTCACTCCGTCCATCAGATTGTGGACGACGATCAGCCCAACACCAAACGCCGTTACATATCGCGTTGGCATGCGAATCAGTACGGAGAGCGTGATCATGGACCAGCCGAGCGCCCAGAGCACGAACAGGAGCGTAAGGCGGTAGTCAAAGTTGAACTGCCAGCCGAGACAGCGAGTGACGACCACTTCGAGAAAGATGAGCCAGAGACCGCGCGTCCAGAGGAAGTGGGAGAGTTGTGGGACGGACTTCCGGCGAAGCGACAGAAAGGCCCCGGTTCCGGTGAGTAGGAAGAAGACCGGCGCGCAGAAGTGGGTGATCCACCGCGTGAAGAAGAGCGCGGGCGTGGTGGTCGCAAGGTCGGTGGGGTTCGCGGCGACGCCGTAGAACTCGCGCACGTGGTCGAGTGCCATGATGATCATGATCACCCCGCGAAGAAGATCAACTGATTCGATCCGCGTCCGCACGGGCTGAAGCGGGTCCGCTCCTGAACCAGGCGGGTACGCGGCGTGCACTGATGCGTCGCCACTGGTTACTATCAACAGGCTCCTCCTCGGTTTCTCACTGGCGGAATAACATGACCATCAGTCCACTGGCCGGCAAGCCGGCACCGCAGTCCATACTCGTAAATGTGCCGCGGCTCGTTACCGCATACTACTCGCAGAAGCCGGATCCCAAGATCGCGACGCAGCGCGTCTCCTTCGGTACATCCGGACATCGCGGCTCTTCCTTGGACTGCTCGTTCAACGAGGACCACATCCTCGCGATAACGCAGTCGATCTGCATGTACCGCAGGGAGAATGGGATCGACGGGCCGCTGTTCATTGGAATAGACACCCATGCGCTCTCCGCCCCCGCATTCGCATCCGCACTGGAAGTGCTTGCTGCGAACGAGGTGAACGTGATGATAGACGACCGCGATGGCTTTACGCCGACGCCGGTAGTGTCACACGCCATCCTCACGTACAACCATGGCAGGAAAACGGGGCTCGCCGACGGGATCGTCGTGACGCCGTCCCACAACCCGCCCGACGATGGCGGATTCAAGTACAATCCGACCAACGGAGGGCCCGCCGACACGGCTGTAACTGGCTGGATCCAGAACCGGGCCAATGATCTCCTGGACGCGGAGTTGAAGGGAGTAAAACGGATCCCGCTCGAGCGAGCGATGCGCGCGGCGACCACGCATCGTCACGACTACATGGATGCGTACATCGGCGATCTCGGCGCCGTTATCGACTTTGACGCGATCCGTGGCGCCAACCTGAAGCTTGGTGTGGATCCGCTTGGCGGTGCCGGAGTGTTCTACTGGCAGATGATCGCGGAGCGGTACAACGTTCCGATCACCGTTGTGAGTGAAGTGGTGGATCCCACATTCAGGTTCATGACCGTCGATTGGGACGGGAAGATACGTATGGACTGCTCGTCGCCCTACGCGATGCAGCGGCTCATCCATCTCAAGGACCAGTTCGACGTGGCGTGGGCATGCGACACCGATCACGACCGGCACGGCATCGTCGCGAAGAGCACTGGGTTGATGAATCCGAATTACTATCTGGCGGTCGCGATTTCATACTTGTTCGCTCATCGTCCCGACTGGTCGCCAACGGCGGGAGTCGGCAAAACGGTCGTGAGCAGCAGCATGATCGACCGTGTCACGGCTCGATTGAAGCGACCGCTCATGGAGACGCCGGTTGGTTTCAAGTGGTTCGTCGACGGTTTCATGAGCGGCACGACTGGATTCGCGGGCGAGGAAAGCGCCGGCGCGTCGTTCCTCAGGCGCGACGGAACCGTCTGGACCACGGACAAGGACGGCATCATCGCGGGATTGCTCGCAGCGGAGATGACGGCCGTGATGCACCGCGATCCAGGCGAGCTGTATCAGGATCTCACGAAGGAGTTCGGTGATCCCGCGTACGAGCGAATCGATTCGCCCGCGACACTTGAACAGAAAG
>JALYTX010000015.1 GCA_030854055.1 Gemmatimonadota bacterium | reverse complement strand
ATGCGAGGAGCGACGCCGATGCGCAGACGTGATTTTCTGGCCGCGAGCGGCGGCATCACCACGTCGTGGCTCATCGCGGCATGTGGGTCTCGCGGGCCGCGCGGTGCACAGCGGGCGCTCGACTATGCGATGCGCAAGAATGAGACGCTCGAGCGCGGATTGTTCAGACACACTTCCATGGATTCGCCTGCGCAGCGCTGGCGCAACGCGGGGACGGCGTTGCCCAGCTACTATATATCGGATACGGTCCCCGTATGGGACGTTGCAGCGCGCGGAGCGTGGACGCTTCAGGTATCCGGCCTCGTCGCGCGACCGCTGACGCTGACCATGGAAACGCTGCAGCGGCTACCCCGCATCACGCAGCGTGTGAACCACTACTGCGTCGAAGGTTGGACCGCGGTCGAGTCGTGGACCGGCTGCCGGCTCAGCGATCTTGCCCGCGCCGCCGGCGCAGCGCCCGAGGCGCATTACGTGGATTTCCGATCGTTCGACAACGATTATCACGAGAGCTGGGACATCGAGAGCGCCATGCACCCGCAAACTCTCATCTGCTACGGCCTCGACGGAAAAATGCTTCAGCCGGCTCATGGCGCGCCGGCGAGGCTCTTCTCACCCGTGAAGCTCGGATACAAGAACACCAAATATCTCACCAGCATCGTCTTCATGCCCAAGCGGAACGGCGGCTACTGGAGCGACCAGGGCTATGAGTGGTACGCCGGCACGTAATGGAACTCCAGCGCTGGCGTACAATCGCGTGATCTGATCAACTCGCGCCCGCTCCCGGCCGAAACTCGGGGGCACTATGGCTGCGCGTGTGAACCTTTCGGAGGTGCTCTCGGCTCTGTCGTGCGCCCTCGACCTCACTGAGGGGCAGGCCATCGGCCACACCATGCGCAGTTGTCTGATAGGCATGCGCCTCGGCCACGAAATCGGCCTCTCGCCTAACGATCGCGCTTCGCTCTACTACGCGTTGCTGCTGAAGGATGCGGGTTGCTCGAGCAATGCGGCGCGGCTCTGTCAGCTCTTCGGAACCGACGATCTCGAGCTCAAGCCACGCATGAGACAGGTGGATCGACAGAACCGGTTCTCCCTCGCCATCCAGACGGCACGCAGCGTGAGCATGGCAGGCCACATTCCTGACAAGATCCGCCATTTCATTGGCGTCGCCCGAAGCGACGGTATAATGAAGGAGGTGATGGCGCTCCGTTGCGAGCGCGGCGCCGACATCGCGATGCGTCTGGGCTTTCCGCAGGCCACGGCAGATGCGGTGCGTCATCTGGACGAGCACTGGAACGGCCGCGGTCATCCGAACGGGCTTGCGGGGCCGGCGATCCCCGTAATGTCACGCATCGCGAACCTTGCTCAGGTGGTGGACGTGTTCCACCAGAGAAACGGACTGCCGGCCGCGTTGCAGGTCGCCAGGGCGCGTAGCGGGAGCTGGTTCGACCCGGCACTGGTGGACCGGCTCCTCTCATGGCGGCACGAGCAGAGCTGGTGGAAACGCCTCAAAAGCACAGACCCTACGAGCGAAGTGGTGGCCGCCGAGCCTGCGTCGCACGTCCGGTGGGTGAGCGATGACGACCTGAACGTGATTGCGCGTGCGTTCGCGGATATCATCGACGCAAAGTCACCGTACACGTACGCCCACTCGCGGAACGTGGCGGCCTACGCGCTCGGAATAGCGCGCCAGATGCACCTGGACGAGGCGACGCAGCGCAGAGTGTACCGCGCCGGACTGCTGCACGACATTGGCAAGCTGGGTGTGTCCAATTCGATCCTGGACAAGCCAGGCAGGCTCACCGAGAGTGAGCGAACCTCGGTGGAGCGTCACCCGTTCTTCACGTGGGAGGTCCTGTCCCGAGTACCAGCGTTCCGCGACTTCGCGTGGGCGGCAGCGCTGCACCACGAGCGACTGGATGGCACTGGCTATCCGTGGCACCTGAGCGGCAACCGGCTGGACGTCACTGCCCGGATACTCTGCGTGGCCGACGTTTACGAAGCCCTGACGGCGGACCGCCCCTATCGTGGGCCGCTCTCCTGGGATGCAGCCTACGGGATCCTGTCCGAAGGTCGCGGCAGGGCGTTCGACCCGACCGTCGTGGACGCTCTGGCCGCCTGTCACGCCGCGGTTACGGACATGACCGCCCTCGCCCCGCTCGTCGCCGCCTAGGCAGGCGGAAAATGACGCATTCTCCGGTTCTGGGAAGAATTTGCAGCATTTTGCGGTGCTCATCAGAAACATGCGTACTATATTCTTGGCGTGCTCAGTCCCCATACGACCGACAGGTTCCGCGAGGCGCTACGCGAGCATTGCGTGGACCCCGGTGACTGCCACGAGAAGATGAGCGGCTTGCTGAAGGGTGCCGCGGGTGAGGCGCGCGACGCGGGCGTCACCGCCGAGCAACTCGTGATCTGGGTGAAGCAAGTCTGGGAAGAGCTGGTCGCCGATGGCGTGCTGTCGCGCAGTGTCGATTCCGCGCGCGCGCGCGATGTGATCGTTTCGTCTGTCATAAGGGCTTACTACGTGCAATAGCTCTGGACGTCCGGTCCAAGCGGCCGCCTCGCGCCGGTATTTCGGTACGTAATTTCGGGGCACTGCCCGGACAGCGTCTTTAACTTTCGCTACGTGCCCACTGCTACTCCCCCAAAAACCGATCGTAACATCCTCAGGCGATTCCTTCCCTGGGCAGGCGCCGAGGAAGATCGCTACTCCGGCGCGCACCTCGTGGCGCCCATTCGTGGCGAGGTTCTGGGCGTTGACCGGCTCGCGGAGCGCGCGCGTGCGGTAGCGCGCCAGCAGAAGATCGGTCCGCCGCCTGCGCGCCATGGTCCCGGGCCGCTGCTGCGGCGACTCGACGATACGAGGATCGTGCTCACGGACATACGCCGCGCGTTGAGCGACGCGGCGGCTGCCGGCATCGACATCTCGTCCGCGGGCGAATGGTTGCTGGACAATTACTACATCGTGCAGGAGCACATGCGTGAGGTGCGCACTGCGCTCCCCACCAAGTACTACCAGGAGCTGCCCAAGCTTGCGGCGGGTACGCTCGCGGGCTATCCCCGGGTGTACGAGCTCGCGATCGAGCTCATCGGCCATACGGAAGGCCGCCTGGATCTGGACAACATCACGCTTTTCACGCGTGAGTTCCAGCGGGTCTCGCTGCTCAAGCTTGGCGAGCTGTGGGCAATCCCCACGATGCTGCGACTGGGGTTGATTGAGAACATCCGCCGGATGGCGCTTCGCACGGCCGCGCGCCTCGCAGAGGTGCAGGAGGCGGACGTTTGGGCCACGCGCATGCGCAACTCGAGCGCCGAGTCCTCCGAAGCGCTGTCGGCGACATTGTCGTCGTTCATCGACAATCACCCGCAGCTGACACCGACGTTCGTGGCACGGTTCCTCGGACAGATACGCAGCTACCAGACAAACTTCACGCCACTCGTCTGGTTGGAGCAGTGGATCGCCGAGGACGGATTGAGTGCCGAGGAAGCGGTGACGCGCTCGAACCGTCGCATTGCAATAACGCAGGTCACGATATCGAACAGCATCCAGAGCCTGCGCATGATTGCGCGCTTGGACTGGAACGAGTTCGTCGAATCGCAGAGCATCACTGAAAAGCTGCTGCGCGACGATCCTCCGCAGGTTTACGCGCAGATGACATTCGCGTCGCGGGACGAATATCGTCACGTGGTGGAGCAGATCGCGAAGCGAACGAAGCGTGACGAGGATTCCATTGCGAACCAGGTACTCGCGCTTACGCGCGAGCATCCGGGCGATGCGCGACTCGGGCACGTAGGCTACTGGCTCGTCGCGGAAGGACGGCTGGTGCTGGAGCAACGGACGGGCTATCGCCCCACGTTCGGCGAGCGCGTTTACAGATGGGCGAAGCAGCATCCGAGTGTGGTCTACTTCGGCGTGATGCTTATCGTGATGCTGATTGTCTTCGCAACGGTGCTCAATCTCGTGCCGATCAGCTCCGCTGGCAGCGCGCTCAGGATGTTGCTACTTCTTGCGATACCTGCGAGCGAGATCGGCGTCACGGTCGTGAACAAGATCGTGACAGTAGTCGTGCCGCCACATCTTCTTCCGAAGATGGATTACGCCGAGCGAGGCGTACCCGACGATGCGCGAACTGCGGTCGTGGTCCCGACCCTATTCTCAACAGTTGGCGCCGTGCGCGAGGCGCTGGAGCACCTCGAAGTTCAGTATCTGGCCAATCCGGATCGCCACCTTCGCTTCGTCATTCTGAGCGACTTCACCGATGCGAGGACCGAGGCACTCACTGCCGATCAGCACGTAATCGATGCCGTAGAACGCGGCACTCGCAGTCTGAACGACAAGTACCGGTGCGACACCGATCCCGGCCCGTTCCTCGTCTTTCATCGTGCCCGGAGGTGGGCTCCGACTGAAGGTGTCTGGATGGGATGGGAGCGCAAGCGAGGGAAGCTCGCCGAATTCAATCGGTTCCTCCGCAACGGGTGCACCGACGCGTTTCCGGTAATAGCGGGCGATCCAGCGCTGCTCGCAGGCACGCGGTACGTGATCACGCTGGACTCGGATACCGTTCTGCCGCGCGGTGCGGCGGCGCAGCTCATCGGAACGATGGCGCACCCGCTCAATCGCGCCGAGTACGATGAAGCGCTGGGACGTATAACTCGGGGTTACGGCATCCTTCAGCCGCGTGTGGGCGTGGCGCTCGCGAGCGCGTACCGTTCAAAGTTCGCGGCGATTCATTCCGGGCATCCGGGCGTGGATCCGTACACGACCGCCGTCTCCGACGTGTACCAGGATCTTTACGGCGAGGGAAGCTTCACCGGCAAGGGAATCTATGATGTCACCGCGTTCGAAGAGGCGACGCACGGTCGCTTTCCGGAGAACACGCTTCTCAGCCACGACCTGATAGAGGGGACGTACGCGCGCGCCGGACTCGTGACCGACATCGAGCTGTACGACGACTATCCGACGCGGTATCTCGCTTACACGCGTCGCAAGCATCGATGGATCCGCGGCGACTGGCAGATTCTCACATGGCTGCGGGCGACCGTTCCGGGCCCGGACGGTCCGGAGCCCAACAGGCTGTCCACGCTCTCGCGTTGGAAGATTTTCGACAATATGCGGAGGTCGCTTGTCGAAATCGCGCTGCTCGGTCTGCTGTTCGCCGGCTGGTTCGCGCTACCAGGTACGCCGCTGGCCTGGACGACGATCGTTCTCGTCCTCATCGCTTTCCCGTGGCTGTTTTCGGCGATTCTCGCGATTCTTCAACCCCCAAGCAATCAGTCGCTGCAGGCGTACTACGGCGCCGTCATCCGCGATTTCGTTGCAAGCGCGGAGCAGTTCGGCCTTGCGGTAACCTTCCTGCCGCATCAGGCGTGGGTCTCGGTCGACGCGATCGTGCGCACACTGGTTCGCCTCTTCGTCACACACCGGAAGCTGCTTGAGTGGCAGACTGCGTCACAGGTCGAGCGCGCGATGCGCTCGGGCGGCGACCGCGAAGTATATCGCCGCATGTGGCCCGCCGTGGCTACCGGTATCGTCGCCGGTGTCGGAGCAATCATCTCCATCCACGTGTCACATGATGGAACGGCGATTCGCGCGGCGGCACTTTTCGCGACGATACCGCTATCGCTGTTATGGATCGTGTCGCCTGGTATCGCTTCGTCACTCTCGGCGCCTGCGATCCCGGGCGAGGTAAAGCTTGGCGAAGCGGAGCGTGCGCGCGCGGAACGTTACGCGAGGCTGCACTGGGAGTTCTTCAGTCATTTTGTCACGGCGCAGACCAACTGGCTTGCTCCGGACAATTTCCAGGAAGACCCGGAGCCCGAAGTCGCGATGCGCACATCGCCTACGAACGTCGGGTTGCAGCTTCTGTCCACAGTGAGCGCCGCCGACCTGGGATTCATAACACGCGCGGACATGATCGACCGGATCGAGAAGGTATTCCGCGCACTCGAGCGGATGCACACGTACCGCGGGCACTTCTACAACTGGTACGACCTGACAACGCTGCAGGTGCTGGAGCCTGCGTACATCTCGACGGTCGATAGCGGCAATCTGGCCGGCCACCTCATTGCGCTCAAGCAGGCGTGCATCCAGATCATCCACTCGCTGCAGCCGCGCACGATCGAGACGGAGATCCCGGGCAAGTCGCTCGCGGGCGGCCTCGTTGCCGCGAACTCGGGTGCGCGAATGCAGGGAACAGTGGCGCCGGGCGAGGACGTCGGCGACGAATGCGCGCGACTGCGGGCGATCGCGGACCGTGCATTCGCGTACGTCCGGGAGATGGACTTCACCTTTCTGTACGACGAGCGGCGCAAGCTGTTCTCGATTGGCTTCCAGATGAGCGCAAGCTCGATCGACAACTCGTACTACGATCTGCTGGCGTCGGAAGCGCGTCTCGCGTCGTTCATTGCGATCGCAAAGGGTGACGTGCCTGTCGAACACTGGTTTCATCTCGGGCGCTCGCTCACGTCCGACCGCGGCATTCGCGCGCTCGCGTCGTGGAGCGGAAGCATGTTCGAATACTTGATGCCCGTGCTGGTGACGCAATCCTATCCGTTCACGCTACTCGACCAGACCTACCGCGGCGCCGTGCGGCGTCAGATTCTGTATGGCGTCGACCGCAAGACGCCTTGGGGTGTTTCGGAGTCCGCGTACAACCTTCGCGACAGGAACCAGGTCTATCAGTATCGTGGCTTCGGCGTGCCAGATCTCGCGCTCAAGCGCGGGCTCAACAAGGACCTCGTCATCGCGCCCTACGCGACGGTGCTGGCGATGCTCATCCAGCCGCGCCAGGCCATCCGCAATCTGGCCGTGATGGAGAGCGAGGGCGCGCTCGGGCCGTACGGGTTCCGCGATGCGATCGACTACACGCGGCCGGAGCCGGGCTCGACCCGCGCGGTCGTTGGCACCTACATGGCGCACCATATCGGCATGAGCCTCGTGGCTCTGACGAACGCGCTGCAGCGCCAGGTGTGGCAGAGGCGCTTTCACGCCGATCCGCTGGTGCGCTCCAATGAGCTGGTGCTGCAGGAACGCATTCCGCGGCGCCTCGTGGTGCAGCGCACCGGCAATGAGGACGCGCCTGTCCCCGCCACCGCGCGGGACACCGCGAAACCGGTCGTGCGCGAGACCGATACCCCGTACACCGCCCAGCCGCGGATCGCGTTGCTCGGCAACATACCGTACACGACGCTCATCACCAACGCGGGTGGTGGCTACAGCCGCTATGGTGACATTGTGGTCACACGGTGGCGCAGAGATACGACGCGCGACAACCACGGCGAGTGGATATACGTCAAGGATCTCACCGACGGACGCGTATGGAGTGCGGCGCACCAACCTGTAGCTGTGGATGCGGACACGTACCGCGTGACGTTCGCGAGCGATCGTGTCGAATTTCATCGCCGCGACGGCGAGGTGGATACCGCGATGGAGGTCGTCGTATCCTCTGATGATGCGGCAGAGGTGCGACGCATCACGATCACGAATCGCTCTGCCGTGTCGCGAGACTTCGAGCTCACCAGCTATGCGGAAATAGTGCTTCAGTCGCTCGACACGGACCGGCAGCATCCGGCGTTCGGGAATTTATTCGTCGAAACCGAGTGGGTCGGCGAGCATTCCGCCATCGTCGCAACGCGGCGTCCGCGATCTTCGGACGAAAAGGTGTACTGGGCCGCGCACGTCGTCGCGACTGGCGCCGAGCGGATCGGGTCTGTGACATACGAGACCGACCGGGCGAAGTTCATCGGCCGCGGCAAGTCTGTCCGGCATCCGGATGCAATGGAGGACGCCGGTGTACTCACGAACACGGTCGGCGCCCCGCTCGATCCCATCTTCTCGCTACGTGTACGCATCCGTGTCGGCCCAGGCAAGTCGGTCCCCGTGAGCTTCACCACGCTTGTAGCCGAGACCCGCGAGCGTGCCGTACAGTTGTCGGATCTGTACGACGATCCGTTCAGCGCAAAGCGAGCGCTCGATCTAAGCTGGGCGCAGGCGCAGGCTGAACTGCGCGACCTGGGGATCTCGCCGAGCGATGCGTCGGTGTATCAGGAGTTCGCGGGATATCTGATCTATCCGCATCCTCAGCTCCGGCCGACCGGTACGGAGTTGCGCGACAATACGAGCGGCCAACAGTCGCTGTGGCCGCTCGGAATTTCGGGTGACAATCCCATCCTCCTCGCGACCATCGACGCACCGGAAGGGTTGCCAAGCATTCGCCAGCTTCTGCAGGCGCATCACTACTGGCGATTGAAGGGGCTCAAGTCCGACATCGTGATACTCAACGAGCGGCCAGCCTCGTATCTCCAGGAGCTGAATGACAACATCACGTCAATGGTGATGGCTTCGAGCGAGGCCGCGCTGATCGACCGGCCGGGCGGAGTGTTCATCCGTCGCGCCGATGTTCTGAAGGCGGACGAGATCGCGCTCGTGCGCGCGATGGCGCGACTGCACGTAGTGTGTGACGGGCTCGGCCTCGGCTCGCTGCTCGAATTTCCAGATGACGAAAAGGAGTACGCTGGGCGGCCGGACACGATCGTGCCGCCGCGTTATGCGCGACGGATCGCCGGTCCGCCGGTGCCAGGTCCGACCACCGATGTGCCCACGACGAACGGGTTCGGCTTTTTCAACGATGCGGGCGAATACGAGATTCGCCTGACCGGCACCGCGCTCCCTCCCGCACCGTGGTCCAACGTTGTTGCGAATCCGGCTGCCGGCTTCGTCATAACCGAGAGTGGAAGCAGCTGCACGTGGGCGGAGAGCAGCTTCTTCTATAGAATAACGCCGTGGCACAACGACCCGGTCCGCGACCCATGTAGCGACTGCATATACCTTCGCGATGACGAGAGCGGAGACGTGTGGACAGCCACTCCGGCGCCGATCCGCGAGATGAGCGAATATGTGGTCAGGCACGGCGCCGGCTACTCCACATTCGACCATCAGCACGGCGATGTGCACACATCACTCAGGATCGCGATGGCGACGGATGATCCGGTGAGGATCAGCACTCTCCGGATTACGAATACGGGCCCATCGCCCAAGCGCGTGACCGTCACGAGCTACGTCGAATGGGTGCTGGGCGTGTCACGCGACCTGACCCAGCAGCACGTATACACGTCGTTCGACGCTGCCACATCGTCGGTCTTCGGCCAGAACTTTTTCGATCAGGAATTCGCGGAGCTGGTCGCGTTCCTTGCAATGAGCGGCGAGATAAGCAGCTATACGGCCGATCGGCGCGAGTTCATCGGGCGCAACGGTACACCCGCACGACCCGCGGCGCTGTCGAAGGCAGCGCTTGGCGAGTCGGTGGGAGAGGTTGTCGATCCGTGCGGTGCGCTGCAGAGCAGCGTGACGGTACATCCGGGCGAGACGGCCGAGGTGATCGTTCTGCTGGGCGCGGTGTCGTCCAAGGATGATGCGCGCAATCTGATAAAGAGATACTGCACAGTGGAGACAGCGGCTGCTGAGGTCGATCGCGCCGCATCAGCGTGGCAGACGCGCCTCGCGACGATCCGGGTGAAGACGCCCGAGCCCGCGTTCGATCGCATGGAGAATGGGTGGCTGCTGTACCAGGCGCTGTCGTGTCGCATGTGGGGACGCACGGCGCTGTACCAGTCGAGCGGCGCGTACGGATTCCGGGACCAGCTTCAGGACAGCATGGCGTTTCTGTATTCAGACGCGCCCGTCGCCCGCGCGCACATCCTGCGTTCGGCGGCGCGCCAGTTTGTGGAGGGCGACGTGCAGCATTGGTGGCACCCCAAGAGCGGCCGCGGCGTGCGAACGCGCTTCTCGGACGACCTGATCTGGCTGCCATACGTCGTCGCGCACTACGTTGAAGTGACAGGGGACGTCTCGATCCTCGACGAGCAGGTGCGGTTCATAACGATGCGGCAGTTGGCGCCTGGTGAGCAGGAATTGTACGACAAGCCCGACGTATCGGACCAGAGCGCAACGATCTACGAACACTGTCTGCGCGCGTTGCGCAAGGGCGCGACATTCGGCCAGCACGACCTTCCGCTGATCGGAAGTGGTGACTGGAACGACGGCTTCAGCAGGGTTGGCGTTGAGGGGAAGGGCGTCAGCGTGTGGCTCGCGTGGTTCCTGATCACGACGCTCAGGCGAGTGGCGGAAATCAGTGCGTCGCGAGGCGACGGTGCGACGCACGAAGAGTTCGTGAAACTCGCTGAGCGATATCGCAACGGAATCGAGACGAACGCCTGGGACGGTGAGTGGTACGTCCGCGCGTACTACGACGACGGGTATCCTCTTGGATCGAGCAGTAGCGAGGAAGCGAAGATCGATTCAATCGCGCAGAGCTGGAGCGTGATCTCGGGTGAGGGGAACGCGGAGCGCTCGCGCACCGCGATGTCCGCGGTGGACCGTCAGCTGGTTCGGAACGATGCGCGACTCGTCATGCTGTTGACGCCGCCGTTCGACAAGACGACCCACGATCCGGGGTACATCAAGGGATATCTCGCAGGCGTGCGCGAGAACGGCGCGCAATACACGCATGCTGCGACGTGGGTGATCTGGGCGCAGTGCATGGCCGGCAATGGGACGCACGCATTCGAGCTGTTCCAGATGCTGAACCCGGTTACGCACTCCGACACACCCGAGGCGCTCGATCGCTACAAGGTCGAGCCGTACGTTGTGGTCGCCGATATCTATACCGCCGATCAGCACATCGGTCGCGGCGGCTGGACATGGTACACGGGCAGCGCGAGCTGGTACTACCGCACCGGCCTCGAGGGGATCCTGGGGTTCACAAAGCGCGGCGAGAGATTGACGATGAACCCGTGCATTCCCGCGGTGTGGGACGGCTTCACGATAGAGTACCAGTACCACGGGGCGAAGTACGTGATCGAGGTTAAGAACCCGAATCACGTGGAGCGAGGTGTGACCCGGGTGACGCTCGACGGCGCGGTGGTTGGTGACGGCGTGATCGTGTTGAGCGCCGATCCGGCGCAACACTATGTACTCATCGAGATGGGGTGATCGGCGCGGTAGACCCGTCAGTTGCACGGAACGTGTCCGTGCGCGTTTCCTCTGCAACTGGCTGAAGGTCCTGAATCGCGGGCCCGTTCACCACCTTGCCGTAACGATCGAAGCGTGAGCCATGACACGGACAATCCCACGTCTTCTCCGTGTCATTCCAGTCCACGATGCAGTACAGGTGAGTACACACCGCGGAACACTCGGTGACATATCCATTTGCGTCCCGGTAGACCGCGATCTTGCGCATGCCGCGACGTACGACGGCGCCCGAGTCGTTCGGAATCTCGTCCGGGTTGCCGACGTCGCCTGCCGTCAACCAGGCGGAGTATTGCTCCGCGACGTTGATGTTCTCGCGTGCGTAATCCGGCGCCGACCGAAAGCTTATGCGACTGGGATCGTAAATGACGGTCCACGGGTTGTCCACGCCGGTGATCAGATCAGTAAGCAGTATTCCGGCAATTGTACCATGCGCGATGCCGTGCCCCGAATCGCCAGTCGCGATGTAGATGTGCTCGTCGGAGCCCGGATTCTTACCTATGAATGCAAGCCCGTCCACCGGCTCGAGCACCTGGCCTGACCATCGATACGCGACCTCGCCGGCCATGGGAAACCGCTCGCGAGTCCAGCGCTCGAGCCGGTTGAACCGTTCATCGGTATCCTCGGCCTGTCCGGTCTTGTGGTCCTCTCCGCCCACGATCAGAAAGTCATGATCAGCCTGGTGTTTCTGGGCATCGTGCTTGTCCGCTGGATGAATCCGAACGTAGTGATACGGATCACCGGTGTCCCAAAGCAGCAGCCGCGGCACCGAGCCTTTCGGCACCCTCACTGCGATGGCGTAGGTACGGTAGGGCGCCTGTTTGGTGTGCATCACCATCCAGTCATTCACTGGAGAGTTCGTAGCGACTATCACGTCATCGGCGAGTATGGTGTGGCCATCGGCCGTTGTCACCTTCGCAGGCGTGCCGTCCTCGACAGAGGTGGCGCGCGTGCCGCAGTAGATGCGGCCGCCGTCGCGCGTTATCGCTGCCGCGAGCCCGCTTAGATACTTCATCACGTGGAACTGGCCCTGTCGCGGAAAGCGGAGCGTCACCCCGGTGTCGAATGCATCCAGCGGCGCGCGCTCGAAAAGGCCGGTATCGGTGAGTCCGGCCACGTGCGACGCCTCGAGCTCGTCTGTAAGCAGCGCGCGCTTGTCGCCGGGTGCAAGAAATAGAAAACCGTCGACCCGCTCGAAATCGCAATCGATTCCCTCGAGATCGACAATCGCTTCTATTCGCTGGATTGCCGTCGAGTGTGACTCGGCCGCATGGCGCGCACCCTGTTCGCCGAAAAGCTTTTTGAGCTTGGCGTATCTATCATCGAGGGCGTTCGACAGATGTGCTGTCGTGCGTCCGGTCTCGCCTCCCCCTATCGGGCCATCGTCGATGACGACCACGGCCTTACCGGCGCGCGCGAGCATGTACGCGGCAGACATTCCCGCGATGCCGGCGCCGATCACACACACGTGCGTGCGCGCATCGTCGCCCAGTGCCGGAAAGGATGGTGCGTCGATGGTGCCCATCCACAATGATTCGGTTGCGCCGGAATCGGAACGCATGCTCGCTCGAAGCTGAGGTGTAGAAGATTGTATCTTTCCCAAAGCATTCGGTGTGCCACCGCTTAACGGGAGCAGTAATGGGGAATCATCCAGGATTGCCGCCCGGCACCACTCCAGGTGTCTGGGTCGTGGATCAAATCGAGAATGGTGCGGCGTCCGTGGAGATGAACGGTGGCGCCACCGCCACCGTGCCTATCGACATCCTGCCGCGCGGCACCGGTGAAGGCGACGTGCTGCGCGTGACAGTCTCGACCACGGAGAACGGAGAGATCGTGGCGACGATCGAGGCCGACCCTGCGGAAAAGGCTCGTCGCCTCGCACAGTCAGCGGCTCAGATCACGAAAGGCGGCAAGGGCGGAACAGGCGACATCACGCTGTGACGGAAAACGACCGCTTCAAGCGTCGCCTCAGCTAGAGTTCATGCCGCCCGGAAGGGAACGGGGCTCATGCGCTTCCGGCACACCCGCGAGCGCTCGCCGACCGGTCGCTAGGGCCGTTTAGATCCTTGCCCGGTCGTGAAGGGGTGATAGTGTAGCCACTACCGGCCGTGCCCGCAGATCTCATGGTAACGGTCCCGTTCTGATCGGTTCGATACCACGGGATGCCAGCGGCGCTGTATTCCCGCTTCGCCTGCTCGTGCATGTGGCCGTAATCGTTAACGGCCCCGAGCGACGCCACCACCCACGAGGGCGTTGTCAGTTCCAGGTACCGCGGGGTCACACCGTTGCAACTGCCGTGGTGATCGGCCTTGAGTACATCAACGTGCATGCCCGGATTCCGCGCGTAGCCTTCTTCCTCGAACTGCTGTATCGCCGCATGCTCGGCGTCTCCCGCGATCCACATGCTGAACGACGCGGAGTCGGCGCCCACGAGCTTGACCGCAACCGATCGGTTGTTCACCTTGGCCGGCGCGGGTAGCGGACGCATGATGTGCAGAACGGCACCACCGCGAAGCGTTATCGTGCACAGTGGCTCGCCGTTACCGCACGGGTCGTCGGTACTCCGGTAATCGAGACCGTCACGTGCGACACGCGCAATTATGGAATCGCGCAGACGAGCGAGCGAGCTCGCTGCAGCTGGATCCTTGTCCTCGAAGAAATACCGCATTCTTATGCGACGACGCGAATCGAATAGCGCGAGCAGCCCCGCATAGTGGTCCGCGTGCTGGTGCGTGAGAATGACGACGTCGATCGTGGTGTCGTTCAGTCCCAGCGAGTCCAGAAGAAACCCCATGCGCCGCGCATCGGGTCCACCGTCGATGAGCACTCGACTGTCGCCATTGTGGATGTACGTCGCGTCGCCCTGGCCGACGTCGAGATCCCGAACCGTAAGCGCTGGGGCGGGCGGATCCTTAATGCCGGAGTCCGCACTGAGGCCGCCGCGCATCCCAAGCGCGCCATATGCCACAAGCCCAATGAAGAAAAGTGCAGCGATTGCGATGAATGCTCTGCGATCCATAGACGCCGAAAGCTAGCGAGCGGTCTGGCGCCCAGGCCCAACCATGCGCACGGCCGCCACATCGATTCACCGTTATACGACGCAACGCACATCCGAAGCCCTCAGCCGCGGTCCAGGGCCCGGCTACGTCCGCGCATCGCGCACAGCTCCGCAACAGACTGGAGCGCACGGCAAGCGGCCGCGCTGTTCAAGGGGCTGATCGCCGCCAGGGAGCGCGCGTGATGTTCATGCCACCCGCAAGCGGCCGCAACGATTACCGATGTCGCTCAGGCTTGAGCAACACGCCCTGCCCAGTGTCGACTATCTCCACGCGGCCGCCATCCGGGATACCGTACCGTTCGCGAATTGCTCTTGGGAGCACCAGTCGCCCCACCTTGTCTACGTCCACGTGGTGTGTCATACCAATCAATCTACCAAATCGTAATCCGGGGTCAGAGTCGAAGATCGACAAGCACAGCCCGCACGGGTGCGGCATCGAGCCCGGCAATCTTCATCGGCAACGCATCGAGCTCGTACTCGCCCGCACTCGCCTCGCGCAGGTCGAGGTTCTCGAGCACCGAGACGTTATGGTCCAGCAGCGCATGGTGCACGTCGAGTGTCTTGCTGTCGCGGTCGTCCGCAGATGGACAGTCGTAACCAACCAGAACCACACCGCGCCTTACCAACTCTCGCGCGCACTCGACCGTCAGTGCTGGCCACGACCCGGGAAAGGATCCGGCGGCGATGCTGCGTCCGGTCTTGAGCAGCAGCCTCGTCATCGCACGATCCAACCCGCCACGGTCGATGTCTGCGATCTTGATTTCACCATACACATGCGACACGTCGACGAGCGTCGCACGTCCGCGGAACGCTTCGAGTGGCAGCGCCTCGGATCCCGATCCTCCATCATTCACGTGCAGCGGCGTGTCGGCGTGTGTTCCGGCGTGCGGGCTCTGTGTAATCGCGCTCACGTTTACACTCGAACCGTCGTCGATCTTCCACGTCCAGAGACACGAAAATGACGTGTCGCCCGGCCACACTGGTGTGTCGGGCGACACCATCACCGAGATGTCGATCACTCGGCGCGTACTCACTCGCTAACGAATCACTTGCCGACGAGCGATTTCGCCGTCTGGACCACGTTCTCCGGGGTGAGATGGAATTCCTGGTACAGCTCCTGGTATGGAGCCGACGCGCCGAAGTGGTCCAGGCCGATGGCGACGCCGCCCTCGCCGAGCCACTTGTACCATGACATCGGCTGTGACGCCTCTATGGATACGCGCTTGATTCCGGGCGGCAGAACGCTGTCGCGATATGCCTGATCCTGCTGCGCGAACAGCTCCATGCTCGGCACACTCACCGCGCGCGCACGGATGCCCTGCGTCGCGAGCGTGTCCTGCGCCTTGAGAATGATCTCTACCTCGGAGCCGCTCGCCATCAGCACTACCTCTGGCTCACCGCCGCGTACGTCAGCGAGCACGTACGCCCCGCGCGCGACGCCGCTTGCTGCCGCATACTTGGTGCGGTCGATGAACATCAGCTTCTGGCGCGTGAGTATCAGACATACCGGTGTGCCGAGCTTGAGCGCGACGCGCCAGGCCTCTGCGGTCTCGTTCGCATCTGCCGGCCGAATCACCGTCATGTTCGGAACCGCGCGCAGGTTGGAAAGCTGCTCGATCGGCTGGTGCGTCGGGCCGTCCTCGCCGAGCCCGATGGAGTCGTGCGTGTAGACGTATACAAGGCGACGGCGCATCATGCACGCAAGACGCATTGGCGGACGCATGTAATCGCTGAAGATCAGGAACGTCGCGCCGTACGGAATAATTCCGCCGTAGAGCGCCATGCCGTTCATGATGCCGCCCATTCCGTGCTCTCTGATCCCGAAATGAAAGTTGCGGCCGTCGTAGCTGTCCGGCGCGAAGCTCGGTGCGCCCTTGACGATCGTGTCGGTCGAGCTCGCGAGATCTGCGGCTCCTCCGATTAATTCTGGAACCTTGGGCGCGATTGCGTTGATTACTGCGCCCGAAGCGGATCGTGTCGCGACGTTCCCGTTCGTCGCGTCGAACGTCGGAATGAGATCTTCCCATCCGTCCATCAGATGACCGCCGGCACGACGCTCGAACTCCGTGCACAGATCGGGGTTGGCAGTTTTCCATTCGGCGTACAACTTATTCCACCGGCCCTGCTCGTCGGTTCCTGCAGCGCCCGCTCTCCGCCAGAATGCGAGTGCTTCGGGGTCAACGTAGAATGGTTCCTGCGACGGAATGCCGAGGTTCTCCTTGGTGAGCTTTATCTCCTCGACGCCGAGCGGCGAGCCGTGCGCGGCGGAAGTATCCTGCTTGTTCGGGCTGCCGTAGCCGATGTGTGTGCGCGTGATGATGATCGACGGACGCTCGGTCTCCGCCTTCGCGTTCGCGATGGCGTCGTCGAGCGCCTGCAGGTCCTTGACGTCCGCGACGAACTGGACGTGCCAACCGTATCCCTCGAAGCGCAGCCGCGTGTCGTCACTGAACGTGAGGCTGGTGTTGCCTTCGATCGTGATGTGATTATCGTCGTAGAATCCGATCAGCCTGCCGAGCTTATTGTGTCCCGCGAAGGACGCGACCTCGTTGGAGATTCCTTCCATGAGATCGCCGTCGCTGGCAATGAAATACGTGTAGTGATCGATGATCTTCTGTTCGCGATTGAACAGCTTCGCCGTGTGTACTTCGGCGACGGCCATTCCCACCGCGTTGCTGAACCCCTGACCCAGCGGCCCTGTGGTAGTCTCGACGCCGGGAGTATGGCCATACTCCGGATGACCGGGCGTCTTGCTGTTGAGCTGACGGAAGTTCTTGATGTCGTCGAGCGTCAGGTCGTAGCCGGTGAGGTAGAAAGTGCTGTACAGCAGCAACGAGGCGTGACCGCACGACAGGATGAACCTGTCGCGGTTCGGCCAGTGCGGATCGCCGGGATTGTACTTCAGGTGACGCGTCCACAACACGTACGCTAGCGGCGCGAGCGCCATCGGCGTCCCCGGGTGGCCCGAGTCCGCCTTCTGAACTGCGTCCATCGCAAGAACGCGAATTGCATCGATGCACGCGACTTCCAGTTCTACGGGTGTCTTGTCTTCCATTTGTACGACGCTCTGTTGGTCGAGGTGTGGTGTGCTGCGTGGCTTGCTGGATGTTTCTATGCGTTCGGTCCGGGAAGATCGAGCGGTAGATGAATGTTCGGTAGAAGTGCTTCGATTTCGAACCTGCGCGGTTCGAGCGAGGGTGGCAGCTTGAGCGCGTGTCCGAGCGTCGCCTGGGGCTCGTCGACGGTGAATCCGGGACCGTCGGTCGCGATCTCGAACAACACGCCGCCCGGCTCGCGAAAGTAAACCGAGGTGAAGTAGTCGCGGTCGAGCACCGGCGTAACATTGAAGCCGCTATTCTGCAGCTCATCGTGCACGGCCATCTGCATCTTTGCGTCGCTTGCACGGAACGCGACATGATGTACGGTGCCGGCGCCCATCACTCCAGGCCACAGCCCGGGTACTGTGCGCAGATCGACTATCGACCCGGGGCGCCCGTCGTCGGCCGTGTACCGGAAGATGCTGCCCTGCTCGCGCACCAGCTTGAATCCCATGGATCCGGTGAGAAGCTCCGCGGTCTGCTGATGCCCGTCCTGCCACAACGTTACGGAATAGACGCCGCGAATTGCGTGCGTCGCCGGCACCTGTGATTCGGGCCCGAGATCCAGACGAGGCGCGCACTGATCTACGCGGTGATGTGCAACGAGCTCGAGCAGCAACCCGTCGGGATCCTTGAGAGCAATCACGCGCTCGCCGTCGAAGCGTGTCGCCGGTTGCTCGAACTCCACGCCCTGCTTGAGCAATCGCTCCAGCCAGAATCCGACCGAGCCAGGCACGATTGCGAACGACGTCACTGCGGCCTGGCCCGCGCCCTGCCGGCCACGTCGCGCGTTGGGCCAGGGGAAGAACGTCAGTAGCGAGCCCGGCCGCCCGATCTCGTCACCGAAATAGAAGTGATATGACGTCGGATCATCGAAGTTCACCGTACGCTTGACGAGTTGCAGCCCGAGGACTCCGACGTAGAAGTCGATGTTCCGCTGCGGATCGCTTGCGATGGCGGTTACGTGGTGGATTCCCGATGGAGCGAGCATCACCTGAAATTTACCCGGTCGGCCGCGTTTCACCCGCGGCTGTTGCAGTGTGGCTGCACCCGGGCGCCACCCCGATTCGTGCGGATCTCAGCTCTTGCCCGAGTCCTTCTTCGGCTCGCCGCGGTCACCGCCATAGTTGGACTTGTGCTCCTCCTTTCGCTCCCGGGGCACCGAGCTGGGACCGTCGTCGGTATCGGGATTCCCGTGCTGCGACAGGCCTCCGGTTGACTCCTTGCCGGCGCCGAGGTTGCCGCCGTCACCACCACCTTCGAGCGGGCCGTGGTTCACATTGTCACGTTGCGGCGTGTCGGGCTTTCCAACTCGCGTTCCGCCGTTGTCGCCGAATGGGTTGTCCTTTTCCATGAGTGCCTCCTGGCTGGGATGGATAGATTGGGCAATGCCCGTGCCCGATCAACGGTCCGCGCTTCTGGAGTCGCACGAGGAAGGCATCGTTCCAATCACAATCACGGGTGAATGGGACGCGGCGAGACTCGTGCGCCAGCCGCTAGCGCGCACCATCCTGTTCCTGGGTCTGCCGGCCGCGGCTTCCACTCTGTTGATGACGCTCTTCTTCACGGCGGACATGCTCTGGATCGGGCGCTTCCTGGGTCCGGTGGCGCTCGCGGCAACAACGGCGAGTGTCTTCTGGATCTGGCTTATCATTTCGATTGCGGAACTCGTAGGCATTGGACTCACCTCGGTCGCGGCACGCAAGCATGGCGAGCGGAAACCCGCCGAGGCTGCGCGGGTGGTGGGCGAAGCGATGGTGTACTCGATCCTGTTGGGAGTCGCTGTCACGGTGGTCGGTACGCTCCTGCTGGGTCACCTCTTCGCCATCATGGGCGTCGAGCCGGCAATAGCTACGCTCGGCAGGCGCTATCTCGGAGCATACCTGCTCGGCGCGCCACTCTTCTTCGGATTCTTTGCCGTGGATGCCGGCTTCCGCGCGAGTGGCGACACGCGCACCCCGCTCGCGATACTCAGTGTCTCCATCGCTCTGTCGCTGTTACTCGATCCGGTGCTGATCCTGGGATTGGGGCCAGCGCCGAGGCTTGGTATCGAGGGCGCCGCGATCGCTACTGCCATTACGCGCACTCTCGCGTTCGCACTCGGCGTCGTCGTATTGCACAGACGCGGAATGGTGAAGTTCGGACCGATGCGTCGTTCGACGATTGCTGCAATTACGCGCGTCGGTCTGCCGACGGCGATGACGGGCGTGATGTTCTCGCTCATCTACATCGTGCTCACTCGTAGCATCGCGCCGTTCGGTACTGCTGCGATTGCTGCGCTCGGTATCGGCCATCGCGTGGAGAGCTGGCTGTATACAATCAGTCTGGGCTTCGGCGCTGCGGTGGCGGCGATCGTGGGCCAGAACATCGGCGCTGGCGAGATGCGAAGAGCGGAGAACAGCGGTTGGATCACTGTTGGCTACGTGATGGTTCCGGCGGTGATACTCAGCGTGCTCGAGCTTGTGGCCGCGCCGTCGTTCGCATCGATCTTCACCACCGAGGCCTCGACCCGCGCGATGGGCGCTGAATACCTACGTATCAGCGCGCTATCCAACATGTTCCTCGGCGCCGAGATAGTTCTGGAGGCTGCGCTGGGCGGGGCGGGTACGACATTGCCGCCGATGCTGACGTCGACTGCGCTGACCGCAGCGCGCGTGCCTTTGGCCATCTGGGCCGCGTCGCGCTTCGGGATAGTCGGTATTTGGTGGGTGATCGTCCTGACCGCGGCCGCGCGCGGAGCGGCGATGGCGGCGATATGGAAGAGCGGAGTGTGGAAGCGCCGGGTGGTAGCGGCGTAAACTGCTGCGGCGTCTGTGCCGAAGGCCCAGCCTGCTGGGATTGACGGTTGTGCTATGGTAGAATATACTAAACCATATGGTTTACAATGCGAGCGGTCTCGACTCGGTGTTCAATGCCCTTGCAGATCCGACTCGCCGAGCGATAGTTGCCCGGCTTGCTAACGGCGAGCAGACCGTGAGCGATCTGGCGCGGCCGTTTCCAATGTCTCTGCCGGCGGTCGGTAAGCATCTAGTGGTGCTTGAGCGAGCACGACTCGTGGAGCGCAAGCGCGAAGGCAGGGTGCGGCACGTACGTCTCACGCCTTCCGCGATGGCGGAGGTTGCCGCGTGGCTTGAACCGTTCCGCAATCTGTGGGAACATCAATTCGACCGACTTGCAGCGCACCTCGGCGAGCGCATTCCGAGCACGTCTGTCAAACACTTTATCAATGCGGGCACAGGCGCACGTCCGCAACCGGAGGAACAATGCACGCAGCACAAGTCCCGTCCGCCGAAACGCTCCGCATCGAGCGGAAATTCCAAGCCTCGCCTGAGCGCGTCTTCCAGGCGTGGACGAGTCCGGAAGAGTTGAATCGCTGGAGCGACCCGGATCCGCGCAACGCGGAAGCCGAAGTCGATCTTCGCGTAGGCGGCCGTTACAGAATCGCCATGTCGCGTCCCGACGGCACGGTGCATCGCGTGACCGGCGTCTACCGCGAGATTCTCCCGCCCTCACGACTGGTTTATACGTGGGCGTGGGAGTCGATGCCCGGCTTTCCCGAGACGATCGTCACTGTCGAATTCCGTGCGTGCAATGACGGTGGTACTGATGTGCTGCTCGTGCACGAGGGACTTCCGAACGAGGAAGCGAGAGCGAAGCACGAGCACGGATGGGCGGAGTCGATGCGAAAACTCGCCTCGGCGGTGGAGTGATGCTTACGAACCGGAGTGACGCTGCCGCTGAAAAAACAGATTTTGTCCGTCATGTGACTTTCCGCGCATCACGGGACCGCGTTTTCGACGCTATTGCGACGATGGACGGCGTGCGCGGCTGGTGGTCGACGGACGTGACGGGTTCGACTGCCGTAGGCGACATCCTGCGTTTCGGGTTCCAGCTCTCGGAGCACAGCGAGTGGATCGTCATGCGTGTCGACACCGCCGCGCATCCGTCGTCCGTGCGGTGGACCTGCGTGGCGCAGTTCGTGGCGCCGCGGGAGTTGGAAAAGAACGACGAGTGGATAGGAACCACGGTGACCTTCGATCTCAGCGAACGCGCTCCCGAATCGTGCGAGCTTCGGTTCCGTCACATTGGACTCAACGCCAGCCTCGAGTGCTATGCGATTTGCGAACCGGGATGGGACCACTTCCTGGCGAGTCTCGTCGCGTATGTCGAGGAGGGCAAGGGGATGCCGTTCGGCGTCTGAGACGAACTACCCGCCGACTGGAGGTTCGGACCGAATCCGGTTGCCGACTACTAGCCCCTTGAGTCGTTCTCTTGCGTCAGCCGCCCCAACTGCTGACGTAAACGAACGCAGGATTCACAAAGATCACTGGCAGCCATTCCCCCGCCATATCGGTCGGGTCTGTGATCGCGTACGGTGACTTCGCCAGCTTTCACTTGGGGCACACTATATCCTGCGCGCACGTGTTGCCACGGATCATTCCGGCCCATGAACGTTACGAGTTGGGCGCGCAAGTTACTGGAGTACTTATCCGGCGTGTGACATGCCTGAGCCGCTAGCGGGAGGGCGATGCAATACACCGCGCCTGCGAAAGCAAGAACACGTAGACGTGTACGTGATTTCATGGGTACCAATGACATGATCCCTTGTGTGAAAGAGCGCGTTTCTGATCTGGACTCGCGTCTCGGACCTGTCGGTAAGATGTCTAACGAATTCGGGCACCGGCGCTCACCCAGATCGGGATCGAGTCTCCGGCCGCAATTCGCAATACACGATCCGGGCTGAACGTGGTTAAAGTGCGATCGGAACAACTTAGTATCATATAGCTACTAAAGTCGTATTCCTGAGCAACCACATAGCCGCGAGCGCCAGCAGGAAGTACGGCACCAGTACCGCCGCCCCTGCGTAATCCTTGCCGACTCGCTGGCCGAAGAACAGCGCGCACAGCGCGACCGCGGACAACGTCGCGCCCCAGAACGCAATTGATGTGTCATGAGTAAACACGACGACAAGACATCCGATCCCGCTCAGGATTCCCGCCAGCGTCTCGAGCAGCGTTATCGTCGCGAACATCGGTCCCACCGTGTTCGCGAGCGGACTCTTTGCGAAATGACCGGTCAGATATTCGAAGTTGCCCTTTCGGTCCACGATCTTGTCGATCCCCGACTGCAGGAAGAGGATGGCCAGAAACGCCGAGGCCAGGATCTGCATGAACCAGTACGCCGCTGCTTCGGATGGATGCATGGTGTTGAGAATACGCAGCGAAGTCTGGGCGTCAACGGGCTACGTTAGATTGAGGGATGCCCAAGCGCCCGCCCGGTACGCAAACGAACGCCCCTGAACTGCCCGATACGCCGCTCCATGACCAGCTCCAGGACGGCGAAGATCTTCAGTCCGGATTTGCGGCGCTCGGACTCGATCCGTCAATCGTTCGGGCACTCACAGGGCTCGGATACGAAGAGCCAACCCCGATCCAGACCGAGACGATCCCGGCGCTGATCGCCGGCAAGGACGTGCTTGGCCAGGCAGCCACGGGCACCGGAAAGACGGCCGCATTCGCGCTACCCATCCTCCAGCGCCTTCACGAGGCAAAGCGCGGCCACGCTGCGGGCCCATACGCGTTGATCCTCGCGCCGACGCGCGAGCTCGCGATGCAGGTGGCAGAAGCGATCCACAAGTACGGGAAGGCGATGGGCGTCTCCGTGCTACCCGTCTACGGCGGCGCAGCAATGACGCAGCAGCTCAAGGCGCTCAAGCGCGGCGTCGATATCGTCGTCGCGACTCCGGGTCGCGCGCTGGACCACATCCGCCGCCGCTCGTTGATCCTGAGCGGCGTACGCACGGTCGTACTGGACGAGGCGGACGAGATGCTCGACATGGGATTCGCCGAGGATCTGGAAGCGATTCTGAGCGAGACGCCTGCCGATCGTCAGACGGCGTTGTTCTCGGCAACGATAGCGCCGCGCATAGCGGCGATAGCGAGCAAGCATCTCAAGAACCCCGTGCGCGTCACCATCGCGCGCGAGAAAACCAAAGCTGGAGCAATGCCGCGCGTGCGACAGGTCGCCTACATCGTTCCTCGTGTGCACAAGATGGCGACACTGGGTCGAGTGCTCGACATGGAGAGCCCCAGGTCGGCACTGGTATTTTGTCGTACGCGCACTGAAGTCGATCAGCTCACCGAGACGCTCAACTCGCGCGGCTACCGCGCGGAGGCCCTGCATGGTGGCATGACGCAGGAGCAGCGCGATCGCGTGATGAAGAAGTTCCGCGCCAACACGGCCGATCTGCTCGTCGCAACCGACGTCGCCGCGCGCGGGCTCGACATCGGCCATCTGTCGCACGTCTTCAACTACGATGTGCCGACCTCGCCTGACGCATACGTACATCGCATTGGCCGCACCGGCCGCGCCGGTCGCGAAGGTGTTGCGATAACACTCGCCGAGCCGCGCGAGCATCGCTTTCTGCGCAACATCGAGAACATTACGAAGCAGAAGATCGAGATCGCGTCGGTGCCGACTGTCGCCGACATGCGCGTGCGGCGGATGGAGCTGACGCGTGCAACGCTTCAGGAGATCCTTATCGCCGGTGAGCTGGACGAATATCGGGGCGTTGTCGAAGCGCTGGCCGACGGCGACTACGATGTCATGGACGTGGCTGCAGCCGCCGTGAAGATGGCGCACGAGGCTAGCGGCAACGACAAGAACGAATCGGAGGAAGAGATTCCGGCGACGCGCGCGACGACTGTCGTGCACGATCGTCCGAAGCGCGAAGGCAAGCCGCCGCGTACGGTGGCGGGCAACAAGCGCAAGCCGGGTTGGGAAGTCGCCAAGATCTACATCGGTGCGGGCCGCAAGGCCAAAATCCGACCCGGCGACATCGTTGGCGCGATTGCAAACGAGTTGCAGATCGACGCCGACGCGATCGGGGCGATCGAGATATTCGATCGGTTCTCGCTGGTGGAAGTGCCGGACGAGATTGCGGACGATATAGTGACGACGCTGCGCGGCACGCACATCAAGGGTAAGAAGGTACCGGTCAGGCGGGATAAGGACTTGGCGTAGAGGGTCGTGTAGCGGCGAAGGTCGGTCGTTCGCTTGCGCCGCCCGACGCAAGCCGCGATCCTGAGTAGTCGTGTATTTGACTGAAAGATGTATCAACCGGTCCGCTCACCTCGGCGGTAACCACGACGCTTATTCGCGTGTCCACTGAACCGGCAACGGCTCATTATGCTACAGCCGGCGTGCACCAGACACGGATTGTTTACAGAGGAAGCGCACAAGAGCGAGATGGGGATCGGTGTCGGCCCTGCCAGCAAATACGCTCACACTCTCGTCGCCGGTCACGTGCAGACTCGAAGTGCTCGTAATGCCAACGCCAGAAATCCCACGCGTGTTGCAACGAATCCGAATGACCTCACGAGTAGATCTTACCCGCGGTAAGGCGAAGCGACTCAGGGAGCGGCTAGCCAATGGCCGAACGTCCCATGCGATCGCTTCCACCGAATCGCCGGCAACACGGACGGTGCTGGTGTCAACGTAGTAGCTCCGGCTGCCGTCATGCCACAGCAAGCGCCAATTTCGCTGACCCGCCGGCGTCGAGTCTGCACAGGCCGCGACCGTCATCACCGCGCCATAGGCCAACGCAAGTAGCATCTCCCGGGACCCGTTCAAGGTGGACTCACAAGGTTGATCGCTTTATTTCCGAGATAGTGGGAGAGCCTGACGCCAGAATGCGTCCTGCCTGAAGGTCGCCTTGTACAGGACCATACCCCCGCCGCTGCGTGGCCGCGCTAGCTCTGGCGTCACCGGTTCGGATCCAGAATCCGGTCCATCGTCACCCGCGCATCTTCCAGATGCGCACGAGTCGCCGCATCTGCCGCCCGCGGTATTGCCGCGACTACCTCCGCGCGCAATGCAACGATCTCTGCACGCATCGACGATCTCGCATCCGCCATCGCTGCCGGACTGTCCACCGGTCTGCGACGACGCGGACCGGGCGCGGGATTCGGGGTAAGTACGATCGTGAAGCCGTCGTTGTGAGAACCGTTGAGCTTCTGGTCCAGCTGATCCAGATACGCACGCTGCAGGTTGCGGCGGTACACATCGATCGTGACTTCGCGATCAGTGAGCTCGGTCCAGATTCCGCGTCGCAGATCAGCCAGCATGTCCGACAACGTGTATACGGCGCCACCGCGGTGCGCTGATATCTCGATCATCCGCTGCAATTTGTAATCATCCAGCAACGATCGCAGAATACGACCCTGCGCGTCGTTGATCCGCGTGAGCGATCCGTTCGCCTCGATCCGGCGCGTGACCGACGTATCGAGGAAGAACGTTGGCGTGTGAAAGGCGTGCGCATCCAAAAACCGCATCGCTTCAACCTGGCGATCGCGCGATACCGGCGTGAACACCGGCCCGGGTTGCGATCCGTACTTTGTGTCCGCCGTCGCGCCCCCTACGATATTCGCGACGTGGCCCATCTCTTCCGCCCACTGCCCCACCAGCCGCTCGTAGATCTCGGCGAGATCGGAATTGTCCTCGCCGGGCTTCTGTGTCACGCGCAACAGCATCGGCATGATGCGCTCGATGTTCCTGAGACCGTAGCCGGTCGACTTCACCGCGTCGGCATCCCCAACCGCCTCGGCTTCGTCAGTAGGATCGGGATTGTCCGCGCGCGTCTCGCTGAGATGACCGAAGCGATACCACGGCACGCTGTCCTGCATGCGCGCAATGGAGTCGAGCGCCGGACGCTCCTGTTCCGGGCTCGCTGCGCGCGGGAACGGCGTGTAGCCCCACATTATCGCGAACGTGTCGTACGGACCGACACGCGGGACAAGATCGTTCACAGGAATCGAGTCCTCCGGCTGCGCGACGTAGTCGTACCGCGCGTAGTCCATAATGCTCGGCGTGAATCCCATACGATGCAACCACGTGCGTGATCGCACGGAGTCCGCCGAGTACATTGCGCTCGCCTTGAAGTTGTGCGTAAGCCCGAGTGTGTGGCCGATCTCGTGCGCGACGACGAACTCCACCATGCGACCCACGAGAGAGTCCGGCATCGGCCAGTGCTGCGCTCGTGCATCAAGCGGCGCGACCTGGGTGAAGTACCAGTCGCGATTCAGGTTCAGAACGTTGTGGAATATGCGTATGGAGCCGTTGAGTATTTCGCCCGTGCGCGGATCGGCGACGTGCGGGCCGACCGCGTTCTCGACCGTCGATGGAAGCCATCTGATGACGGTGTGACGCACATCATCCGGCGACCAGTCAGGGTCGTCGGCCGGTGGATCCATCGGAACTATTGCGTTCGAGAAGCCGGCGCGCTCGAACGCGGGCTGCCAGTCCAGCACGGCCTTCCGAATCCACGGCTTCCACTGCTCCGGCGTCGCGGGGTCGATGTAATACACAATTGGCTTGACAGGGTCGGACACAGCGGCCGATGGATCCTTCTTCTCGAGACGCCACCGGTTGATGTACTCGCGCTCGACTGAGCGATACTGCTGCGTGCCGTAATCGGTGCGTGTGACGGTGAGAAAGCCAATGCGGTCGTCGGCTAGACGCGGTGTCATCGCGAGTGCGGGAAGACGCACCATGCTCCAGTGCGCGAGCACGCTTATCGCGGACTCCCGATCGCGCGCACTCGAAATGCCGCCCGTCGGCAGCGGCACGCCTGTCTGTGTCGCTTCGACCTCGACGTTGTCGGGGAATGCGACCGCGCTCTCGATGTACGAGCGCTTGTCGTCCACCTGGCCGTGGATCGCCGCGAATTCAGGAATGTCGGTCGTGTACAGGCGCGTGACGTCGATCACGGCCGAACTGTCGGGTCCGTACGCGGCAATGTCGAAGATTGCGATGATCGGCGCGTAGCTGCCCGATTGCACCGCGCGATAGATGGGGAGTGAAGTGTCCGCCATTATCGCGAACGAGGGAGAGCGAAGGATGATGTGATTCCCCGACCGCTCCCAGCGCAGCGTGCGCTCGCCGAACTCGTCGCCGCCGTACGCGCCGAACGGATTGCTCGCGTCCACCGCGGCGGTACGCGCGTAACGTCCCACGAGCAGCATGTCGCGATTGAGCTCCTGACGTGGGATCTCGAAATACAGCGTGTCGCCCACGCGATGGGTGCGGAAGAGACCAGCTCGCGTCTTCGCGTCCTTCGGTATCACCTCCGCGTACGGCTTCACGGTTACATGCGGACCGCCCGCGTGTCCGGAGTCGGCAGCGCTGCTTCCTGGCAGCGGTGCGGGTGTCAGCGTCGGCGACGGCATGCACGCAATGCTGATCAGGGAGATCAGCAGCCACCCGTCGCGCCTCGAGAAAATCATTGCGTTCCGCTACACTCTGGTCGTGCGGCAGCGTCCGCCACGCTATTCGAGCGCAGTTACGGCCATCCCCATGGAGTGATATCCCTTGTCCACGTACACCGTGGTGCCGGTGATCCCGCTGGCGAGGGGCGAGCAGAGAAATGCGCCCACCATCCCCACTTCCTGCGCTTCAAGCCGCTCGGGAAGTGCGGCATTCGCCTCGCAATATTCCACCATTCGCTCGATGATGCCGATAGCGCTGGCAGCGCGCGAGGCGTAAGGTCCCGCAGAAATGGTATTCACCCGGTGGCCGTACCTGCGGCCGACCTCGTACGCGAGCACCTTCGTGTCGCTCTCGAGCGCCGCCTTGGCCGACGACATCCCGCCACCGTAGCCGGGGATAGCGCGCTCCGATGCCATGTAAGTTAGCGACAGAAATGCACCATTATCACGCATCAAAGGCGCCAGTCGAGCGCATAGGCCGATCATGGAGTACGCGCTGACGCCGACCGCGGAGAGATATCCAGAGCGGCTGGTGTCCAGCAGCGCCTTCCTGACCTCGGGTCCATTGGCGAGCGAATGGACCACAATGTCCAGGGGCTTGTCACCGAAATCCGCGATCAAACGACCGGCCAGCCCTTCTATTGAGAAGTCGCCGAGCTCCTTGTACCTCTTGTTCGTACGAATTTCGTCCGGCGCATCCGCTAGCATGTCGAAGGCAGCGTCCAGCGGGTAGATGCGCTCGAAATCGAAGGTGGAACCGTCCGGCATGCGCCGCGACTCTTCCATCTTCCCGCGCTCGAGCAGGTTCATGAAGATGTTGAGCGCTGGCGGCCAGGTTCCGACACAGACAGTCGCGCCCGCCATTGCAAGGCACTTCGCGATCGCGAACCCGAACCCACCGTCGTCCGCGACGCCCGCGACGAGGGCTCGCTTGCCCGTAAGGTCGATATTGAGCATCCGCTTAAGATACTATCTTCTTCGCGTGGCTACCCTGTCCGGCATCTTCATACTCGGCGAGCTCTCGGGCGCCGCCGTTGACCGGATTCAGCTGATCGCCGAACAGCACGATCCCAAGCTCGCACGCACGCACCGGCCGCATCTCACTCTCGCGGGCTCATCGGGCCTCGGACCCATGGCCGCCGACACGCCCGCGGCGTTGATTCGCGAGCGACTGGAGCCGATAACGAGCGCGACCGCGCCGATATCTCTTGTGCTAAAAAAGCCGGAGCGCTTTCCAGCCACCGAGATCGTCGTGCTCCCCGTCGCGGCGCGTGGCCCGATTCGTGAACTTCACGACAGGATCGGCGCGAGCGGACTGCACTTTGCCCGACCACGATTCGCGTTCTCGCCACACGTGACGTTGAATCTTTACAGGACTCTGACGCGGGAGTCACTCGACGCGCTGCTGGCCGTGCGGATCGCGGAGCCTGTCGTGCTGGACAGCATCCGGATGTACTACACGAGCGAGCCCAGCACGTCGACGCTGTTGCTCGAGCTGAAGCTGACTGGCTGAAAGGGCGAGGGCCCAACAATAATGAATCGTTTTCGTCACATGGGGAGCATCGCGCTCGTTGCGCTCGTCGCTCTCTCCGCCAGCGGTTGCTCGTACATCCAGTACCTGCCGTTCCTCAAGAGTCCGGTGGACACGCGTCCCAGGGGGGCGAGCTCCACAAGCCGCGGTCCGGCGTTCGGATCCGGCCAACCCGGTACAACCGCCGTGAATCCGGCTACGGACTGGCCGGCCTACAACAATGACCCGGCCAGCCTGCGCTTCTCGCCGCTCGCGCAGATCACCACCGCGAACGTCGCGTCGCTGATTCCAGTTTGCAGATTCGCGACCGCTGAGCAGACACCCATGCAGTCCGGCCCGATTGTCGTTGCGGGCGTGATGTATCTCACTTCCGCCAGGAACACCTACGCGGTTGATGCCGCCACGTGCGCGCTCAGGTGGAAGCACACGTACGCATACTCCCCCAAGCCGGACTACGATCTTAAAACGAACCGCGGCGTCGCGTATCTCGACACACCCGACGGGCCGCGGCTGTTCCGCGGTGCAAACGACGGGCGTGTGTACGCCATGGACGCTCGCACTGGCGAGGAAGTGTGGAACGTGCTCGCGGGTGACGTAAAGAAGGGCGAGACCTTTCCGGCATCTCCGGTTGCATGGCACGGTCTGGTGTACATCGGCAACGCAGGCGGTGACAACTTCGCCGTGACGGGGCGCATGATGGCGTTCGACGCGCGAACGGGTGCACGTGTCTGGAGCTTCGACCTTGTTCCGCGCAACGGTCCCGCGAATGAGACGTGGCCCGCCGAGACGGACGAAGTTCCGCGAGGCGGCGGTACCACTTGGACATCATACACGATCGATACCGTCACCGGCACGATCTACATCCCGACGGGAAACGCCGCGCCGGATTTCCTGCAGGAGGTGCGTGACGGTGACGATCTCTACACTTACTCCGTCGTCGGGCTCGATGCGCGAACCGGCGCGCTGCAGCATGTGTATCAACTCCTGAAGCGCGACTTCCACGATTGGGACGTCGCGTCGGCCCCGCTTCTGGTAACGACCCGTAACCATGCACAGATAGTCGCCGAGGCAGGCAAGGACGGGCATCTTTACGGCGTGGATAGAGCGAGCGGACGGATCATGTACAGCACCCCGATCACAACGCTTCTGAACGGCGCGACGCCACTCACCGAGGCGGGTACGCGGTTCTGTCCCGGTGTGCAGGGCGGCGTCGAGTGGAACGGGCCGGCATATTCAGCAGCCACCAACATGCTGTACGTGGGCGCCGTCGACTGGTGCAGCACCGTGCGCGTCGACCCGCCTTCGAAGCTCAAGAATAAGCTCGGCATTCCCTGGACTGGGAGTGCGAAGCTGATATCTCCGTTCGGAGTAATGGATTCGCTCGACAGGCGTCGTGGCTGGCTCACGGCGATCGATGCGGACGACGGCTCGGTAAAATGGCGCTATGCATCGGCGACCCCAATCGTTGCGGGAGTGACATCGACCGCTGGGGGTGTGCTCTTCGCCGCCGATCTGAATGGCAACGTACTCGGCTTCGACGAGCGCACTGGAGCAATGCTGTTTCGGTATAACACCGGGCAGCCCATCGGGGGCGGCGTCATCTCGTATTCCGCCAACGGAAAGCAATACGTAGCAATTGCGTCGGGTCTCGATGCGCCGATGACCTGGCAGACGAAGAGTTCCGATGCTACCGTCGTGGTTCTTGGTCTGCGCTGAGCCCAATCGATGATCATCCGTCTGACCAGGAGAAAGGATGGCGACGTCGTTCTGCGATGCGATCGCCCGGACGGGACATCTTCCTGGCAACGCCAGAAGGGATCGCTGGCATCGGTCTTTCCTTCGCACGACATCACGCACTACGTAGTGGAGAGCGAGCTTGGTTTTCGCTCGGGCTTCTTCGGGCTTATTGCCGGAGGCTGGGACATAAACGAGACGACCGGGAAGAGCGCACGCGGTCCAATTCCCAGAGAAGCACTTACCGTCGAGCAGATCGTCGGTTTCTTCGATGTGCAACGATCACTGGGCGCCGAATGGACCGCCGAGCAGATGAACCAGCACGCACGCGTCTACGCGGAATCGCGCGGGCTCGAGACGGTTCGGCCGCTCACGGAGAACGAACTCGTGCGAATCCGCGCACGGCTTCGAGAGTTGACGGCTCGATGGGCGTCGTTGCAACCCGATGAAACTCTGGAGCTGCCGTTTGACACGGCG
>JALYTX010000001.1 GCA_030854055.1 Gemmatimonadota bacterium | reverse complement strand
TCGCCGATCTTCTCGGCGCTCGGCATGTTGTGCGTAATCGTGACGATGGTCGCTTTCAGGCGCTCGCGCATGTTGAGAATGACCTCATCAATCACGTCGGTCATGATCGGATCGAGTCCGGTGTTGGGCTCGTCGAACAGGAGGATGTCCGGCTCGTGGGCGATCGCGCGGGCGAACCCCACCCGGCGCCGCATGCCCCCGGAAAGCTCCGAGGGGCGTTTGTCTTCGACGTCCGGCAGATGGACGATGTCCAGACACTCCCGCACGCGCTGGCGGATCTCACGCGGGGGCCGCCCCGAACGGCGCAACGGGAACGCGACGTTCTCGAAGACGCTCATCGAGTCGAAGAGCGCCCCTTCCTGAAAGGACATCCCGAACTGCTTCCGAAGCTGGTTTCGCTCACGGTCCGAGATCGCCCAGACGTCCTTCCCGTCCACGAAGACCCGGCCGGAGTCCGGCTGGATCAGGCCGATCAGATGCTTCAAGAGGACGCTCTTGCCCGTGCCGGATGGGCCCACGATCACCAGGGATTCCCCGTCCCGGACCGAGAAGCTCAGGCCGTCCAAGACCACCTTCCCGTCGAACGCCTTGTGGAGGTCTTCGACGCGAAGCTTCGCCTGCGCTCCGGTCTCGCCCACGGGTTCCCGCCTGCGGGCCTCCATCAGAACAGGAGCTTCGTCAGAAAGAAGTCGGCGAAGAGCACCGAGAGGCTTCCGCTGACGACCGCGCGGGTCGTGGACTTCCCGACTCCCTCCGCGCCCCCGGAGGTGTAATAACCGCGGACGCACGCGATGAGAGAGAAGATCAGGCCGAATACCGCCGCCTTGATGAGTCCCGAGACGATGTCGTCCCCGAGGTGGAGGAACTGGAACGAGTTCTCCACGTATCGGACCGGGTTGACTCCCAGAAGCTTGACGGCCACGAGGTAACCGCCGAAGATTCCGACCGCGTCGCCCATGATGACGAGCAGGGGCATCATCATGATGGAGGCGGCGACCCGGGGCACCATCAGGTACTGGACGGGCTCCGTGCCGAGCGCCGTCAGGGCGTCGATCTGCTCGGTCACGCGCATCGTGCCGAGCTCTGCGGTAATCCGCGCGCCGACGCGTCCGGTGAGCACAAGCGCCGTGAGCAGCGGACCAAGCTCGAGAATAATTGACTGGCGCGATATCAGCCCCACTACCGAGAGCTGCACACCTCCGAAGAGCTGGTACCTCGTCTGGAATGCGGTGACGGCCCCAATAAACGCAGCTACAATCACTGTAAGCGGAACGGATCCGACGCCGATGTTCCGCATCTGACGCACGGTCTCCACGCCGTAGGTTCGCCAGTCCGGAAGCGCTCGCACGATATCGGCGGCAAAGTATCCGCGCTCGCCGATGCGAGCGAACGATCCGCTGACCCGGTCTATGACCCTCACTCAGGTACGCACGCGGGTGAACAGCGCAAGGCCTATGATTCCGAACAAAATGCTCGGGAGCCACGCCGCGAGCTCCGGGGGCAGCAACCCCTTACCGCCAATAGCCTTGGTCAACTGAATCAGCATTAGGAAGATTACGGTGGTGGCGAGACTGACGCCTACTCCGTAGGCTGCCCCTCCTCGCTGGGTGCTCGTTGCAAGCGGCGCGCCGAAGAGCAGAATGACCAGACTCGTCACCGGGATGGCGATCTTGAGCATCCGCTCCACGCGTAGCTCGTTCACGTCCGTCCCCGAACGTTCCATCGCGCGAATGAACCGCCCGAGCTCCGCGTAATCCATTTCCGCGGGAGCCTTGGGTGACGCAGTAAGCTCTTCAGGCTTTTCCGTGAACTGTTTGTCGTACAGCGAATCGTACGAAAATGTAGTGTTCGAAGCGGGGCCCGTGATCAGGTGGAGCGTGCCGCGACCCAGCACCCAACCCTGCCGAGTGTAGCTGGCAGTGTTCGAGGTGGCGATGTACGAAGGATAGTCGCTGCCGCTTCCCTTGCGCTCGATCTCCACTCCGTCTGCCTTGTTCGTCCCCAGATGGAGCGCAGAAATCTTGTATACGCGCCCCGCGTCGCCGGCATATGCAAAGTTGTAGCGGTCGGTCGTGCTGGCGAACTTCTGCGTTTCCAGCAATTCCAGTCTTCGCTTGTTCGTGTGCGGCGCCAGTTCGCCTATCACAAGTCCGAGCCCAACCGCAAACAGCGCACCGGCAAAGATCGGCGCGATGAACCGATAGAACGAGATTCCCGACGCCTTGGCCGCAGTGATCTCGGAATGGCGAGTGAGAGCGCCTATCGAGAAGACAGTTGCGAACAGGACCGCAGCCGGAAGGATCATGAACATCGAGTCAGGTAGCCAGTACACGTAACTCAGCGCGATCTGCGATTTCGGCAGGTTGCGCTGCAGGTAGGTGTTGAGATTGTCGGTGATGTCGATGATGATTACTAGCACCGGGAATCCAAGCGCAGTCGTGACAAAAATCCGCCAGAATTCGCTGAACACGTAACGGTCGAGCGGCTTGATGATGTGTGTCATCCTCATTCGCCCGCCCGGCGCGCCGGCATTTCGCCGAGCCGGCGCACGCGCTGCGCCAACCACACCCGCGCGTTCCCGAGCGCTTCGCGCAGGTCGCCGCCGCGAGCAGTGCTTCCTTCCTTTCCCATTCGCCACATCAGCGCCACAGCGACCGCACCGAATATCACGTTGGCGGCCCACATTGCGATCACAGGCGGCAGCAATCCTTGCGAGGCCGCGGCCGCGCCCGCGGTTAGGCCTATGTAGTAGAGTGCGAAGACAAACAGACTCACACCGAGAGTGAGACCTACGCCTCCGCGCGGAAACCGCAGCGCGATTGGCGCGCCGAGCATGACGAAGACGAGGCACGCGACAGCAAGCGCGAACTTCTTGTGGATCTCGATCTCGTCGCCATTGATCAGCGTCTGTGCGTCTGTCATTCGGATACGCGTCACTTCCAGCATGCTCGGCGACACCGACTGTCCCGCACTTGGCGCCGGCGCTGCGCTCAGATGCCCGGGCATTGGCGGCGCGGCCATTGCCGGCACGGCTGTCGTTTGCCGGGTGGGTATCTTCACCGGCGCGACATTCGGTCGCTGCGGCGGGGGCGGTACTTCCTGCGCGCCCAGACGGGGAACACCCAGCCGGCTCAGGAGACTGCAGTACAGGCCGCCCAGTGTTATGCGAGACGGAACTCTCGTGTCGGCCGCCGAGATGTCGAGCGGAAGCTTCATTCCACTGTCGCGCGCCACCTTGACACCACGGAGAAATTCCGCACGCGCACTCATGTATTCCGCACGGCCGCGTGCAACTTCGCGCTGCATCTCGCACACGGACATCTCGCGGTTGCCCTTGCTCTGCGCGTCACCCGATTTCTGGAACTGGTTCGCGACTCCCTTGACCGTGATGAAGTCCGTATTGAAGAACAACCGCTGGAGCTGCGTCTGGTTGGCGACGGGTACGTCCTGCATGGAGCCATGATACAACGTCATCAGGAGGTCGCTCTGATTCCGGGCGAGCGCCATATTGCCGCTGTCTGCGTATATCGTTCTCTTGCGCGTCGGATCCGAAAGATCGTAGATCGTGACGTCGCGCATCAGATTCGACGCCTGGTCCAGACGGTTCGCGCGCAGAAAGAGCTTGCCGGGACTCACTTCATTTATGACCTGCTCCCGTAATGCAAAGGTCGGCTTCTTCTGCGCGATGTCCGACTGGAGCACCGCGAGCTGGTGGTTGGTGCGCGGCAGCACCTGATCGTTGAACACCACCATGAACACAGTCACGAACGCAGCGGCGATCAGGATCGGCGTCATCAGCCGCTTCAGACTAACCCCGCTCGCCTTCAGAGCCGTGACTTCGTTTTCGGCGGCCAGCCGGCTGAACGCATGAAGAGTTGCCACCAGCACCGACATCGGAAGCGTCAGCACCACGGTGAACGGGATGGACAGCAGCAGGAACTCCGCAACAGCCGTCCACGGAATACCCTTGCCGACAAGGTTGCCGAACTGCTTCGCCACATAGTTGAGCAGAAGCAGTGAAGTGAGCGATGCAAATGCGAAGACGAGGGGCCCCAGGTGCTCCTTGAGTACGTATCTGGAGAGTATCTTCACGGGGTGAAATTTACAGGGCGGGTCTCCACCGGGCGCCCATGGATGGCGCGCCGGCAGGAGCACGCGCCCCCTGGCTCACCCCGGCCGCGCTTGACGCGTGCACCGACGCCTGACACAGCTCGATTTCTCGCGGCTGTGGTCGCCATCACGCTGGCGGTATCGGCTCCGCTCGCCGCGCAGGTCCGCGATACCGTCCCCCGTCCGCCGTCGCGTATTCGCGTCAGGATCGGGCAGGACACCCTGCCGCTCCAGCTCCCGACAGTTCAAACCCGCTCGGACGAGCTCCGCTACCGCGAGGCCGAAGCGGAGATCCAGGCCGCCCGCGCTACCGCCTTCCAGTTGAACAGTCGTTCGATACTCGAGTCCGTGTGGGGGCAGGTCGCGGCCCAGAACTTTGCCACCGGTCGGCCGCAGCCGCTCGCTGCACAGGATGCGCAGCTTCGGAAACCACGCGCTCCGACACGGGACCGCCTCTTCGGAGATTACGCCGACTTGGGGATTCAGCTCGACTCGCGGCTCGAATTCAGAAACGAAAAGGACCAGACGAACCGGTGCCAGGGCGTCACTTACTTTCTGGCGGCGAACACGTGTCGTTCCGCCTTCGAGCCGACCCTGGACTTCCAGTACGCACTCCGTTCCGCCGGCGTCGTCGCCGAACGCGTTCACGTGAACGTCGATTATGACTCGCAGCGAGAGTTCGACGCGTCCAATACGATCTCAATCGCCTTTGAAGGCAAGCCGAGAGAGTTTCTGCAACGGCTGGAGGTCGGCAACGTGACGTTCCAGCCGCCACCCTCCCGCTTCATAACGGCCGCGATTCCCAGCGGCAACTACGGGGTGCAGGCTGTCGCCAACCTCGGCGAGGGGATCACGCTTCGGTCCATCGTTGCTCAACAAAAAGGGAACGTCGTTCGCGATCGTGTGTTCACCGTCGGCGACCGCGTTCTCCAGGCTGTTGATCGCTCCGTCGAGGATTACCAGTTCGAGCCACGCCGCTTTTTCTTCACCGTTGATCCCAGGCAGTTTGCCGGCTACCCGAATGTCGACATCCTGAACCGGCAGCAGATGACGCGACTCGCAGCATCGCTTCCGGACACACTCCGGCCGGTGCGGCTGTACGTGTACAGGCTGCTCATCGGTGGTCAACCGCCAAACCCGGACGGCCCGCAATTCCGTTTGCTCGGTGACCCGCGTTCCAAGACGGGCCAGGTTTACGAGTACCTCCGGGAGGGTGTGGACTACTACGCCGACCCGTCGCGGCTGTGGATCGCGCTCGTGCGGCCGCTGTCGCTGAACAATGAGCGATTGGTTGTCGCGTACCGCGTGCGCATCAACGGCGTCGAGACCACGTTCGCATCCACTGGTGGCACTCCCGATCTCCAGTTTACAACGGCCCACGCGCAGTTTGCCAATCTTCTCTGGGATCCAAACATCCAGCCCGCCGACGCCGCATTCCGGCGCGAGATTCGGTCGGTGTACAGACTCGGCGGCAGCGACGTGGTGCGGCAGAGCGTGTCGGTCAAGGTCGTTACGGGCAACGCCACCGATCAGGAGAAGCCGCTGGCAGGTGCGGCCGCGACGTATCTCGAGCTGTTCGGTCTCGCACAGCCGACCAATACATCCACCTTCGATGTAGAGAACCGTCTCTGGCCCCGTGCCACCGATCCCGATTTCGCACTCGGCGTGGGCGCGTTCGGGACCTCCACCATTCGCGATCAGTTTCTCGTATTTCCTTCGCTGCGCCCGTTTGCAAGCAACGGCCTCGCCGGTACGGCCAATCCCCACAACGACACCGTATACACCACACCCGCGGACTACCTCGTCACGTCGCAGCGGCCCGGTGCGGTGTACCACATTCGCCTGCGATATCAGGCGCAGGGCAATGGCACCAACGGAACACTCTCGCTCGGAGCGGTTCAGGTACGTCCGAACTCCGAGCGTATCCTCGTGGACAACGTGCTCCTTGCCCGCGGCAGCGACTATTCGGTGGACTACGATCTGGGACGTGTCAACTTCGCGCGTCCCGACACGCTCTTTCCCAGACCGCGGCAGGTCACCGTTCAGTTCGAGGAGAATCCGCTCTTCGTCGAAACTCCGACGTCCATAATCGGATCGTCGCTCGAGATCCCGCTCAGCAACGGTCAGATCAACATTCTGGCCCTCTCGCAATCGCAGAAAACCTCGTACACCCGCCCCCTGCTTGGACTCGAGCCACAGTCCACTCTCATAGGTGGGATCAACGCTGTGATGAACTTCGACGCCGAACCGCTTACACGACTCGTGTCCCGGCTCCCGTATGGCCATACGGATGTGCCGTCGCACGTTACACTGGCCGGCGAGTTCGCGGCCAGCAAGCCGCAACCCAGCGCCGGACAGCAGGCCTACCTGGAATCGTTCGAGGAGGCCGGCGGCCTGGACGTGCTGTTGGGGGATCAATACTGGTACTACAGCAGTCAACCAGCCGTTGCGCACAACGCTCTGGCGCGGTTCGGCAGCAATGCGTTGGATCTGAATCGCGCGACGCAGCTCGCGTATCAGACCAATGTTCGCGACTCGCTAGGCAAGCAGCTCCAGTTCACGATCGACAAGATCGATCCCGAAGTCGCGTTCTCCGGCGCGGGAGTCGCAGCACCCGAGCAGCTTCTATGGCTCACCATGTTCCCGCTATCGGTCGGTCTGCGCGACGACCCGAATAGCAACGCGCACTGGAGTACGGGTTCGACCGTGAGCGGACGGCGCTGGCGCTCCATCCGCACTTCGCTGAGCTTCGCCGGAACGGACGTGTCGCGCACGGAGAACATCGAGTTCTGGGCGCTCGTTGATACTTCCAGCGCCGGTCGCGCCAGGAATCCAACGCTCGTGCTCGACATCGGAGAGATCTCAGAAAACTCCGTCGCGCTTCAACCGGATACGGTGCGAATCCACGGTCTCAATCGGCTTCTCCGCGATACGTTGATGGTCGGCCGCCGGCTTGCCGGCTTCGACAGGCTCGACAGCGAGCGTGATCCGTTCTCGCGAACGTTCAACGCCAACGTCAACGACAGAGGTTTGCCTGGTGACGTCGCCGACAGTGTAACGGTCATCGCCGACACTCTTCCAGGTCAGGTCCCAGTCGTGCGTATGCGCGACAGCCTGCAGATCTGCCGCAATCAGTATGGCGCGCTGTACGCCCTCGGCGATACGAGAACCGATTGCACGGTCGGCAACGGTCGTCTGGACGAGGAGGATCTGGACGGCGACAATGTTCTGAACCTCACCAGCGCCCAGCGCGAACAGGAGCAGATCCGGCGTTTCGTGGTCGATCTCAGCGACGATCACAAGTACAACAGGGTGGGGAAGTGCATTCCGCGCCCCGCGCGACGTGGAGAGATGGTCGCCGGTCCTCCGGTGTGCTGGGTGTTCGTCCGCGTGCCGTTCCGCGCACCCGACGATACGCTCAACGCACCATTGCTGCGTCGCGCGCGTGCGCTCCGCATCACCATGATCTCGGGATCAGCGCTCCCCGACTCCGCATACAGCCAGATCGCGCTTGATCGCCTGCGACTGAGCGGCGCGCCGTGGCTCAAGCGAAGCGACGCTGCAGTGCGTGGCATCGCCGGCGATCAGCCGAGCGTCGGCTTTGTCTCGGTTGGTACGGTTGGGACCGAAGATCGCGGGCTCTCGAGCGGCATCAACTACGACTCCCCGCCCGGCGTTGCGAATCAACCCGACCTCAAGAGCACGCCACTCACTTCCGCGCGCGTGTTGATCAACGAACACTCTCTGCGAGTCGTCGGCGGCGGACTCAACGAGTACGATCGCGCCGAAGCGTACTACCGGTTCCCCGAAGGGCAGAAGAACTTCCTGGGCTACAAGGAGATGCGACTCTGGGCGCGCGGCGTGAGTACTGGGTGGGGAATCAATGGAGAGCTCGAATTCTACGTCAAGCTTGGCCACGACGCTACAAACTTCTACATGTACCACACTCCGCTCAGCGGCGCCGGCACGGGCAACGGACCCACCGCGTGGCTCCCGGAGATCCGCGTCGATTTCAGCAAGCTCATCGCGCTTCGCGCGCAGGTTCAGAACGCCTATCTTCGCGGTACACGCCGCAATACGTGCAGCGGTGCCGATTCCGTGCTGGTCGCGAACACGCCGTTTCAGCCCACGACATCCACGAGCGCCTTGTACGCGGCCTGCTCGAACGGCTACATCGTGTACACGACCGACCCGGGCGTGAATCCGCCGAATCTCGCCGCTATTCAGGAGCTGGCGGTGGGAATGCTGCGTGTTCCGGGCACGTCGGTTGCGCAGCAGATCTCCCCCTCCGACACGCTGGAGTTATGGGTCGACGACATTCGGCTCGGTGGCGTCGTCGATGCTGCAGGCTTCGCCGGACAGGTCGCGCTCGGTGTCACCGCCAGTGACTTCGCTGATGTACGCGTCAACCTCACTCGACGCGACCCCAATTTTCGCCAGCTCGGCGATCAGCCAACGTACCTGACCGACAACACGATGGATGTGAGCGCAGCATTCAGAATGGAGAAACTGCTCCCCCGATCGTTTGGATACTCAATCCCGGTCACACTCAACTACACAGGCGCCTCAAGCGACCCGACGTTCCTCACCCAATCCGACATCGACGCGAGCGCGGTTACGGGACTGCGCACGCCGCACAACGCCGCCACGTCGGTAACGTTCGGCGTCAGGCGTGCCACTCCCGTAACTGGCGGCACGCTCGCGCCACTACTCAACAACCTTACTCTGCAAGGAACCTTCACTTCGGCCGACGCCCGCAGCGAGTACGAGGACGGGCACGCCCACGATCTGCGCGTCGGCCTCGAGTACAACCTCATTCGCGCTATAGCCCCGTCGCTCGCAACGGTGCTCCCGACGGAGGTGAGTCTGAGCACTACGTACGAGAACGGTAACGACCGGCGCGTCACATACATCAAGCCCGCGGCCGCTTCAGACGATAGCGGACGCGTCGTTTCGGGGCTGACGAATACTGTGCGCAACGGTGGCGCCCTCGCGTTCCATCCCTTGCGAAACAGCACGATCCGTTTCAATCTGTCATCGCTGCGCGACCTCAGATCATACTCCGGCATCCCTGACCTCGGGCTCGTGGACGCAAGCGAGCGCGACAGACTCGCGGGCTTCGACACCGGACTCGAGCGCGAGCGGAACGTCGGAACGCAGATCAGCTACAGCGTAGCGATCCTCCCCTGGCTCAAGTCCAGGTTCAACAGCAGCTCCAGCTACAGCATGCTGCGCGATCCCAATACGCTCGATTTCATCCGTGCCGTCGATTCGATCAGTCCCTACCGCATACCGCGCAAGATCGGCAACACGCAGAACGCAAACCTGGGTTTCACGATCGACTTCAGAACCCTGTCCAATTCCACTAACTGGATTCCGGGCGCCCGCGCGCTGCTCGGCGCGCTCCAACCGCTAGACATCTCTCTCGATCGCAACGTGCTGACGGCGTACGACGGCGCCGCTGCGTCCGCACCACTCGTCTACCAGCTTGGCCTGGGTGACATCTCGCAGTTCCGCCATATCGGCGCCGACAATGCGACAAGCGCCGGCGTCAATGATCAGCTCACGCTCTCGCAGACAATCAACCTTCCTTTCGGTGCCACGCTCACAAATCACCTGCAGCGCCTGAGTATGCGGAATTGGACCCTGCTCTCCGATAACAGCCAGGACGTTGGAGACGCGCAGCAGCTCGTCTTCCCCGATATCGCGCTAAGGTGGAGCCGCCGTGCTACCGATTCCACGTCAGTCATCCAGAACTTCACCGCAAGCGCGCGCGTTGCCGAAACGTCACAACTGCTCATCGGTTCCGGCGAGTACGACGTTCCCGGTAGCGGCAGCGGACTCACACGAATCCGGAGCTATCCCGTATCGGTGAGTGCGGTGTGGCTTGGCTCGCATCCGTTGAGTACGAGCTTTGGAGCCAACCTCGTGCAGCGCCTGGACGACCGCCCGGGATTGAACGGACGCGGAACCGCGCTCGACGTCAACGCGGACATCGCGCGGGCTTTCGCCCTCCCGCCGCAATGGCATCCCCACGGCGACTTGCGCACTCGCGTCTCTTTCCAGGACAGCTATGGCCAGAGCTACGTGCTCAACCCGCTCGTGCTGCTCGGGAGAAGCCGCCTCACCGACAACGGGCGCCGGTCTGCCACTTTCACCGCGGATACCGACGTGTCGGATACCATGACGTCCAGCTTCGTCATATCGCGAGTCGAGAGCTTCGACCGCAATCTCAGCCGGGAGTTCACCCAGACGGTGCTCAGCGCCATCCTGCATCTGCAGTTCTATTCCGGCGAAATGCACTGACAACCGCGCCAAGCGTATCTTTTCTGCATACATCATCACATCCAATGATCCGACCCGTCCTTCTCAACCGACTACTCGCCTGCCTTGCGTTCCTACCGCTCGTGTCCGGCTGCCAACGCTCCAAAACGGGCTTCGATGGCGACGCAGCTTACCGGTACGCGAGAATCCAGGTTTCGTTCGGACCGCGCATTCCAGGCTCGCCAGGTTGGCAGAAGGCCGGCGACTGGATCGCGGCACAAATGCGCTCGCGCGCCGACACGGTGATCGAGCAACGCTGGACTCACAAGCTCGCGAACGGCGATAGCATCCCACTCAGGAACATCCTCGCGCGCTTTCGACCGGGCGCCATTGACCGCGTTCTTTACCTTACCCACTGGGACACGCGGCCGGTCGCCGACAACGATCCCAATCCCGCAAACCGCACAAAGCCCATCCTCGGAGCGAATGACGGTGCCTCCGGAGTAGGCCTGTTCGTCGCACTCGGCGATTTGCTGAAGAAAACGCCGCCCAATGTGGGGGTCGATCTTCTCTTCGTCGATGGGGAAGACTACGGAACCTTTGGCCCTCCCGACGTCGACGTCCTCATGGGGTCCACCTATTTTGCATCGCATCTGCCGTCGCCAGGCTACCAACCAATCTTCGGCGTCCTGTTCGACATGATCGGTGACAAGGACCTCAACATCTATCAGGAACAGAACTCCGTCGCGCGCGCTCCTGAAGTCGTCAACCGCGTCTGGCAGGCGGCCGCCGGTCTCGGCTACGCACAGTATTTCATCCCCACTCCAAAGTACGCCGTCACCGACGACCACATTCCGCTGCTACAGGCCGGCCTTCGTGTGATCGACGTAATCGATATCGATTATGGACCGGCGAACAACAGCTACCACCACACGCTCGCCGATACCATGGACAAGATCTCGGCCAAATCGCTCGGCATCGTCGGCGACGTCGCCGCGACGCTGGT